>CAZLYM010000102.1:12145-13846 GCA_964563475.1 uncultured Pirellulaceae bacterium
GCTGCTGGTGAGGTTACCGAGTCCCAACTCTGATCCCATGCCAGCGGGCAAGTAATTTCCAAGATGTTGCTTTTGATCAGACAACATGCTTCCCAGTCCCGCTGCGTCCATCGAACTGGATTTCATCTGGCGGCTGATGACACCCAGTAAGATAGGAGCCGCCATCGTCAGCAGTTTGCCGATCATGGTTTTGTCAAATCCCAAAGCGCTGGACAACATGCCGATAATGCCGTTTCGCTGGTTGCCGAACACCATGTCCAACATCCCGCCACCTTGCTGCTCAAAGCCGACCGTCTGATCACCGCCGCCAAGCAGATCACCCAGTTTGTCGAGAATCGAGTCATCGGCTTCGCTGGCAGCTTTGAAAATCTCTTGGTTGCCCTGAGGCGATTGAGACTTATTCAACAACCCACCAAGAATCGAAGCAGTTGCTGATTCAAAAACGGAAGATGTTTTTTTGCGGTCACTCTGTCCTAGCAGACCTCCAAGTTGACCCATCACTTGGTCGGTGACCGCTCCTTTAACGAGGTCCATAATATTGATTGACATAACGATTTCTCCAAAACTTGTTTTTCGGTGGCGAGTTTTTCGACTACTTTTGTTCAGCTTATCCGGCTTCACCCGTCAAGATAAAAGCTCAGATGGGACCAGGCAAGTTACCAGACACGAAAAATCAGCAGTTCATAAGATTATCCGTGTACTACTGAGGCTCTTAGCCTTTGCAACCCGCACTTTTTAACACTTTCGCAAGGTTGACACTCCGCCAACAGGTGTTAATTTGCCTCGTAGACATCGTGTTTTGGAGGTTCGGCAATCAGGCATTTTTTTGAGGATAAAGCATGGCTGGCAAAAGTGGTTTAGGCGGATGGATAGGATTCATCGGCATCCTAGTGGTCGTCAATGTTTTGAGTTACGTGTTCGGCTGGGGTTTTACCCTGTATTAAATCAATTTTGCCCACGATGGCCTGTTATGTGATTCGCGAGGGAGAATCGGTTGACGACGTGGCCCGATTGGCAAATTAAAAATCTGATCCTTGGCGCCATGTTTTTTACGTGGGGAGTGGCTCGTTTTGTACAGTCGCCGGCCGACTTACGGTGGTCGATTCCAGTGGCCGGCGCCGTTTTGCTGCAACTGACCGTTGGATGGCTGTTCGCAAACCGTGCGGTAGCCGGTGAGGACGGCAATTGGATCGATATCGGTGTGGCGTGTGTCTCGCTGATTGCGGGGGCCGTGCTGCTGACAATGTTGCCTTGTCGGCGCGAGGCTTGGAATTGGATCAGCCTTGGTCTGATCGCCATCGGTTCGTTCGTCGCAATCGTGGCGTTGATGAACTTGGGCCGTAGCTTCGCAATCTTCCCTGCGCGGCGTTCCTTAGTCAGTAACGGGCTTTACCGGTGGATTCGCCATCCCGCCTATGCGGGAGAAATCATGATCATGTTGGGAGTCACACATGCGGCCGGAACGGTTCTTGCGTGGCTTCTGATGATGTTGACTCTGGCGGGCATGATCGCTCGCATCGATCGCGAGGAACGATTGCTGTCGGTCGATCAGGGCCATGAACATTACCGTCGGCAGGTTCCTTGGCGCTTGGTACCAAGGATCTGGTAGAGACGGTTCTGCTTAGGCAAGTGGCACGATAGAACCCACCAGCAGATCAAAGAAATCTGTCGAGGTCTCAATATCCAGAGCGGTAGGTTTAA
>CAZLYM010000103.1:0-2098 GCA_964563475.1 uncultured Pirellulaceae bacterium
ATTCAAAGCATGCCGCAAAGGTCGTTCAAACACTCCGAGCCAAATCAAGAATGATTGGCTCGGAGTTGTCGTTTGAAGGTGTGCGCTAGAATTCCTCTGGAGCGTTAAGTTGGTCGATCGGTGTGTTGCGGATCGAACGAACTTGCTTTAGTGCAGCTTCGATTTTGAGCAAGAGCATCTCTTGGCCGATCTCAACACTCGCTTTATTGGCCGCCCCGGAAAATCCTGGCGAGACACCTTTGATCACATTTCGTTCGACAAGGCGGACTTTCTGATCGTCGATGGCCAGTAGTTCCGAGGTGTCACGAATCCCCGCATGCCACCCAATTTCTTCAGGGGGGTAGCCGGATTCCTGTAGCGTTTGGAACTGTCCGTTGCCTGAATAGTATTCATCCAGAGTCGCCACGCGAACACCCTCTTCTGCCCATTCTTGGCACAGTTTCCTTGCCACGATTCGCTGTGATTCCTGGTTGCCACCGCTGTCGCCAAGAAAAAATATTTCTGTAAATCCGTGATGCTTTAAACTGCGAGCAGTATGTTCGAGCACCGATTCGAAAACCGTCTCCGGAATTGAAATTGTACCGGTGAATTGCATGTGGCCTGTTGGCTGAGGAGTGATTTCGCCTTCAGGGACATAGTCCATCACGGGGGCGACCAGTGTTTTTCCAAGTTTCCGTGCGATGACGTCGCTGGTAAAGTCAACAACGAAGTGGTGTTTTCCCAAGATTACAAACGGACCATTCTGCTCTGTACCCCCCGTGGGAATGATCACGGTTTTGTAGCCTCGGTCCAATGCGGCGTGGACTTCTGTCCAAGTCAGTTCTTCAAGTTTGACGCTGACGACTTCCGGACCGGCGGAGGCTATCGCGCGGTCGTACTGCCACCACGCCAACACTGTGGCAAGTATCAGCCCCGAGGTCACAATCACAGTTTTCGTTCGCCCTTGAGAGGTTGATAAATTTGTTTTCACAATTTCGCCGGCCCAGACGAACGGTTTGATGTACAAGTCAGCAACGGATTTGAATGGATTGGGGTTTTCTGGGCTGAGTCCGAAGTTGAGTTTTTCATATTTTTTTGGGATGTAGGACGTTCCCATAAGTTGATCCCAGAACGAAAAAATCAAACCAAAGTTTTTGTCATAGTGTTTCGGGTCAGAACTATGGTGTATCTGATGCTGTGCAGGACTAATCAGAATCCGGCTAAGCCACGCCGGATAGTTCAGCCACATGTGAGAGTGACGAAGGTTGTATCCGAACAAGTAGAACAGAAAGACAATGATGTTCAGGCCAAACATTCTCACCGGGCTAAGTTCGTTACCGGTCAGATAAAACATTCCTGCGAAGGCAATGGCATTAAACACTGCCACGACCAAGCCCGTTAGAAACAGATCCACCGGGTGCATCCGGAACAGGGTAACTGGATTCAGTTCTTCGGCAGAGTGATGAACTTTGTGAAACTCCCACAGTAAGGGAATCCTGTGGAACAAATAGTGCATGACGTAGACACCAAGGTCCAACGCAAGGGACGACAGGATCGTGTACAGAACTATGCCGACGCCCGTAGACAAAATGGGGGCAGATAATTCACCGAACCACGAAATCAGCGACGAATGAAAGGCAGTCGATAAAGCATGAGCGCTGATCAGAAATTGCGAGATCAGTGCGTAATACACTAGTGAGTTGACGAAAAAATACTTGACGTCCTGCCGAGTGGATGGGTGAAAAATGATACGCGGGTTGAAAACATATTGAAGGAAGGTTGGGCGTTCATCGTCACCCGAGGCATCATTCCCATGGGCGGCATCTTCATCAGCGTGGGCGCGTTCGACTTGGACATATGCCAGTAACGCCAATACAAAAGCGGAAACCAAATACAGGGGGTAGACGCGACTTTCCGGCGACAGGATTGCGTGGAAGTGACTCGACAAATTGTTTGCAATGGATTCGAGCATTCACCTTGGTCTCCGTCTTTTTGCTGCCCCAATTGACGGCGGGAAGCGTGGTAACAACTAATATCGTCGTCAATTGACGCAAGGGATTGCAACAAAATCAAAAGTTCCGAAAACAAGGGTTTTGCAGCCGTCTATTGATGCCGAATG
>CAZLYM010000103.1:2198-3974 GCA_964563475.1 uncultured Pirellulaceae bacterium
TTGATGCCGAATGCCTCGAGTGCGCTGTGGGATTGGGCTGACGTTCAGCGGCCAGCTCGACGGAGTTCCCAAGGCTCAAAATTGAGGATTTGCCCTTCGGCGGCTTCAGCCATTGGCAGTCATGGTCAACGGCTTTATTCATGGTACGATACGTTTTTAGCGTCGCCCGGCGGACTTCACGCAGTCCGTTGATTGATGCCGGATTATTTCACGATGTTACAAGTTGTGACACTAATATCTATTCACATCTGATCAACCTGGACTTTGGAGGAAGCGTTGAACATCGACTACGGAATGCTCAGGACCGTACACCGCCTGCTGCGTCAAATCGCGGACGTCGGTGAACGTATCGAAAAGGGACCTAAAAAGGTCAAACTCGTTCAGCAAAATGAACTCAAGTTTCAGCAGGCGGTGGAAGCCGCCAAAGAGACGCTGACTCAAACCAAAATGGCGGCCGATGCAAAACAGCTGCAACTGGGTGAACGAGAAGCGTCGATCGAAAAGATGAATGCGAATCTGAACACTTGTGCTTCCAACAAGGAGTTTCAGTTGCTCAAGGATCGAATTGCGGCCGACGAGCAGGCCAACAGTGTTCTTTCCGACGAGATTCTGGAATTGCTGGAGCGAATCGATGTTTTGACGGACGAACACGCTACGACTCAGGCGAATCACGAAAAATCGCAAGGTGAAACCAAAGCGATGCAGGAAAGCGTTTCCTCAGAACTGGAAACGCTTAATCGTGAACTGGCTGAATTGAAAGTAGAATTGATCGAGCAGGAAAAGCTGATCCCGACCGACCTAAAAGTCGACTACCGACGCTTGGTAGAAAAGAAAGGCGAAGATGCTCTGACGGACACCGATGGGGAAACGTGCGGGTACTGCAACCAACGTCTGACGACTCAAACGGCTGCCGAACTGCTCTCAAAAAAGGCGTTGTTTTGTAAAGGGTGTGGCTGCCTGCTGTACCCCGTTGCAAATCACCCAGCCTCTCGGTGACCTTGCTAGATTTTCATGCGCTGAATCCGTGATTCGCGCATGAAAATGCGGTGTTCTTGATTCCGCTGGAAAAATATCCGATAATTGCCGCTCGGCTTGAGTTCTTCATGAACCCAAGTCGTTTCGTTTTTCACGGTTGTGGTTGGTTAGTTCCGCCCGCCGTGGTTTTTCGACGTGCGTGCGGTTTGAGCCATTGGCTGAAACCAAACACGCCATTTTTTTAAGTTGCCGCTAAACGCTAAAGCTACGGAGAATCGACATGGTCGAACGTGTTCCAATGACCCAAGAAGCCTACAACCGCCGCCGGGCGGAAGTGGATGAGATGGAAAACGTCCAGATGCCCAAGATTGCCGAAGACATTGCGGCGGCTCGTGCGGAAGGTGACCTTAAGGAAAATGCGGAATATCACGCTCAGCGAGAAAAACAGGGGCTGCTTCAGGCGAAGATCATTCAGCTACGGGACCGTCTTTCACGGGCTCAGATCGTGGACCCATCTCAGATTCCTAAAGACGAAGTCGCTTTCGGCGCCACGGTCAAAGTGCTGGACGTTGACCTAGACGACGAAGAAGAAATCACACTTGTCGGCGACGGCGATGAAGATTACGACTCGGGCAAGTATTTGATCACCAGCCCGATCGGTCGAGGTTTGCTTGGGAAAAAGATCGGTGAAGTCGCCGATATTGATGTCCCAAAAGGCACACTGAAGTTCAAAATCCTTGAGATCAGCTACGAAGACTGATCGCTAGACCGTTTAACGAAATGCCGGCAGGCGACCGTGTG
>CAZLYM010000103.1:4074-13622 GCA_964563475.1 uncultured Pirellulaceae bacterium
GCCGGCAGGCGACCGTGTGCTTTCGTTGAGCCAAAAAGCCAATAATCTTTCGTAGCCGGCAAATCTTAACATCCATGCATAGGTCGACGCCTTCGAATTCAGTCGACCTCAACGCCTGCTAACGCCCTTTGGTTGCCAGCACTCGAAAGTGCTTTCACATTCCCGCTTGTTCGATCAATGCGAACTTATGCCGGTTTCGTAAACCTCGCATGCGTGTCACACACGCCCCCAAGCTGCAATCTTGCTTTTCGAGCGGTCAAAGATCAGCCCAGCGAGTCGAATTCCCTTACGACCGGAAAAGTCAACCCGCCATGCGACAAGCTTTCGCCAACCGGCAAACTCGACCTGAACGCGGCAAGTAGATCTAAAGGCTAACCATTAAAACTGATTCTCAGTTGGTACCGAAACAATGCCTACGACCCGATCGCGCGGTGAAAAGCATTCGTGCGTTGCCTCGGAAACAAACCGGAGAACTTGGATATGCGGACTTTCTTGACAAACCGAATTTACTGTCTGTTGCTGGCTGGCGGCTTGATCGCTTCTGTCACTGGTTGTCAGACATATGGTCCAACCAATCTGACGCCCGCAAAAGACGTGCTGAACGCCAGTTGCTGTCAGCCCGACACGGAAACGGAGATTAACTTTCTCGCGTTGCGACAGACTCCTCCCGAGCAGTACGTGCTGGACAAGGGCGATATCCTAGGCATCTACATTCAGGGAATCACGGGCGATAAGGACGTTCCTCCGCCGGTCAATTTCCCAAACAGTCGGGACGAAGATGTCGATCCGGGCCTTGGCTACCCTGTGCCAGTTCGAGACGACGGTTATATCTCGCTGCCATTGGTTACTCCGATCCGTGTCACAGGTCTGACACTTTCTCAGGCTGAGCGAAAAATTGTTGGTGCCTACACCAAGGATAAGAAAATCCTGTTGGAAGGTAACGAGAAAATTATCGTGACGCTGATGAAGCGACGTACTTACAACGTCCTTGTGATTCGCGAAGACGGTTCTTCCAATAGCGGCAACAGCAACCTTCGTCGAAATGAGGTTTTCGTTGATGACGACCTCAAGTCGGAATCGTTCTCCATCGAATTGCCTGCTTACGAGAACGATGTACTTCACGCATTGAGTGAAACGGGTGGCCTGCCGGGAGAGCGTGCTCTCAACGAGATCGTCGTCCTTCGCGGTGGCCAGAACACGAATGCTAATGGCTCGGTTATTCAGGCCGTCGGAGCTCCAAACTTTGGCGGAACGGCTGCCACCATCGATGGTGCCAACGCAATCCGAATTCCAATTAAGGCAGAAGCTGGCCAATTCCCGAACATCTCTGAGCAAGACATTACGCTCAACGATGGTGACATTGTCTACATCAAGGGACGCGAGCGAGACGTATTCTACACAGGTGGATTGTTGGAAGGTGGGCGATTCCCACTTCCTCGTGACTACGACATTGATGTCCTTGAGGCGGTCGCGATTGCTGGCGGAAGTGGCTCGGCGGCGAGTGGGCAGGGTTCATTTCGGACAGGCGATATCAAGCCAGCAACTCAGATTACTATCCTCCGGAAGTGCGGATGTGAGCAAGTGGCAATCGACGTCGATCTGCGATACGCATTGGCCGACCCGACTGAGCGTGTCATCATTCAGCCCGGCGACTTGATCGTGTTGGAATATCGAAAGAACGAACAAATCGTCAACACGATAGCACAGGTCTTCACATTTGGCGGAATCTTCAACGTATTCCGTTAGACTCAAGCTTGGCACCGATCAGCAAGTATCTTTGCTGAGATGAACCTAAGCTCAATTTGATAAAAACAGCACGCAGACCATTTGGTCAGCGTGCTTTTTTTGTTGCCGTCTCAAATTTAGGAACAAAATCCAAACTATGAATGTCGAGTTCCAAGGACAAATCCATTCGCAAACGCGATCCTTCCGCAATTGAAGCCACCTATCCTTTGTAGTTCAGCACCGGTTCGCGCCTACCGACAATTCGCACCAGATCTCTCTGAGCCTTCATGACTTTGCGAATGTCCTTGTATGCCGAAGGGGCTTCATCAAGCAACGTCTTAGCTCTGCGTTCGTTAAACCAAACGTTGCTCATTTGCCGGCGCAGCGCTTTTACAGACACTCGCTGCGCCGCCTCCTTCCGACTCATCAAACGACCAGCACCATGCGAGCAAGAACCAAGCGATTCTGAGTGGTGACGACCCTGCACCAAATACGTAGTCGTCCCCATCGATCCCGGGATCACCGCGGCGTGGTTCCTTTGCAAACCTTGAGCACCCTTTCGGTGAACCCAGAGCACGCGGTCGTCGTGAGTTTCGTGTTGAACATGATTGTGATCATGGTGGATCAGTGACGTCCAATCGACAGCCATATTCATCACCGAAAGCACGCTTGATTCGACCGCTCGCAACATCTCCAACCGATTGACGGCCGCGTATCGCCGCGCCCACTCAAGATCGTTAAGAAATGCCTTTCCCAATTCTGATTCAGCACAGATATGCTTCAAACCCGAACGTGGGTCAACGCTTGCATTTTTAAGATGCCACGTCGAAATCATCTGGCCCATCGATCGGGAACCACTATGAATCAACAGAGAAAGTGTTCCGTGTTCGTTTCGTTGAAGTTCAACAAAGTGGTTTCCTCGTCCAAGGGTTCCTAGTTGCAATCGTCCCTCACGTTCCGCATCGCTTTGAAGCCTAGCAGACGAAAGTCCTAGGTCAGATTCAAAGCCGATTCGATCTACGTGTTTATTGATCGGAATCGCGCTTCGCACGCCCAACCAAATTTCAGACAAGGGCAACGTGGACTCGCATGATGTGCAGCCGCTATCTGCTACGGCCAGATCAACGCTAAGGTAGCCGCAACCAATGTCCCCTCCAACACACTGCGGATAAAGCATCGACTCGGTCGCGACCACCACGCCATTGCAGACGTCACCCGCTAGGTGCACGTCTGGCATCACGGCGATCGTCTGGACATCTTTCGCCGCAGACAAGTTTCGCAAAGCGCGGCCGACCTTTTCAGTTAACCTGTGTGAAACCCAGCATTTTATATTTGCCGTTTTACTCATCACGTTCACCTCCTGCTACCGACACCCAGAAGAGTAGATTCGGCACTCGCTTTCGGTGGATGGATCTTGCGATCTCGAACTGTAACCGCGTTGTCTGGTTTTGGATGGCAACCATTGCGTCGTTATGATCAAAGTCATCAACATCGCACTGGACATGGACCATCAGACATGAACTGTCAGGAGCCGGTATGACGGCGATGACAAACATGGACTCGACGAGCGGGTCATCACAGTCATTGATGCACAGATTCAAGGTTCGAGCGACCTGTTGGCAGAGTTGTTGTGTTTTTCGGTTCTCCTTTTGGTTGCGTCTTGATTTGAAATATTCGCGAGGGTCAACCCCGTCGTCTTCATTGATGGTACTGCACGATTTCAACATGGAAGCGCGCAGCTTTCGCGCCGTAGTTTTGGATTTGCGTTTCATGATTTGCCTTCAAGAGATTGCCGCCAGACATAGAGTTGGCAGCGGGGAGTGCATTTAAGATCTGGGAACGTGCGGATCGCGAACCGCGGCACTCATTGGCAAAGCAGTGACAATAGAAAGAAGTCGGGTGGTTTACCCGTTGCGAGCTGCTTCGAAGAGTACGGCAGGTTCGCAAATCGCAATTTTTGGTCGGCGTTTCATGGAACTATCCCTTTTGATGGTTACTGGCTCTTTTCTAGGAGCGAAATCGCACGATAGGGTTCGCGCTCTTTCAAAATTGCTTAAAAATGATTGGATCCCAAGCTGCTGCTTTCTCGGTGGTGTCAGTTCGTTTCACAGTGTCGCCCCAAAGCCCCCCGTGCTAATCGGATTTGCGAACACTGTCGATGAAATCATCAGGGATGTTCACGTTTAAGTCACGTTGAGGAAACGGAATTTCGATCCCGGCTTCAGAGAGCTTTTTGTAGATGGCCGTGTTGATCTCGTGAACAATGATGATTCGCTTGACCATCGATGTGATGCAGTACCGGATCTTGAAGTTCAAGCTACTGTCGCCGAATTCCTCGAAAGAGACCAGCGGGCACGGATCATCCAGCACGTTCGGGTTCTCTTTGGCGACTTTCAATAAGATTTGCTTGACCTGTTCAGGATCGGTTCCATACGCGACCCCCACACCTGTCGAGACTCGATTGACCACACTGGACAACGTCCAGTTCATCAACTTACCCGTGATTAGATCCTTATTGGGAACGACCAGTTCTTGATTGTCCCAGTTCGTGACCGTGGTCGCTCGCATTTGTATCCGGGAAACGATTCCGGTCGTTCCGTCGATTGTCACGACGTCGCCGACTCGCACCGGTCGCTCCAGCAACAGGATTAGACCGGACACAAAGTTTGCCACGATCTCCTGCAAGCCAAAACCAAGACCGACCGAAACCGCCGCGACCAACCAACTGTACTTGGCCCACGGTATTTTTAAAAAGCTTAGCGCTAGAATCACTCCTGCGACCGTGATGATGTAGCGAACAATCGTCGACACCGCGTATCGCGACCCGGCGTCCATCGGCAATTGCTTCAACAGCAGTAGCTCCAACAGGCCAGGGATGTTACGAACGCCCAGAAAAGTCAATCCAAATAGCAATAGGGAAGCAAGCAGATCCCGGAATGTAACCCAATCTTTCCCTTCACCATTTTCCCCCGTCGTGGTTGGCCAGAGTCTCCATTCGTCGAAGATGCGTGTCGCCGGTAGAAGATCCTGCCACAGGTTCCAAAAGATCACGACTGCTAACAGCGCGAACAGCACTCCCGTCAACTCACGAGCCTGTCGACTGACGTCCGTGATATCCATCCCGGAATCAGTCTTTAGTTCAACAGGAAGGGCTTTGACAGGTGATTCAAGTTGGTTTTCATTCGTTTCAAGGGCAAGCTTGCGTGTTTGCTCTCGTTGTTCGACCAACTGCTCGTATCGCAAACGCCGTCGCCGCACCAAAAAGAATCGCAATGCGACCATATACAGGATCAGCAAGAAGATCGCGACGGCAATGGTCTGCAGCCAAACCTTGCCCAGTTCCATTGCGGTGTAGTTGTATCCTGTGAGCGCAAAGATGAGCAGCACCAGCGGAAACCCGGGCAGGAATATCAGTCGCAGGTAGCTAATCTGGCTCGCCCATGGAGACTCCTCTTCTCCCATTGCAACCCGCATGAAAAACAATCCACCGGGTCGCATCATCCGATACAGAACGACGGCACTAAGCAGCAGCAAAACGGACATCGTTGCGCGACCCAGCGTGCCGTTCCAATCTTCGTTTCCATGATTTCGAACCGTCAAAGTGACAAGCAAAAGCACGACGGACACAGGAATGAACCAATCAAGGTCTCGCTTCATTGCCTTGCAACTGTGAGCGTGCCATTCCAAATGAGCCTCCGCCAACCCTTTGCCTCGGCAGGTCTGGCGAAGCAGTTCGGTCGGGGCGATGATCATGGCAGTCTGAATCATTGCGAACCCCAACATAAAGCTGAACGCACTACTTTCCGATCCGATCTGCAATAGTTTTCCCACAGCACACAAGAGCACGGGCCACATGAGCGACTTGACCACCGTCCGAACCAACGCCTTGGAAGTTGGGTTGAAATTGCGACAGGCTGGTTTTTCTGCCTCTATGCCGGCGGCGTAAATGCGATGACTGATAACCGGATGGATCGCCACCATGACAATGGCCAGAGCAATCCAAGGCAAAGACAATGGCAGGTACTTGGAAACAGATCGTGTTAATGACTGGACGGTTGCTTGCCAATGCTGCGGAGCGGTTAGCCAGCCAATCGATTGTTGCCATGATTCCGGGGCGCCGTAGCCGACCGGTCGAGCACTCCGAATCCACAGTATGTGTTCGTTGATGAAGTTTGTGTACTTCTGGCTGGTTTTGGCAAACTCGATTTCCGCACGTTCACGATCGTTCAGTGTTGAGATCAATGTTTCTTGTAGGTCGAGCAAACGAGTCAGCATTTCTTTGCGACTGCGAAATAGTTTCAGCAGTGGGCCGTGTAGTTCCTCCGCCCGTTCGGCATCCACTTTCATTTCTTTAAGCGCGGCATTGGTGGCTTCGATCGGGTCTTCAACTTCCGCCTTCAAGTCCTCAAGCCGGTACAGCTCAACTCGCATCAAAACGGTATCTTCCATGGTCTTCGCGTCAGCGAATCGCTTACTCAGTGAGTAAAGTTTTGACTTGTCTTGACGCAACATGACGCCCATCGCGTCGCTCAACTTGGCGGTGTCAACTCGTTGCACCGACGTATCAAGATCTGATTCCAGTTTCTGCTGGGCCTCAGATACGTTCGTTGCCGCTTCTGTAGCGGTGGTCACTTTTTCGTCGGTAGCCTGTAATTGAAGCGAAAGTGAGACATTCAGATTTGCAAACGGCTTCAGTTCCTCCAAATTTTCTTTTTCGAGTGCCTGTTCGGCCGTCGCATTGGTTTCCTGTGCCAAGTTGTTGATCTCTTGCGTACGCGTTTCTTCAGCTCGCCCTTCTAGAGCTTTGATTTGCTCCTTGATCTGTTTGACGGACCGAGTGCTCAGTTCCTGTTGGATCTGGATTAGATCCGTGGTCGCTAGGTATGCGTCTTGCTCTCGCTTGAGTGTGTCCAGTTTTTGATCGACCATCTGGGCCGCGGCTCGTAATCCGAGATCACGAGCTTGGGTCATCGCGGCGGGCTCACCGGGAATCACGGGAACTTCAAGTTGCTCTTTGAGTGATTTCTGATCCGTTTCGGCCTGAGCAACTTCTTCGGGCAGTTCCTGCAATCGAGCCTCGCGACGGTCTGGCTCAGCGGCCAACAGCTTCTGCTGTTCCCGCATGCCTTTTTCACGGGCCTTTAGATTGCGCAACTCCGCTTCCACCTGATCGACGTGCGCGCCGGAGGGAAGAGTGACTTCGTCGACCAAGCGAGCCTCTGAATTGACCAACTTCCGAGCCGCTGCCAGTTCATCAGTGGCGGACAATATCATGTTTTCGAAGTGAGCTTGCTCTTTGACAAGACGCTCGACTTCTGCAAGGTCTCGGCTGGCCTGATCGTAGATGTTGTTGATCGCTGCCAGCGTTTCTTCGTCTAAGCTCTTGTCGGCTTTGGCGGCACTGCGGCCATCGTCGAGCATCGACTGATGGACCCGCGGCGCTTCGCGTCGACTGGTTTGCTCTTGAGCATCGGCGCGGTCGAGTGTGCCCAGAAAGATGGCTAGGCAGCAGGCGAGCAGGGCTGCAAATCGCTGGTTAACGGCTTGGAACGCGCAGATTGACTTAACAGGGCTAAGCGAGAGCATGGCAATGTCCGTATTGCTTGATTCGAATCGAAAAAGCGTGGCTCGATTCATGAACCCGCATTGTACTTGATCCCGGGAGGCAACCGGAAGACGAATCGTGCACACACTTTGGCGAACGCAAAGAAAGGATAGAAATCACGCTTCCGTCGAAGTCAGTCGGGAAGTCAATCGGCGCACGTCTCCGTCACGCTCTGTGAATCCGACTCGATCAAGGTATTCACACAGTGGAACGGCGTATTTTCGGCTGGTGTCCAGCAGTGTACGAATCTCACTCATCGTCAGCCCAGCACCAACGTTGGGGGCTTGAGTCAGTTTCGATTTGACCTCTTTGATCACATCGCAATGCAGAAAGTAATCACTGTTCAACTTCGCCAAATCCCCATTCTCGACCGCCATTTCCAGCAACTCGACAACGGACTCCTTGTTCTTGCTGGCAGATTTAACGAGATCGGAAACCGTGGGTGCTTTCAAAGCGGCCTCCTTCAGTTGGTTGACCAGCGAATCAAGTAGCTGGCGTTGGCCTTTGGATAATTTCGGTCCGTAGCCAACCAGCCCAATCGTGTTCACGTTCGCGTTCACTTTTTTCTGTTTTTTCAGGTCGCCGATGACCGCGTCGAGTAACTCGGGCTGGTTCATATAAGCGAATTCGGCATTGAAGATGGTACGTGCATGAGTAAACCGAAGCGGATGATCGCGGTGCAGACGCTCAAGCGTTTTCATCACTCGTAGACCAAGCTGTTGAAATCGCTGTTTGTGAACAGTGATGGAACGACTGGTTGAAACCTGAATCGTTTGAATCGTCTGGTCGCTTCTCAATTGCTCGACGACCGAGTCCACTTCTACGATGCCCGCCGCCCGCTGCAAATCGCTCGGCTTCCAATTGATATTGTCGGCAAGATAAACACTGGCTGCCGACCGCATGACCGGATCTTCGCTTTTCAGGTCGCCAATCATCGCTAGGTCGGTTTCGTCCGGTCTACGAATCCGCGTTGCGTTGGGTTGCAAAATTCGACCGCCGCCGATGGTTTCTACGGGGGATTGGCGACGAGCGACGAATGGCTGGTTCCAAACGGTGACCGCTGGTTCGCTCAAATAGACTTGAGCCAATCCGGTCTGGCCCGGTTCGATCTGGTCTTTGTCCAGTAAGCGGACGTTGCCAAAAAGTTCAGCGGTGCCGACGTGGAAGCGAATCCGAGTCCGATCTTTGAACGGCTTCTTAATGTGACTGAGAATGTTTAGCTCGACCGTCAAGAGTGTGGAAGAGATCAGATGTCCGCTGTCGGCCAGTTCGTGACCTCGCTCAACTTCGCCCTGTTTGATTCCAGCCAGATTGATGGCGGCGCGTTGCCCACGAGAAACGGATTCCGCAGTGTGGTCGTGGTTCTGGATCCCGCGGACTCGGACTTCGATGTCGCCCGGCTGAATTTCAAGTTGATCGCCTACGTTCAGCGTGCCGCTGCTGACACTACCGGTCACCACGGTACCGTGTCCTTCAATCGTGAACGCGCGATCGATCGCCATACGAAACGGAGCCTTCCCTAGATTGGCTCGATCGGTTGCGGCAACCTTCTCGCAGGCGGCAGTTAAAGCGGCTTTTAAATCATCTAAGCCTTCGCCAGTTTTTGAACTGGTGCGGACAATCGGAGCATCTTTAAGAAACGTATTGGCAACGAGTCCGCGAATTTCTTCTTCGACCATCTCCAGCCAATCCGCATCAACCAGATCGCATTTGGTCAACGCGATGACTCCGGCAGGAAGGTCCAACATTCGCAGGATGTCCAAGTGCTCGGTCGTTTGCTGTTTGACCGAATCGTCTCCCGCAATGACCAGCAACGCCACATCCATCCCGGTGGCTCCGGCCAACATCTGCCGAACGAATTTCTCGTGGCCCGGCACGTCAACGATGCCCAAACGGTAGGGCGGGAGATCCAGATGAGCATAACCTAGTTCGATTGTGATCCCACGCTGTTTCTCTTCAGGCAGGCGATCGGTGTTGGTTCCGGTCAGGGCTCCGATGAGCGACGTTTTGCCGTGATCGATGTGCCCGGCGGTTCCAAGAATTAAGTCTTTCAGCATAAGCCGATCTTACGATCTGACACGGGATCCTGCCACGGGTATTGCGGTTCTTTGGCTCACTTATGGCCTATCCCAAATCCCGCGGCGAAAAATCCTAACCCGACGCGTCAGCGAGGGAATTCGTAGGCTGTCCCTCGCTCACGCTTCGGGTTTTGAACTTT
>CAZLYM010000104.1:0-7674 GCA_964563475.1 uncultured Pirellulaceae bacterium
ACCAAGGCCCGCAGCGTATGTTCCGTGGACCAGCTTCGGATTCTAGAAAAACTTCGGAGCGATTACGCCTCCGTGACCAGGGTCGATCTGGCGAGGGGAAAATGACGGGAACCTCGAGCTTTTTCGAAAACGGGGAAGGCGAAAACGGATTGAATGAGAGTGAAGGTAAAGACATTGCAACAGCTGGGCGAACTCTCTCGAAACCCCTGCTGTTAAATCGGCGATCTAGCGAGGCTCAGCAGTCGGATAGAAAGACAAAGCCTACCGAAACTTCAGTCGACAAGAAGAAAGTGACAGCCAAGAAACGATCTTGGAAGCGAGTCAAAGCGACGCCCAATACAACGCGGTTGATGGTGGGCGACCATGACGAACTTGAACTCAATGGCATGCAAGTCAACGTGCAAGTCGATGGGTTTCGGGCTCGTGTTCTGATCGACTGCCTGTATTACAACGACCGTGATCAACAACTCGAAGGGAACTTCAAGCTGCGTCTGCCTGACGATGCTTCTCCTTGGTACTTCGCGTTTGGCCAGAGCGTTTACGACTTCAATCCAACCGCTCCCGACGACCAAATGATCAAAAATGAGTTCAGCGACGGCAAAACGCAATTGGTTTCATTTCGGCCGAAAGCGATTCGCAAGCGACGTCAGGACGACTGGATCAACGTCAAAGAAGCACGCATGGTTCCTCGTGAGCGAGCGGCGTTCGCATACGAACAGACGATTCGCCGGAAAGTCGATCCCGCGCTGGTCGAATGGTCAGGTGCGGGAGTCTTTAATGCTCGCGTTTTCCCGCTTGCTCCTCATAAGATGCATCGCATCGTCTTCGGTTACGATGTCAATCTAACTCGAACCGATGAGGGATACGTCTACGAGTTAGCTTTGCCGGAACAAACTGGCCACTGTGTCGTGGATGTCAAAGTGAATCGCGTTGACCAGCTGAAAACGCCTTTGAAGGCGGTTCCGTCTCCTGACGATGATCCCGAACTTCAGAAAACCAGCTTCGAACAATACCGGTGGACCAACCCGAAGACCAAAATTGTCCAAGTCCCCATGCCAACCAAGTCCGACCTGCTGCTACAGCACTCCGACGAACAAGAAGGCGATTTCTGGGGCGTTCAACTGACGCCGGAATTGCCCAGCGAGTCCGTCGAGGGCAACGAACGAGCCATCTTTATGCTCGACACGTCTCTCAGCAGCAAGCCAGAAAAATTCAATCTCTGGCTGAGTCTTCTGAAAGCGACGCTCAACAACAACCGCAATTCACTGAAAGAATTCAATGTCTTGTTCTTTGATGTTGGCAGTGCATTCTGGCGTGCGGGTTACGTGGAAAATACTCAATCCAACGTAGCGGCTCTAATGGAAGATTGCGAAAAGATATCGCTCGAAGGAGCTACCGATCTGTACGGCGCGGTCGAGCGAATGGTGGATTCGGAATGGGTTAGTGATAACGAGAACGGTCCTGACGTGTTTCTGTTGAGCGACGGAGCGGTGACGTGGGGAGAATCAGACGTTCGTTTGATCCAGCGTCAGTTCGAGCAGGGAAAACTGGGCAGCGTTTTCGCTTATCAGTCGGGGCTGACTGGAACAGCGATCGCCAACCTGCGATTTCTAGCCAATCGCTCTGGCGGCACCGTCTTTAGCGTTGCGTCCGAGGCAGAAGTGGCTGCCGCATCCACAGCACATCGAAAGCGACCATGGAAATTAGACGCCATCGATGCTCAGGGTGCGACCGACATCCTCACAGCGGGTCGCGTAGAATGGGTGTACCCCGGCCAAACGATCACCGTGGTTGGACGAGGACAACCGGTTGGCGAATTGAAGCTGAAACTCTCTCAGGGAGCCGAAACTGAAACGGTCACCGTTAATCCGACTGAGGTTCGATCCGAATTGGCCGGTCGGTTCTACGGGCAAGTTGCCGTCGGGCAACTGGAGAGCATTGGAAACCGAGTTTTCGATGTCTCGGCCGCTTACGCTCGGCATTTTCGCGTCACGGGCCAAACGTGCTCACTGTTGATGTTGGAAACGGAGCAGGACTACGAGAGATTTGGCATCAAGCCTGAGGAAGACCTGTTTGTTGTCAAGACAAAGAACGCGGGCGAGATCGTCAACAATGCTTTGACAGAGTTCGCGAAAACGCTGGCCGACCCAAAGGAGCGGTTGCTCGGATGGTTGAAACGATTGGAGTCGATGCCGGGAATGACGTTTAAAACTCCGACCGCACTGAAGCTGGCGATGGACAAGATTGAGGTGGTTGCAATTTCCAAACCACTGCAGGTTGATCCTCGCGACCAAACAGATTCCCCAAAATCGTATCTCGAGCAATTGGGCCTCGATGATCCGGATTACGATGCGGTATCAAAGGAATCGCAGCGGCGTGCGGCCCAGTCAATTGATCAAAGCCTGAAGGTGCTGAGCAACTTGATCGAGCGTCATCCGGGCGACTTGGTGATTGCTCGCGACGTTGCGTTTTCGGCCATGCAGTTGGATCGTCCGGCTCAAGCCTATCCACTGTTGATGAAAGTCGTGAAAGCGCGCCCGTTCGAGTGCAGCGTTTACTTGGCGATCGCTCAGTGCTTAGGGCAACTGGGGCATGCGGATATGGCAATCGTATTTTACGAGATCGCGTTAGAGGCCGGCTTCAGTAACCAAGGCCCAGACTTCAAGAAGATCGTTGCCGCAGACTACTTGTATTTGTTAACGCAGATCGAGTCGGGCAAGCTGGATTCATCGATCGATGATTTCGCAAAGGCTCGCCTGCAAACGCTCAAGGATACGCTGGGGTTCGAAAAGGCGGACGTGTTGATCACTATGATGTGGAACACCGATCAGACCGATGTTGACTTGCACATTGGTGAACCGGGCGGCAGCGAGTGCAGCTACCAGAATAAAACCACTAGGATCGGTGGAAAAATCACGTCGGACATTACCGGTGGTTTCGGTCCCGAGATGTATCGTTTGCTAGATGCCCCTGCGGGCAAGTATGACGTGCGAGTGAAGCTGTTCAACAACAATCAAAGTCGTGCGAGTCTTCGCAATCGAGTCCATTTGAAGATCTATCGGGACTTTGGAGGCAAGGAAATGAAGGTCACTCACAAATCCGTTCAGCTTGAAAAGAAAGGCGAACAGGAGCACGTGGCAACCGTTGGCGTCGAGGATTGAGCGCCGAGAGGCTGCTCAGGATTTGCCATTCAATGAACTACCGGTTAGTTGAAGGGCTCGTCGTCACCATTGATTTGAGCCAACGCATTCGCGGCCGCGTGTTGCTCGGCCTGCTTCTTATTCTTTCCCCACGCGGGTCCAAACTCGCGTTTCCCGATCACGGCTGCGATTTTGAAAGACTTGTCGTGATCAGGCCCATCGTCGCCAACAAGAATGTATCGGGGCGGAAGACCATACCGCTTTTGCGAGTACTGTTGCAGTTCCGATTTGTAGTTAATTTCCAATCCACCATCGATCGCGCTTTGCACATGCCGTCCGATCAGTGGGATAAGAAACTGCTTGACGGCCTCTAAACCGCCGTCCAAATAAATTGCGGCAACAATGGACTCGAACGCGTTCGCCAACAGTGACCTAGGAACCTTGCCTTTGGTGCCAACACCTTTGCCCACGACCAAGCACTCCTCAAGCTCCAACTCCTCGCCCATCAAGCCGCATGTGCGGCGGCTGACCACGTTAGATTTGACTTTCGTCAACTCACCTTCTAACCACTCAGGAAACGTGTGGTACAGATATTCGCAAACGACAAAGCCAAGGATCGAGTCACCCAGGAATTCTAGTCGCTCGTAGGAAACCAGCCGGGTATCAGCGATCGAGGCATGCGTGATCGCCTCGCATAGATACGCGGTATTTTGGAACTGGTACCCCAGTTTCTGTTCGCAGAGTCGTGCTGCTTCGAGGTGCACGTCCGAAAAGTTTGGTTTTCGATCGATGATATTTCGCCCGGTATTGGGAAAGCCCAGAGGTTAGCATTCCGTCTCTATCAATGATTCTTCATCTGATCCGCAAGCATAAACGCGATTTCCATAGCTTGATCGTGATTCAAGCGAGGGTCCACGTTGCTTTTGTAAGCCTTTTCCAGATCCGGCTCGCTCAAGTTCTTTGCACCACCAATGCACTCGGTCACATTGTCACCGGTCAGTTCTAGGTGGACACCGCCGAGAATTGAACCTTGCTGGTTGTGGATTTTGAACGCTTGCTCCAATTCGCTGGAGATCTTTTCGAAGTTGCGAGTCTTAATGCCAGAATTCGTTGAGAACGTGTTTCCGTGCATCGGGTCCGAGCAAAACAAAACGTTCAGTTCGTTCTTTTGAATCTCGCCAATGATTGGTGGCAGGCAAGAAGCAATTTCGTCTGCGCCAAAGCGGTGGATCAGCGTGATGCGGCCGCGTTGATCGTCTGGGTTCAGATACTTGATCAAATCGACTAGCCCTGCCGGGTCCGATTTAGGTCCCACTTTGATTCCCAGCGGGTTTTGAATGCCTTTAAAGTACTCGACATGAGCTCCATCGATGTCGGCGGTGCGATACCCAATCCACGGCATATGCGTGCTCATGTTGTACCAGCCCTCACGACGCGGGACGCGACGCGTTTGAGCTTGCTCGTAGGGCAAATGCAAGGCTTCATGGGATGTAAAGAAATCAACACGCTCGCTTTGACGAATTTCAGATCCGTGGACAGCCTCCATAAACTTCAAAGACTTGGTGATCGAATCGACCATGGCGTGATACTCGTCCGCCCGAGCCGAAGCGGAAGCGAATTCCAAGTCCCAGTTTTCAGGATGGTGCAGATCCGCGAAACCTCGACTGGAAAGGCCTCGAATGAAGTTCAGCGTCAACGCCGAACGCTCATAGCCTCGCAGCAGCAGTTCCGGGTCAGGGACACGCTCCTTTTCAGTGAAACCGGAGCGATTCACGTTGTCGCCACGATAAACGGGCAAAGTGACACCCTCACGGGTCTCGACATCGGCCGAACGAGGCTTGGCGTACTGGCCTGCGACGCGACCGACGCGGATCACCTTTTTAAGCGAACCGTAGATCAGCACGAAGCTCATCTGCATCATCACTTTCAGATTACGAACGATCGAATCGTTTTCGCAGTCGTCCAGATTCTCGCTACAGTCGCCGCCTTGAAGCAGAAACGCTTTCCCCTCGGCCGCCTCAGCAATCTGTTCGCGCAGGCCTTCGATTTCCCAACTAGTTACCAGCGGCGGGAGCTTGGCCAAACGCGTCAATACGTCCTGAAGCTGTTGCTCGTCAGGGTATTGAGGCTGCTGTTTGGCGGTCTTGTTTTGCCACGATGCAGGAGACCAAGTATCAAGCGACATGAATTGTGTCTTGTCAGAAAATGTTAAAATAGGTGTAAAAAAACAGGCTCATATCATAGCCGGAAGCCTGCGAATGAACAGACGCAGGTGAGTCTGCGATTTTAGGCAATTACTTTGGTAAAAATTGTGCTAGACGCCGCGCAAAATGCTCATGCGTCAATAAGACCGGGTTCCAGCCAGTGGCACTCGAACCCGATCGAGCGTCAAAAGCTCGCCAACCGAGCCGGGATATAGCCTTGGTCGCTTTCCTTGTTATGGGGCTCGGATGAATGCCGAATCGATCAAACGTAAACAACGACATGAGCTTTTTACGGCTGGGGATAGAGGATTCTGTCAATCACCCAAAAAGAGGCCAGACGGGTCACATAGCGGCTTCCTCATTGCCTAGTCATTTTAGCCCTGCGTCAAAACGAAGCCAACGTTGATGAAATATTCGGAGCAGCAGCCTAGATTCAAAGTTGGGTCGATTGGGGTCGACGGAAGGGTTCCGCGCACGTCTGCCGAGCCGAAATGAACGACCAACCCAAAAGTTAGCCGAAGCTCTAGGCTCGAAAGAAAAATGCAAGCGCTAGCAGTAGCTGATTTCGGTTGAGCTGCGCTCGCTGGCTGATAGCTGCCAGTGGGGAAGGGCGGCTATCCGTGCTTCAGGGGGCCCAAATACAGAAAGTTGTACGGAAATGTAGAAATAGCAACGGGGGCTTGGGGGTTTGGGTAATTCGGGATGAAGTTTCTGTGCGTATCGTTCATCCTTATTATTCCGCCATTGCGGACCGATCCAGTTGTGCAGACACCAGTTTGTGCCTTTCATCGATCCGGAGAGATCCCTGTGAAGACTTTGTTCACTTTTACCGTCATCGCATGTGCTCTTTGCGTTATTGGTAATCCAAAGCACGCCACTGCTCAGTGGCCCCAAGCTACGAGCCACGAGCCTACCGTGACGATCGAAGTCGGGGGGATCGCATTCGATCGAGAGGGGCGTTCAGATTCGCCACTAGTTGGAACGGATTCGTTCACCAACGCAACCGTGTTGAGCGACGAACAGGCAACGGACTTAGGAAGTGCTGCTGGCGTCCAAGGGAAGATTATCTTTCCATTTCGCAAGACACATCAAACCCTAGAGCTACGTGGATCATTTGTTGGCTGGGACCAGGACACCAGCATTACTAACAGTGATATCGCAAGCCAGTTTTTTCTCTCAGGTATTCTTCAGCTTTCGGAGCCCGTACTATTTGATCCAGCAGGGTCGGTCGTGAGTTCCGTCCTTCCTCCCGGTGTCATCGACGACGATCTGACGCTGGAAACCATTCCGTTAACAACCGCTTTCGACGGTACGGTTTCCACGCTAAGCCTTGTGTGGCCCGGCCTTCCACTGAGCGTCTTTGCAGATGGCGTGAGTCCTCCCATGCTGGACGAGATTTTTGACATACAATCGGTGAGTACGAGATATGAATCGGACTTTGCGAGCGTCGAGCTCATGAGTCGACGAAACACTCGGCCCGGAATGACGTGGCTATTCGGGCCGCGTTTTATCTCACTCGAGGAAGAGTCTGAAATCAGCGCTATCGGAGTGTCTCCGAGTCGAATTTTCCTTCCAACGGGTTCCATAGATCCCGGCACGACTCAATTAGCAACGGCGGGAGTACGTTCAGATACCCGAAACACATTGATCGGATTACAGGTCGGCTTAGAGTATAACTTCCCGGTCACTCGAGACGTCTATTTTCAAGTTAGTGGACGCGCCGGAGCATTTTACAATTCGATTAACGTTGACCGTTCGGTTTCGGCTTTACTCCCAACCGTCGTTACGGGAGCAACCGACTTTGCACCAATTTCTAGGGACAATGACTCAGGCGAGGCATGGTTAGCTGAAATCAACGTTCGTGGATACGTGGATTTTATTCCAAACACCCTGTCAGGTTACGCTGGCTACGATCTGCTATTCATTGACGAACTGGCTCTTGCTCCGAATCAATCAGTGGCAGGGCTGCCGATTGACAGTTCAAGCGAACTGTTCGCACGGGGATTCTCATTCGGCTTGAAAATGAACTACTAAGCAGAAGTTTGTCGATCGCAAACACTGATTGCTGCAAACGGCTTGAGTCCAAATGGATGGACTCAGTTCAGTCGGGGCGCAAGTCCAACGGGCCTTTCTTGCAAGCTACCACAAACAGGCCTACCGTGGCCAATCGGGCTTTCGCTCACAGTGGGCGCGGTCCAGCAGCATCCGAACGGAAGCGCTGACCGAACTCTAGGTGTCACTCTGGGCGGCGGGAATCATCCGTCGCCTCCCGTCCTCTCACTCACGATTTGCTCGGTTTTCCCGAAACTTTCTAGGTTTCTGGGGTTATA
>CAZLYM010000104.1:7774-13542 GCA_964563475.1 uncultured Pirellulaceae bacterium
GTTTCTGGGGTTATATAAAGAGCCCCACCAGCATGGCATTGTAAACTTGCTTGCTTGCTGCTGGGGGGATGTTGTTGAGTGCCGTTGTGATCCTTGGAAAAAAACACACGATGAATTTGGTACGGTTGTCAGTTTGCGTCTTCGTTGCATCGATCTTACTGACGTGCGTTTTGGGTCAATCTCACGGTCGCGCGGATGAGCTCACGAAATCTTTCGCCAACAAAGTCCGACCTGTCCTAGAAAGGTTCTGCTACGACTGTCATGGCAACGGCGAACAAGAGGGCAGCGTTGCGCTGGACCAGCTTGATGCTGATTTGATCAACGGAGCCGATGCCGAGGCTTGGCATGCGGCGCTTGATGCGGTCAACGCGGGAGACATGCCCCCGGAAGATGAAGAACAGCCCAATGCAGCGGAACGCCAGTTAATGGTTGACTGGATGACCAAGGCATTAAAACATGCTGCCGCGGCACGTCAGGGGCAAAAGCAATCTGCTTTCCGGAGGCTGACCAAAGAACAATACTCCAACACGCTAAGCGAATTGCTGGGGCTGCCTATCCGACTTGGTGACAGATTACCGGACGACGCCAAATCAAAAATGGGCTTCAGCAATAACGGCGACGTCTTGCAGATTTCCCCTTTGCACATCGAGTACTACCAAGCGATTGCGAAGGAAGCGATCGACAAAGCAGTTGTGACCGGAGAGCAACCCAATCCAACTCGATATCGCGTCGACTTCGGAACAGATGTTGGCCTTTTGGAACCGGGCGCTGAATTCAACGGCTTTCAAACCGTCGCGTTAAATTCAGACGATTTTCGTCTTGATGTTTTGGACATCAACGGTGTGCCCGTCAAAGCGTCGAACCGGGCAATTGAACGTGCGATGCAAGGCATCAAGAAGAATATTGGTATCGGACTTCGTGGCTCGGCAACAGACCGCTTCGGTGTTGTTGAGCAAGGTGCCGTGCTTTATTCGGCCCTGCCACACAGAAATGTTCCACCTCGCTCATGGCAAGGCCCTTCGCCGAACATGAAGCTAGTGATCAAGAATGATTATCCTCGGTCGGGCGTCGTCAGGTTTCGGGTCGATGCAAGTCGAGGACCGTTGCTTGAAACGAGGACGGGGTTAATCGGTTTGCGAAACCCAGAACCAGCGAAGGAGTCGCTCGACTCAATTCGATTGACAGCCAAGGATCGCAAAAGGAACGTCAATCTTAGCTTCACTTCAGGATTAGGATTGCTTCCGATTGAGATCGCAGAACCTTCATCGGCGGTCATGAAGCTTCAAATCCCAAAAACGGGATACTACCAGATCGACTTGGTCCATCCGTACGCGCCAGCCGACTCGATGCCGTCTTTTCGGATAGCTATTGCGAAAGTTGGACGAGTGCAGGAGCGGTTGGATCTTGACGAATCTCTGAAAGACCAGCAACGCATCGTCACGCCGGTCACTCTTGCCTATCTGGAAAAGGGAAAGTACCGCCTGACGATTGGGGGAAAGTTTTTCGTTGGTTTCAGCGAATTGATCGTCACTCCGTTGCCTGCCGAGACCGCCTCGAAGCCAAACATACTAACCAAAGAGGCCGCAGCGAACGAACAAAAGTACGGATCCCAGAACCCGTCAATTCGAGTGTTTGCGGGGGCGAGAACCGACGATGGAATGGACTTCGAAACCTTCGACACCTCAAAGGAAGTCACGGCTCCCGTCGGCCAGAAACAAACGCTCGAGTTTTTCGGCTCTCTTGAAGATTTGCCAATTCCCGTCTTCGACCCCCGCGCCAAAACGGTTCACGCCAACACGATGGTGATCGGCTTGTGGAACGACTACTTGGTCAAGCACAGCCATGAATCGGGGCCTCCCTTGCTGATTCACTCACTCGAAATCGAAGCGCCCTACTATCCGCAGTGGCCACCCAAAAGCCATACCGACATCTTTTTTGATTCACCCAATCAAAGCGACCAAGAGACCTACACCCGCGAAGTTTTGACTCGATTCATTGAGCGTGCGTATCGACGCCCGCTGAGACAGGGTGAGGTTGATCGCTATATGGATTTTTGGAAAAGCATCCGAAACGATCACGACCAATACGAAGAGGGTGTTAAGGAAGTGCTGGTCGCCGTTGTTTCCAGCCCGAATTTTCTTTTCCTGACCGAGCCATCCCAAGTCGAAGAACTCCAGCACGAAAAAGAATTCTCACTCGCCTCAAAACTGGCGTACTTCTTGTGGAACTCGCCTCCCGACCAAGAGCTTTTAAGCCTTGCAAGCGAGGGACGCCTGAGAGAACAACTGAAAAACCAAGTTGATCGAATGATCGCTGATCCGAAGGCTTGGCGTATGGTGCGGGCGTTCACGCACGAGTGGTTGCGTGTTGATCGTCAGCAGTTGATGGACACCGACACGACTAGGTTCCCGGATTTCACTCGTTTTGTGAAAGAAGACATGCCGGAGGAAACCTACCATTTCGTTCACCACTTACTGACGAAGAATCAAAGCATTTTGAATTTTATTGATTCTGACTTTGCGATGCTGAATCAGAACCTTGCCGAGTTCTACGGGATCGAGAACGTGAAGGGGAGCTTCTTTCGCCCTGTAGAGCTTCCCACAGATTCGTACCGAGGCGGCTTGCTTTCCCAAGGAGCGTTTTTAAACGGGCACTCCGACGGCGTTGAGCCCCACCCGATCAAGCGAGCCGTTTGGCTGAAGGAAAAGATTCTGGGAGACCCGGCACCACCGCCGCCGCCCAACGTGCCCGAATTGGATCCGGATACACCTGGCTTTGAAGATCTGACACTCAAAGAGCAACTTGAGCTCCATCGAAATAAAGCTTCGTGCCTAGACTGTCATCGGAAGATCGATCCTTACGGGGTCGCGTTCGAAGAATTGGACGCGGTTGGAAGAATCAGGAAATCTTCAGGCCGGAAACCTGTCGACGCGGTATCGACTCTGCCCGACGGACAGCAAGTTGATGGATTGGCAGGCATCAAAAAGTACATTCTCGATAATCAAGCTGAAAATGTCACCAAATCCGTGGTCGAGCATCTGTTTGCATATGCAAACGGTCGTGATGTCACGTTTGCCGATGAAGAAGAAATTCAACAAATTGTCGATTCAGTGACCAAGGATCAGTACCGTTTTCGGTCTGTTGTTCATGGGATCGTGTTTAGCCAATCGTTTTTCAATAATTAGAATAGATAGAATCGGATCGCTTGGTCTGCTGCAATCGCCAACGAGGACACCTCAATGACAAATCGAAAATCATGGCAACTGGACCGCCGCGCGTTTCTGCGAGGACTGGGCGTTACCTGCTCATTGCCTTGGCTGGAATGCATGCACAGTACGGCTAGAGCAAGCTCGACTACCTTGGCGGCAACTGCTGAAACCCCTAAGCGAATGTGCTTTCTGTACGTTCCCAACGGTGTCTGCCTCCCACCCGCTGAGAACGAGTATCACGATAAATGGAGTTGGTTCCCAAAAGGCGAAGGGAAAAACTATCAGTACACTCAATCGCTTGAGCCACTCAAGCCGTTTCGGGACGACATTTCCATTCTCGGCGGCTTAAGTCACCCACGCAGCCGGGAAGTGCTTGGTCATATCGCGGGTGACACTTGGCTTACTGGCGGCGATGTACGAGGCAGTTTGTATCGAAACAATGTCTCGGTCGATCAAGTTGCGGCTCAGTCGCTTGGCCGTTTTACTCGTTACCCATCGTTGTCGCTTTCAACCGATGGCGGTGTGGGGTACAAGTCGCGAGTTTCGACGCTGTCGTTTGATACGTCAGGTTCACCGATCCCGACCGAGCATCGTCAGCGAGACATCTTTGAAAGGTATTTTTCACCTGACGGAAATTCGAGCACCGATGAACGAAGGCGTAGCATTAATCGTGGCCAAAAAGTGGTTGACCTAGTCTTGGAGGACAGCAAAAGGTTGCAACGTCGCTTGGGCAAACGCGACCAAAGCAAGCTGGACGAGTATCTGACGTCGCTCAATCGAGTTGAAAAACAGCTCCAGCGAAATGAGCAATGGCTTGACATTCCGATGAAGGCGTTCGATGCCGACCACCTAAAGCTGGATGTAGACGCAACGGTCGATCCGGAAGACTACGTCCGAGCCACGATGGATTTAATGGTGCTCGGTTTTCAAACCGATTTGACTCGCGTGATGACGTACATGATCGCTCGCGAAGACGGGATGGGCTTTGGCGACAATTTCCCCAAACTGGCACTCGGCCTGAAGGGGCATCACAGTATTACTCACGACAAATCACTCAATCACTGGGACGATTGGGGACGTTACGATCAGTGGCTCGCCAAGCAGTTCGCGTACTTCCTGAAACAAATGAAGACCGTCACTGACGAACACGGGCCCATTCTCGACAATACGCTTGTTCTTTACGGCAGCGCGTGTAGCTCGACCCACAATGCACGAAACTATCCACTGGTGCTTGCCGGGGGCTCAAAGCTAGGGGTTGAGCATGGAAGCTACACCGTCTTTGATGAAAAACACACGCCGATGTCCAACTTGTTCGTCAGCATGTTGAACGCCGTTGGAGTCGAAACGGAACAGTTCTCTGACAGTACCGGAAAGCTGCCGTCAGTGTTGGCTTGACGGGCTCCGTCGTCCTAAGCTGCCTGCGTTATCCTAGAGCTGGCACGATCATGATCTCAGCGAAGCTTCATTCTGTCGCGTCGACTGAAACGAGCTTGTACGGAGACGTCAGAGATTTCAAATGGTCGATCAACGTTGTCGAAACGTTCTCATCGATCTGCTCCAACTGTGGCCAGAGCTCCTCTTTCTTACTCAATTGATCGTATTGCCATTGCTGCAGATAGCTTTGCAGCAGCCCCTGAGTCTGATCACTATGATGGATCATGAAATGAACCCATAGCCATGACTCGGCGTAATCCAGCTGACTCATTTCGCCGGGCTGTTGTATTGAAGCCAATCGCACAAGATTCGGCTGCCATCGACCGGCCTCGTGCTCGGCGATCAGATGTTCAAGATGAGTCTTGTTAACGCCCTGATCTGCCGCCGGGTTTTCGAAGTATTCGGCGACCCCCTCGTCCAGCCAAAGCGGCACCTCCGGGATCACACTGTGAATGTAAGCATGAGTCACTTCGTGCCGCAGATCCTCAGCCACGCGACTGTTCCAATGAGCGTACACTAACAGGTTGGTGGACGACTGAAGAAAGAACGCTCTTCGATCAGGAAACGACGGATGCCGCTGTCGCATGAACTGGCGAAATTTTTCTTGATCTTGGAACAGGAAAATATGAATCGTTTCGTCAGAAGGAGTCAGGCCGAGTGTCGATTCGATCTTGGATCGCCCAACGAGTAACTCTTCCACCAACCGATGCCGTCGAGGAAAGTAAAAATTCGTGTGGAAGACCAGACTGTCCCGCGTCACTTTGCGTTGATCGGGCAACAACGCAACTTCAGATGTTCCCACAGAACTGCAACCGGCGGTCGCAATCAGGAAGATCGCTATAAAAAATGTCTGTCGTCGCTTCAGGTTCGAATTCACTCTTGGAACCGAAAATCAAAGTCGTGTTGTTTTGTAACCCAGTGGCACAATCGTCAGCTGTGAAACGATAGCGATTTGCCAGCATCGTGGAAACACTGGTTTTGAAGCATCGCTTGCCATCGGCGCATGAATGCGCGCTCAAGCGTTTGGGCGTTTCCACATAACACGTGATTTACCGTTCCAGAAAGTACCATCGAGTCCAATCGAGATGCTTGCGGCTCCGTGCTCTCTGTTTACTTCTGTTCAAA
>CAZLYM010000105.1:0-13416 GCA_964563475.1 uncultured Pirellulaceae bacterium
GAAAGCTCCCCCGCCTGGGCTCGAACCAGGGACACATGGATTAACAGTCCATTGCTCTACCAACTGAGCTACAGGGGATCGCGGTATTCGCTTGAAGGGGACCAGTTTAGAAAAAGGACATGGGCTGGGCAAGGCCTTTATCGCTCGGTTTGCCCGCTATCTACCGATAACTTTTGGCCGTCCCCCACCCCACTAACATGGCCGCAAGGGTAGCCGGTCAATCCAATCCGGTTTCGCCCTGATCGCGGAAGCGGTAGCCGACTCCTCGGACCGTTTCAACCGATTCGGCACTCTCGCCCAGCTTCTTCCGCAAAGACCGAATGTGGACGTCGATGGTTCGCTCAAGCACCAAAGAATCCCCACCCAAGGCCGAATCGATCAACTGTGAGCGTTCGAACGCTCGACCGGGATTCCGGATCAAGGTGTCAAGCAGCCGAAACTCGCTGGGCGTCAGGTCCAACGCCGTGCCGTCCAAAGAGACTCGGTGCTTGACGCGATCCACTTTGATCGGCCCGCTGATCACAATATCGCTGCCGGCACCGTGAGCCCGACTGTGCCGCCGCAACAACGATTTGACTCGTTCCATTAGCACTCGGACGCTGAACGGTTTGACCACGTAGTCATCTGCCCCGGCCGAGAAACCGGTCAGGTGATCGGATTCTTCTCCCTTGGCCGTCAGCATCAGGATGGGAGTGTCGCGGGTTGAGTCGTCGGATCGCAATCGCTTGCATGTGTCGATCCCATCGAGCAGTGGGATCATCACGTCGAGGACGATCACGTCGGGCGAGTGTGCGCGGGCTTGGTTGATCGCGTCGACGCCATCGTGAGCACAGTAGACATCGTACCCCGAGTTGGAAAAGTTGTACTCGAGCACTCCTGCCAATGAGCGATCGTCTTCCACGATGAGGACTTTTTTCAGAGCCATGGTTTCAAGATAGTTCTTGTGAATATTCCGAATGGTTGTGTCGGATGATTTCGCCGTCGATCATGTAGATCACGTCTTCGGCGATGTTTTCGGCATGGTCGGCAATTCGCTCGATGTGCCGGACGCCGGAAAAACAGTGCAACGCGGAGACGACCAGTTTTGGATCGCTGGCCATTAAGCCTTGTAGTTCCTGAATCACCGCTAAGTTGTACTCGTCGACTTTTCGATCGGACACGATGACCTGCTTGGCGAGTGACGTATCGGAGTTGACGAACGCATCCAATGCCATCTTCACCATCGACTTGGACAAGTTCACCATTTCCGGCAACTGGTCGGGGATCGGGAAGTAAGGATGTTCGTGCATGTTCTGTGCACGTTCGGCGATGTTGCACGCCAGATCCGCAATCCGCTCGAGGTCAGAGTTAATTTTCAGCACCGTGGCGATACGGCGAAGGTCGCCTGCGACGGGTTGGTGCAACGCCAGAATTTTTAGGCATTCCTCTTCGATTTCAACTTCCAGTTGATTCACTTGGTCATCCGTTTCGATGACCTCCGAGGCAAGCTGAAGCTCTTGCTCGCACAAACCTTGAACTGCTTTGTCGATCATCTGTTCGACAATACCGAAGACCAACATCAGTTGACCGTGTAGGCGATCGACATCGATTTGTAGGTGACGTGCCATGGCTATCTGTGAATGAGGGGAAGCGAAAGGTGAAAATGGAAGTCAAAAACTAGCCAAACTTACCCGAGACATAATCTTCGGTTTGTTGTTTGGCAGGACGGATAAACAATTGTTCGGTGCTTCCTTCTTCGATAATTTTACCTTCGAAGAAGAACGCGGTGCGGTCGCTACAACGCGCCGCTTGGTGCATGTTGTGAGTCACAATCACGATGGTGTATTGTCCTCGAAGCTCGGCGATCAGAGCTTCTACTCTGGCCGTGGATGCGGGATCGAGCGCGGAGCAGGGTTCATCCATCAGCAAGATTTCAGGGCCGACGGCGATGGCGCGAGCGATACACAATCGTTGTTGCTGCCCTCCAGAGAGCCCTAACGCGGATTGGTTCAGGCGATCTTTGACCTCGTTCCACAACGCGGCTTTTTTCAACGCCCATTCGACCAGTTCGTCCAGATCGTTTTTCTTTACGCCGGTAAAGTGCAATCGAGGGCCGAAGGCCACGTTGTCGTAAATCGATTTTGGGAACGGATTCGGTTTCTGAAACACGATGCCGATTCTTCGTCGTAGCGAAACCACGTCGGTTGATCGGGAAAGGATGTCGACATCGGGCAGATGCAGGCCGCCGGACGCGCGAGCGGTAGGCACGACATCGTTCATGCGGTTGATCCACTTCAGCAGCGTGCTTTTACCGCATCCACTGGGGCCAATAAATGCCGTCACACGTTTGCCTGGGATTTCCAAGTTCAGATTATGAAGTGCTTGGAAGCTTCCATACCACGCGCTGAAGTCGGACAGCGTGATGACAGGCTGGGGCGAATTTTCATCTTCGGATTCCCGGTGGCGAATCGTTTCAGAGGTAAACTGAGCGGGCATGGAGGTGTTACCAGAACTTGTTTTAACAGTGGAGGTTTCGGGCATGGGTTCCGGACCAACGTAGGATCGAAAAGATCATGGCGAAAGGAGCATGTCGTGCTGAAGGCGTCATGCTCCGCTGGCGTTAGGTGATGCCGTTACGCGTTGCCATTATGTTAACCGCTTTTGAGCCAGTTGACGAATCAATACGGCAATTGAGTTGAATGCAAATAGGATAATCAACAGCACAATGATGCCACCTGCCGCAATATGCTGAAAATTCAGGTCAGCGTCGGCATTGATGGGCTGCTGAGCCCAATAGTAAATCTGGATGGGAAGGATGGAGAATTTGTCCATCAAGTGAGCCGGTCCCCGGGCGATGTAGACGGCCACTCCGATCATCAAAATGGGTGCGGCTTCCCCAATCGCACGGCTTATTGCCAAAATGGCTCCGGTCATGATACCGGGAATGGCGGCGGGAAGGCTGACGTGGCGGATGACCTGCCACGGGGTGCAACCGAGTCCCTCGGCCGCTCGCTTCAAGGACGGCGGCACAGCACGCAGGGCTTCTTGAGTGGAGATGATGATCACGGGCAGGATCACCAACATCAACGTCAGACTGGCAGCCAACACGCCTTTGCCAAACGGCAATCGAAAATAGTACCAGCGATAGTCCTTAACGATTCCACCTTCGGAGTCGGATAAAAGAGATCGAGCAAGTGTTTCGTCGTCTTCGGGAAAGTCATCGTCCGGTCCAATAATGTTCAGCTCGACCGGGTTGCCGTTCCCATCAACGGCTTCCATCCCTTGAGTCAATTCAAGGACTTCGTCGCGGCTGGCGACAGGAATAAAGACGACTTCACCTTGTCCCTCTTCTCCCCCTCCTTCGGTGATAAACTGTCGTCGGTAATTGGCACCTGTTTCAGTGAACGGTTCGGCTTCGGATCCCAACAAGCCAAACATCAGCGAGAACGCGGTCAGTCCGAGGATGCCGTACACGATCGACGGCACGCCGGCCAAGTTATTAATGTTCAATTGCAGCAAAGCGGAGAGTCGTCTTAGCCAGAGGTTGCGAGGCTGGTACTCTTCCAGAAAAATTGCGGTGCCGATTCCCAGCGGCAAACAGATCAAAGCGCACACGGCACATACCCAGACCGTGCCTTGAAGTGCAGGTCCAATCCCTGCACTAATCGGATCGGGCCCTGGTGCTTGGGTCAGGAAGCCATAGGACAAAGCAGGCAGTCCTTGGAATACGATCGATACCAGCAGGACCAGCAGAATCACCACCGATGCGGATGACGTTGCCACACAGATCAGCCAGAAAATCCGATTGATCCAAGTTCGTTTGCTAAGCGGATTGCTGGCAAAGCTGTCAAATTCGGGTTGGAATTCTTCTGCGTTAATCGTACGCCTCCTGGAATCTCATTCGAATGACATTCCCCAATATCGACAGTAAAAAGGTGATCAGGAACAGCACCAACGCGACCGAGTAGATCGAGAAATACTCGACGCCGAAATTGGAAATGTCTCCCGTCGCCATTTGAGTCATGTGGCCAGTCATGGTTTGAATCTGTTGACGAGGATCCACAGTCAGTCGAGCCATGTTTCCGGCGGCCAGCGCGACGATCATGGTTTCTCCGATCGCTCTGGCAACCGCCAGTAGGAACGCGGAAATGATCCCGGACAATGCTGCCGGAACGACAACCTTCATCGAGACATCAAACTTCGTGCCGCCCAGCCCGTAAGCTGCTTCTCGCAATCGCCCTGGAACTGCTCGCAAGGCGTCTTCGGAAAGCGACGCGATGGTCGGAAGGCACAGAATGCCAACCGCAATCCCCGCGCTCAAGGCGTTGTAGTAGTCAACCTCGATGCCCAATCCGTCTCGAAGAAACGGCGTGATGACCGCCAAGGCAAAGAAACCGTAAACCACGGTCGGGATGCCAGCGAGAAGTTCCAAGCTGGGCTTGAGGATGCTGCGTAGCCACGCGGGTGCGTATTCAGCAAGGTAAATTGCTGACACCAACCCCAGCGGCAATGCAATCGCCATGGCGATCACCGTGACCCACATCGTTCCACAGATCAGTGGCCAGATGCCAAAGTGCTTGGTCTCGCCCAGCAGTGGATTCCATTTTGTGCCGGTTAAAAATTCCCACAAGTTAGTTTCAGGCATGCTGAAAAACTGAATCGTTTGACCGATCAGCAGACCGATGATCGACAGCGTGATCAGGACTGTGAACAACGCGCACGCTGCCAAGGCGACATAGATTAGCGATTCACTAACGCGAGTCGCGCCCAAGGATCGCAATGTTCGCTGGGCGAGAATTCGCGGAGTTGAGTCTTCGGCAATTGCCATTGAGTTCAGTTCGAAGGAATGCGTTCGAAAATGGTCGACTTGCGTGGGTCGACTTGTCCTACGCTTTACTCCATTTTCAGGATGTTATCGGCGGTGTACAGGTCGGTGAGGCTTCCTTCTTTCTTTTGGCCGTCTTTATTCCAGAAATGAGTGCCGGATTTTCGCCGTTTGAAGTGAGCAGCGGCTTCTTTTTCAACGGATTCAGGCAGGCCGACATAATCAACCGCTTTGGCAAGCTCGCCAGCGTTTTTCAAGTAGTGGTTGACAAAAACCTTGACTTCCGGGCGACGGGCCGCTTTCGCATTGACGTAAATGAACAGCGGGCGTGAAAACGGAGCGTACTTGCCGGACTCGATGTTTTCGGCCGAAACTTCAACCGCCTCTTTCGTTTCCGGGTTTACGATCTTGACGGCTTTCAGTTTGTCTTGGTTTGCGAAGTAGTAAGACGCACCAAAGAAGCCGACCGCTCCATCGGTATTTGCAATGCCTTGGACTAACTGGTTGTCGTTTTCACTGACGGACATGTCTTCACGAATCGAGACACCCTCGTCCTTGCCGACGATGACCTCTTTGAAGTAGTCAAATGTGCCGCTGTCAGTTCCGGGCGAGAAAATTTTGATTGGCGTCGATGGCCATTCCGAATTGACATCGCTCCAATTTTTGGCATTGCTGAAACCGCCATCTGCCTTGCTCGCGCGGAAGATCTTTTTCAGTTGGTCCACGGTCAGCACGTCGACGAACGTGTTGCCTTTGGCGACAGCGACTGTCAGGCCGTCGTAGGCGACCGGGATCTCAATGAACTTGATGCCATTCGCATCGCACTGTTTCATTTCCTTGAACTTGATCGGACGCGAGGCATCGGAGATGTCGGTTTCGCCTTTGGTGAATCGTTTGAATCCTCCGCCGGTTCCCGAGATACTTACTTGAACCGAAACCTTGGGGCACTTCTCCTTGAATGTCGTCGAAGCTCGAATTGAAATCGGAGCCACGGTGCTTGAACCGTCGATTTCAACTGACCCTTCGAGTGCTGACAGGCCTTGAGCATTTGCGTTCACGGCGAAAGTTGCGCCCAAAGCAATCACAACGGCAAAGGGTGTCCAAATAAAAGCTCGTTTCATTTCTGGTTCCATGGTTTCAATGGTGAATCGTTTTACATAAGCGTATTGCCACAACGGCAAATGCGAAAGTGGCTAAGTGAGCCTGACTGACGCGCCAGAAAGCCTACAGAGCCAGCACCTGCCTGTGGTTAAGGTTTCTTCAATATTGGGGTATTTTCACATTTCCCGCTGTCGAGGGTGCTGAATTGACGTTCCCGGACAAGGTGCAACGATCATGGTGGTTTCGTGGACCCGGCCGATTGGCAAAAGCCTGCAAATATCAAGGATATATGGGCTACGAGGTACGAAACTCGGCTTTTTTGGGACCATACCACCAACTGACGGTGGAACAATGGGTATGGTTTAGACTCCGGGCAAACCTTCGGCAATTACTAATTAGCGAGATTCATGTCAATTCAGACCGTACCAGCACGATTTTCGCTTGCCGCGCGAGGAATTTTGCCGGTCATCATCCTGATGGGCTTGGTTTGGTTAGGAGCCTGTCCAGCCGAGTGCTTTGCTGGAGGTGGCCCAGAGAACGTGGTCGTGGTCGTCAACGACGATTCGGCATCTTCAAAACTGATCGCCAACCACTACGTTCGGTTACGGAAAATCCCGGACAGAAACGTGATCCATTTGACGGGCATCCCCGATCGTGAAAAGACCGACCTGAACACGTTCAAAACGAAAATCCTCATCCCAATTCTGACGCAGTTAGAGTTTCGCAAGATTCGGCATTCGGTTGACTACATTTTGTACTCGGCCGACTTTCCAACGAGCATTTCGATTTCGAGTCATCGAAGTCTATTGTTCGATGAAATTCGATCCCAATCCGGGTTGGCAAAAAGTGCCAAAGTGCCATCGACTCACGTGTACCGAGGTTACGCGTCGATCAATGCGATGACTTATTTCGCGACGGCCGTTCTGACAGATAAACCCGGGTACCTTAGCTTGGATGCTAACTCCTATTATCGAGTGCCTGCTCGGCGGATTCTTTCGCATCCGTTTGTGGGGCAGCAGCAGCAGGAATATCAGACAGCGATCAAAGCGTTTGAAGAGAAGTCAGGAGAAACCTTTGACGCGGCGATTGCGACGCTGCAAAAGTTCGCCAAGGCAAACCCAAACCAAGCAGCGGTTAGCTACTGGCTGGCGAAATTTCATGCTACCCGTGGTGATACCGATTCGACGATTAAGTGGCTGACGAACGCGGTTCAGAACGGATGGCATTACCGAAAACAGACCCAACAAGATGAAGCTTTCAAGTACATTCGCAGCAATGGTTTGTTTCGTGGTCTGGAGAAAAACATTCCAAACCAGCCGTTTACATTTGCTCTAACGCGGGGTTTTAAAAATCATCGACGCTGGGCAGTTAACGGAATGGTCAACACGGAAGATGGGCAAGGCAATAGCTTTTTTCTTTCGACCGTGTTGGCCGTGACGCGAAATTTCGGGACGACCGAACAGGAAGCGTTGGATCAATTGCAAGCGTCGATTGAGGCCGACGAGAGTAACCCGACGGGCACATTTTATTTTTCATCGGGCGTCGGAGTTCGCAACGCAACACGCAGAGCTCAAATCAAACCGGTCGTGAAAACGCTCAAATCCATGGGGAAAAAAGCCGTTGTGCTTAAGTCGGATTTACCCGAAGACGCTTCGGACGTGTGCGGATTGCTGACAGGGACCAGCCAGTTCGATTTTGCGGCGTCGCAAAGCAAAATTGTTCCCGGAGCGATTTGCGAACATTTGACCAGTTACGGTGGACGGCTGGCGGTTCCCGGTCAGACGAAGTTATCCGAACTTATTCGGCATGGTGCTGCGGGGTCTAGCGGGACGGTGACTGAGCCGCATGCGATCGCATCGAAGTTTCCCCACGCGATGATTCAAGTTCACTACGCACGCGGTTGTTCGCTGGCGGAATCGTTTTATCAATCAGTTGCCGGACCTTTTCAGCTGCTGATTGTGGGTGACGCTCTCTGCCAGCCGTACGCTGTGCGTCCGAAAATATCGGTCGATGGAATCGCACCGATGGAAGAGGTGAGTAAGAAAGTCAGGCTGAACTTTAATGTCTCGGAATCGAAAGTCCCTGTTTCCGGCGTGGAGATGTATGTCGATGGTGTCCTGTTCTACCGTGATCAGGAATTGAACCCGTTGGATTTTAACACCGGCCTGTTGTCAGACGGGTTTCACGAAATCCGAGCGGTGGTGACTGCCAATGACTTCATCGAGAGCAACGGGCATCAAATAATTCCTTTCATGGTGACCAACACGGACAAATCGATGCAGGTTCGTTGTGACAAGGAAACGTGGAACGAATCAGAAGATGTGATCATTGAAGTCACCAGCAATTTTGGTGACACCATTGATCTGGTCCAGAATATGCGTCCGGTGGTGCCGACTCAAGAGATGAAGGACGACAAGCGTCCATTGCGATTCAAAATTCCTGCTAGGGTGCTTGGACGAGGCCCGGTGAAAGTGCAGGCTGTGGTGACTGACAAAGAGTCCCAGTACGCGATGAACAGTGCTCCGATTTATCTTGATATCGAAGGCGCCGTCGCCACAACCAGACGCAACACGGAAAGGCCAAAGCGGACCCGGCCTAGAGCGACCCCTTCGACTTCTACCAATCAATGGACGCTTCGAGAAAGCGCGAACCAACTGGGCGGCTGATTCGCACCCGATGAGATCGCTGGTTGATTTCGCTAACGATCACGTTCAAAGATCCCGTCAATTCAACTCATGTTTGCGTTATGAAGTTCTTGGGCCGGCTTTAAGTTGAATCTTACGGAGCACACGGAAACTCGACGCGAAAAACACTGCCTTTCCCAATCTTGCTCTCGACCGAAATTTCGCCCCCCAATGCGGTCGTCAAATGCTTGACGATCGCCAGCCCCAACCCAGTGCCTCCCATGTCGCGAGAGCGTGCTTTGTCGGCGCGGTAGAAACGTTCGAAGATCCTCGTTTGCTGACCGAGCGAGATTCCAATGCCGGTGTCGATCACTTCGACCACCACACGCTTGTTCTGTAACTCGCTGCGGATGGTGACGGATCCTTGCGGCGTGTACTGGAGTGCGTTGGAGATCAAATTCGTCAGGATTGCGCGGAATGCCTGAGCATCGCCTGTCACGTTCAGTGTTTGATCGGTTAACTCCAGCGAGAAATCAATTTCTCGTTTGGAGGCGATCGCGCGCAGCTGCTGATGACACTCGCGACAGAGTGCGTTCATGTCCAAGACGGTGATTTCCAGATTCGCTTGGCCGGACTCGATCTGAGCGATCTGCATCAAGTCGCGGATCTGTCGATCGAGCAGAGAAGCCTGAAGCTCGATCTGGTCCACGAATTCGATGTTTCGTTCTTGGTCATTGATCGCGCCCATTTTCAGGGTTTCTGCGTAGGCCTTGATGACCGACAAGGGTGTCTTGAGTTCATGCGAAACGTTGGCGACAAAGTCTCGACGCATTGTTTCTAGTTGTCGAATGCCGGTGACATCATGCATCATGACCGCGACCGAGACGTTGCTTGATTCCAGCGACGTGAGCGTCGCGCAGATCGTGCGGCGGGGTTCGGAAAGTGTTTGGAATTCGCACTCCAGCCGAATGCCTTCTGCTTGCGCCTTTTCAATCGCGGAGGTTAGCTCGGGGATGCGAATCTGTTCGACCAGTTTGCGACCGACCACGTTTTGTTCGTTCATCACCAGCATCTGGCAGGCCGAGTAGTTGGCCAGGACGAGGTTGCCTTCCTTGTCGATTGCCAGCACTCCTTCTCCAATACTGGCAAGTACGGTCTCTAGGCTGGCGGAACTGTTGAGCAAACCGGCTTCCCGTTTGGACAGGACCCGGAACATTTGCTTGAACGCTTCGGAAAGCGGACGCCAGTCGTCCGACAGGTGGCCGGGCAACGTCGGTTGGCCAAACGCACTTTGTTCGATCTCCTGCGCCGCTTTGACAAACTGATCGATGGGCTCCAGAAGTCGATTTCGCTCGCGCAAATGCCACACTAACAGGCCAGCGATTGCCACTAAGCACAGTCCGATTGCCCAGTTTCCGGCGACCAGAGCCACCAAGGCCGCAGCCCCCGCGATGATCGAACCGACGCGGATGATAGCTACTGAATGAAACATTTTGAGCAGACGCGGCTAAGGGCATCGCGCCCGAAATGTGGCGTAAAAGGAAAGTTAAATCGTTTGATCGTTGGCGGACGAATCAGACCAAGGGCAGAATACCGGCTTAACACCCCGTATGGGAGCGGGCAACGGCGAATTTTTCGAACCCACTGTGGCGATTTGGCTTGAAAATGGTTTCAGATTGAATTGCAACAACGGCCAGACCTATAATCCATCAAGGGCAACATCTGATTGTCCCAACATGTTTCACGCCACGGGTGATCTTTGCGTTTCATCGATGAAAAATTTAGCAAGTATTTGACCTTGTTGTTGCCCTTGGTCCTGATTTACTCGGCGGCGATCACAACTCACGCCGCCGTCGTGGAAGATCCGGTGCAGCAAGTTCGCGTTGGGCATTTGGTGCGGGTGTCATTGCCGATCGACAGTCGCGTGGCGTCAAGCGTCAAACAATCGCTGCTGCGAATCGCAGACTTGGCAGGCGCGGTGGTGCGACCGGAAGACCGACCGATCGTCGTGTTGGAGTTCGAGACCAACCGAGGAAAAACAGGCAGTGGCAGCGAGTTCGAAGCCTGTGTCGCGTTGGCTCGGTTGCTAACGTCGGCGGATCTGAATCGCTTGAACACCGTTGCCTACATTCCAAAAACTCGTCAGCCCGGCGTCGCAACGGAACTGAAAGGGCACGCGGTGCTGGCAGCCATCTGTGCCAACCGGATCGCGATGGAAAAGGGAACGACGATTGGCAACGCGGCGGCCGACGAGAATGCCGTTGATCCGCTGATCCTGAATTTCTATGAAGGCATTGCATCGAAGCGGCTTCTGTTTCCCGTTCCCGTGATTCAGAGCATGATCGACCCTGGCAGGGAATTGTACCGAGTCACAACGTCCGAGGGTTTGGTGTTTGCCGATGGAGATCAACTGAACAAGCTGGAGACATCGGGCGACAAGATCGAGATAACGACGCTGACCCGGCGAGATGAACCGACCGTTTTAAAAGCCGAACAAGTATTCGAAGACCGTTTGATTCAGTTTTTGACTGAATCGCGAACGGACTTGGCTAGGCAATTGAATCTTGAACCCGGCACGTTGGAGGGCGATCCAACCGAAGGACGCCAATGGCAGGCAGTGCAGGTGAACATCCCTCCGTTTCTTGATGAGCGTACGGCGAATTGGACCATTCGATCGCTCAAAAAACAAGTCGCATCGGGCGAGATCAACCTACTGATTCTGGGGATGAACGAAGTCACGGGCGATCTGGATGCGTCGCTGCGACTGGCGACTCACCTGAGCCAATACGATTCGAACAAGATCCGAACCGTCGCTCACATCAAAGGCAAGATTGCAGGCCCCGCTGCGGTGGTCGCATTGTCGGTGGATCACTTGCTGATGAAAGATGACGCTACGTTGGGCGGACATGACCTGCCGGCTGCCCTTGAAGACAAAGATAACGACGAAGACGGCGACGATTGGGATGACGTGAAGCCGGATGTGCGCCGGATCGCGGAACAGAAACAACGCGATTGGTCGATCATGATGGCGATGCTTGATCCGGGGCTGCGTGTTTCAAGGTACCGCAACCGCGATTCGGGTCAGGTCCGGTTGTTATCCAACGAGGAATGGGGCCAGGCGGCTGATCCGGACAAGTGGCAGGAACTTGGCCAAGTGAATACGGCAGCAGGAATCACTTCGGACGCTGCGTCGCAAATGTATCTGGCCCGCGCGATTGTGAATGACTCGGATCAGGTGAAAACGTTTTACCAACTGAAGTCGGAAGTCCGTACGTTGCAAAAAACGTCCACCGACGTATGGGTCGAAAAACTCGCCGCCACGCTGTCGTCGCCGTTTGTTGCGCCGTGGTTGCTCTTTGGCGCCATGTTCTTTTTCTCGTCCGAGATGTCGGCGCCCGGCTTGGGCGTGCCCGGTTTCCTGTCCGCTGTTTGCGTGATGCTGTTTTTCTGGAGCCAATATCTGGATGGCAACGCGGATGCGGTCGAGATTCTGTTGTTTGTTGCCGGTTTAATATTTGTGCTGGTGGAGATCTTTGTGGTTCCGGGGTTCGGTGTGTTCGGTATTGGCGGGATGTTGATGCTAGTGACGTCGGTCGTGCTCGCTTCGCAGAAGTTCTTGCTGCCTCGGACGGCCGAGGAGATTGCTCAGATTCCTTATTCGCTTGCCCCCGTTTTGGCGGCGGGATGTGGGTTTTTTGTCGCGTTGTTCGCGCTAAGAAAAATTATTCCCAATTCGCCCTATTTGAATCGCCTGATTCTCGATCCGCGTCGCCAGAAAGAAGATTCCTTCGAGGAGGAAGTTGATGGCGAGGCGGTGGTCGACTGGAGTTTCTTGATCGATCGGACGGGTGAAACCGTGACGCGGTTGAATCCCTCCGGTAAAGCACGGATCGATGGCCAAGTGTATGATGTGATCTCAAGAGGACAAATGATCGACAAAGGAGAGGCGGTCGTGGTGGTTGAGGCGGTTGCCAATCGAGTCGTCGTAATGCCACAATCGTGACGGCGGTACTGTTGGTGACAAAGACTTCAGGCTTTCCGGGAACCTTCTTGATGCCAACCTCGTAGTAGCCAAGATCATCGTCCGGGTTTCGAACACTCTAGAACAACACTACCGATCATTTTCTCACCTCTATTCGGCTTCCGTCATGGACCCAATCTACTGGTCAGTTCTCTTGCTTGCGGTGGGCTTTGCCTTCGTGGTTCTGGAGGTTTTTCTTCCCTCAGCTGGGTTGTTAGGAATTCTGGCAGGGTGTTTTCTGGTGGCAGGTATCGTGTGCGCATTCAGGGAAGGCTATTACACCGGAGCGGTGGTGTTGCTGCTGACACTTCTTTCGATTCCGGTGTATATGGCGTTGGTCGTCCATATTTGGCCTCATACGCCGATCGGCAAGTTGGTGCTGCTGAAGGATCCGCGAGCTAACGGTGACTCGCCCAGCAACGAGCATTACCGAAAAATGACCGGTTTGATTGGTCAGTTGGGCGTCGCCAAGTCCGAGATGATTCTTAGTGGTCAGATCATGGTGGAAGACGAAAAGTATGACGCGATCAGTGACGGATTCCCGATCGAGGCCGGCACACCGATCAAGGTTGTGGCTGTCAAAGGGAATCGAATCTACGTCCAAGCTTACGACGGCGAAGCGGCTTCCAGCGACGATCTGCCCATCCGTGACCGTGACGTGCTGACGACCCCGATCGAAGAACTGGGCATCGATTTATCGGACGACAACTCAATTTCTTGATCGTTTTTGACCGGTGTCTGCAGCGGGACAGAAACGAGAGGCTCACAAACGCTTCGGCACCTGGAGCTTCACAACCCGAAGCGTGTTAGAAAATTGCATGCGTCATCATAACCCGTTGCGTCAGCGAGGGATCGGTCCCTCACTT
>CAZLYM010000106.1:0-13381 GCA_964563475.1 uncultured Pirellulaceae bacterium
CGGAAACGTACGATGCTCGATATGGTAATTCCTACACAACGTCACTGTGCATTCTATCTTTAAGTGTTCCCAACCAGATGCTGCCGATTTTTCAACGGTAGTCACCAGTAATCAATCAGTAACTTTTTACGAGGAAACACGTGATGTCACTTCGCACGGCCTTTTTTATGCTCATCTTGGCATTTATGACGGTCCCGTTGTTTGCTCAGGTGGAAGCCGAACCGAAGCCTGCAACTGACGTACTGGATGCGGCGACGTGGAAAAAGCTTGATGCAACGGTCGATCGAGGTCTGGTGTGGTTGGCAACGCAGCAACAAAAAGACGGATCATTCAAGACGATCCAACGCGGCCAGCCAGGTGTGACCGCGTTTTGTGTGATGGCTTTCTTGGCGCAAGGAGAAACACCCGTCGACGGAAAGTATCAAAAACAGCTTTCCGAAGCCATCGACTTCATTGTCAAACAGCAGAAACCCAACGGTTTGATTGCAGCTTCGGGGCCTGATCGTGTACCGATTCCACGTGTCAAATCCTCGGTGGGAACGTCCGCTGTTTACAACCACGCGATTTCTGCACTTGCGTTATCCGAAGCCTACGGGCAATGCTCACCCGATCAAGCAGAAACAATGGCACCGGTCATTGAGAAAGCCATTGCCGCATCCCTGGAAATGCAACGATGGAACCCCAAGCACAAAGAAGATGTTGGCGGTTGGCGATACCTAGACAACTATCGGTTTCCAGATGAAGACTCCGATTTATCGATTACCGGTTGGCATTTGATGTTTCTTCGCTCGGCGAAAAATGCCGGTTTCGACGTCCCCAAGGAGAGCATCGACGCCGCGGTCAAGTATGTCGACAATTGTTTTATCAAAGACGAAGATCGAAAAGTTCATGCCTATCTGGGGAGAAATAAAAACGCCTGCACCCGCGCAATGGCTGGCGCGGGTATCCTTGCTTTGGCTCACGCGGGAAAACACAATTCCGAAGAAGCCAGATCTTCTGGGGACTGGCTTCTGGAACATAACTTCGAGAAATACAACGATGACGACTCAGTCTATGGTCTAAAGTGGTGCGAGGAACACTACCACTACGGCACTTTTCTTTGCACCCAAGCGATGTTCCAACTGGGCGGCAAGTATTGGAAAGAGTTTTATCCGCCCCTGGTAAATACCTTGCTGGCCAACCAGAAAAAAAGCGGTGCATGGCCCCCTGAAAAAGCTGAATCACGATACGGCAGTTGCTATTCAACTGCGTTGTCCGTTTTATCGCTCAGTGTCCCGAACCAAATGCTGCCGATTTTTCAACGGTGATGGGTGCCTTGAAACGGTTTATTAATCCTTGACTTCGAAAGTTCAAATCATGAAAGCGTTGACGACCATTCTCCTGTCGGTGACCGCGATGTCTTTGCCGCAAGCTGCATTCGCGCAAACTCACCGTGATTCGCCACAGACACCCACTATGGATGTGCTCAAGCCTGAACAATGGGCGAAAGTGGACGCTTCGGTCGAGCGAGGCCTCACGTGGTTGGAGACGCAACAACGAGCCGATGGTTCGTTCGCTTCAATTGACTACGCTCAGCCTGCGGTAACCTCCTTTTGCCTGCTAGCTTTTCTGGCTCAAGGAGAAAATCCAACGAGTGGCGACTACCAGCAACAGTTGACCGAAGCCATCAGCTTCATCGCGAAGCAACAAAAACCAAACGGGTTGATATCGACCATCGCACCAAGTAACACGCCGATTCCTCGCAACGTTGATTTCTATTCACAGGGCTTGGCCTCTGTTTACAACCATTCAATCTCAGCATTGGCACTGACCGAAGCTTACGGTCAATGTACTCCCGAGCAATCTGAACAGCTGACGCCAGTAATTGAAAAAGCGATTGCAGCGACACTGGAAATGCAACGTTGGGACAAGAATAAAAACGATCAGGGTGGCTGGCGCTATCTGAATGCTAGAGCTTCGGGCGACTCAGATCTGTCGCTTACCGGTTGGCAACTGATGTTCTTACGGTCTGCAAAAAATGCGGGCTTCGACGTCCCCGACGAGAGCATTGACACCGCGGTCAACTACGTGAAACGATGCTTCTTGCCTCGTAAAGACCGAAACGTTTTTGGCTACATCGTTGGCAACCACACGCGATGCACTCGGGCTATGGCGGGAGCTGGCGTGCTGGCCCTAGCACACGCTGGCAACCACGGCTCCAAGGAATCCATCGCATCGTGTGAATGGATTCTTAGAAAGAATTTCAACCAGTACAACAAAGGCAAATTGTTCGACAACCTTACCCAAGCGGATCGTTACCACTACGGCGTATTTTTGTGCACGCAAGCGATGTACCAATCAGGGGGCAAGTATTGGGAAAAGTTTTTTCCACCGTTAGTCGATGTGTTGCTGGTCAATCAACAGAAGAACGGTGCGTGGCCCCCGGACTTGATAGACGCGAGTATTGGAAGTTGTTACTCAACATCGTTGTGCATCCTTTCGCTTACCGTACCCAACCAGATGCTGCCGATTTTTCAACGGTGAACATGACTTCGCCGCCTCAAATGGCTCTCTCTCAAGCCGCTAGACGCTACGAAGAGCAATTTTTGACGCTGGATGGCTTGAAAACGTCGATTCACAATATCATCATCGACGAGCAAAAAGTAGAATGGAGCTGACAGCCGACCCTCGGTTTACCGTTGCCCTCAGTTTTGCGACAACTTTCAAGCCTCAGACACCTGAAATAAATCGATATGGAAATTCTTGGAGGTCCACTCTTCGGTGTGGCCGGAGCCGGTGAAAGCCACGGGCCAGGCATCACCACCATCGTGTTCGGGTGCCCAGCGGGCACACCGCTTGATCGAGCCAAAATTCAATACTACCTAGACCGTCGTCGGCCTGGCGGAAACAAGCATGGTACGCCTCGCAACGAGAAAGATCAGGTCGTTCTGATCAGCGGTATCTACCAAGACGATTCGGAAAGCCTGCTGGCTGGACCTTCGATTGCCATCGATGGTCAAGACATCGCTGCGAAAACGGAAACGTACCGATCCGGATTCGCGACCGGGGAACCGATCTCGGCGCTGGTGCTTTCAACTTCCAAAAAATCGGGCGACTACACTCAGTTGACCGGCGATCAAGGCGAAGTACGTCCGGGGCACACGGATCTGGTGAAGTATCATCAATCACGTGGCTTTGTTGACATCCGAGGCGGTGGGCGATCAAGCTACCGCAGCACGATCACCGACGTGATCGGTGGCTCGATTGCTCGGGCGTGTCTGAAAGAACATTTTGGCACGATTGTGTTGTCGTCCATCTGCCAAGTTGGAAATTTGAAATCCGAATCAAGCTTAGCGGATCATTTTGCCAATCCAAATCAAATCGACGTAGCGGAACTAGAATCGCTCGAGCAAAAACTGGCCGGCGCTGAACTGCACACGGTTGATGACGCGTTCGCCAGCAAGGCAGCCGACCTGATTATCGAGACTCGTAAAAACGGTGACTCGATCGGAGCCGCCGTCGAAGTCGTTGCGTTCAATGTTCCAGCACTCGTTGGAGCACCATTGTACGATAGCCTGAAAGTTCGGCTGATGGGGTCGCTGGGTGGCTTGAACGCCGTTCGATCTGTTGAACTGGGTGCCGGCACCGATGTTATCGGTCGTCGTGGCAGTGAAAATAACGATCCGATTCGCAGCAGCGGTTATCAAAGCAACAACCATGGCGGAATGCTGGGTGGCATCACGACCGGGATGCCGATCGTATGCCGCGTCGGATTCAAACCGACATCAACCATCAATAAGCCGCAGAAATCCGTTCGCAAGAATATGGACGAAATCGACTTCGAACTGAAAAAAGGTCGCCATGATCCGTGCGTTGGTGTTCGAGCCGGCGTCACATTGGAATCACGACTGGCGATCGAATTGCTCAATGGAGTGATGCAACAGCAGGCGGGACGAATTGAACCAAGTCAGTTTCAATTGCCAAAAAAGTAGCCGTAAGTAGTCATCACACTCCGTGTGATGTCCTGCATTTACATCACACGGAGTGTGATGACTACTTTAACGTGATAACGACCAAAACTTCAAAACCAAAAACCATGACTGAAGAAACGATCCCCAACCCGCAAAGCTTGATCGTACCCCGCCGAAAGATTACCGGTAGCTCCGCGATTTTACTGCCGTTTATGGATGACCACTCGATCGACTGGGCGTCTTTTGATGCTCACGTCGAACGCACCTGCCAAGCCGGATTGATTCCGGCGATCAACATGGACACCGGCTACGCGAACTTGATCGACGAAGCGACGCGTGTTGAGGTGCTTCAGCGGACGCAACGCATCGCCGGTGACGGCGGGTTCGGGACCGGTTACGTTGCCGGAGCGTTTGTGGCGGACTCGACCGGCGCTGCGTTCAACTTGGATGCGTACGCTCAGCAGATTGATTCGATTCAATCTTATGGGGGGATCCCCGTGATCTTTCAGACGTTTGGTTTGACCGGGCAGTCGGACGAAGACATCGTGGCCAGCTACGCCTCGATCGCCAAACACGCTGACCAGTTTGTCGCTTTCGAACTGGGCCAAATGTTCGCTCCCTTTGGCAGTATCTATTCGCTGGACGTCTATCAAGGGCTGATGGGAATCAAGCAATGTATCGGAGCCAAACATTCTTCGCTCAGCCGAGAACTGGAGTGGCAACGAATCGCACTTAGGAATGAAATTCGTCCCGACTTCAAGGTATTCACCGGCAACGATCTGGCGATCGACATGGTCATCTACGGCAGCGACTATCTGCTGGGACTAAGCACTTTCTGCCCCGATTGGTTTTCGACACGAGACGCGATGTGGGAGAGCGGTGACTCTCGGTTCTACCAACTGAACGACATTCTGCAGTACTTGGGCTTCTTTGCATTTCGCGATCCGGTTCCGGCTTACAAACATAGTGCCGCGATGTTTCTTAAGCTTCGAAACTGGCTGAAGACCGATTTGACTCACCCGAAAAGTTCATCCCGCCCAGCCACCGACGCCGAACACTTGGAAAAGATATTGGCTCAGGCTGAGTCTTTTCTGGAAGAATAAAAACTTCCGGCTGATACGATATCCATCTGAAAACAGACCAAACAACGACTGGCTGAACCCCACATTCTCTATGAGTAACTACCCTCGCGTTTCTAAACTCAAAACGGCCGATGATTTCCGTGCGCATACTGAGTCGCTCGGCATCGAACTGCCGTTTGACGCGGAACTACAAGTCGGCGCCGACAGCCCGTTGGCTCAATCGATTGATTCTAGTGCCGGTACGATCGGAAATCGATTCTCCATTTTGCCGATGGAGGGTTGGGACGCCACCACAGACGGAAAGCCGACCGATCTAACGCGGCGACGTTGGAAAAATTTCGGTTTGTCGGGAGCCAAGCTGATCTGGGGCGGCGAAGCAGTGGCCGTTCAACCAGGCGGTCGAGCCAACCCAAACCAATTGATGATTAACGATTCCACGCTTGGTGGTTTGGAAGAACTGCGGAACATCTTAATCGATGCGCACCGCGAATCGTTCGATTCGACTGATGATCTGGTGGTTGGTTTACAGTTGACTCACTCCGGGCGTTTCGCCAGACCCAACAGGAAAGATCTACTTGAGCCAAGAACGGCCTACGCTCATCCGATCCTAGACAAACGGTTCAACGTGGACTCGGACGGCGTGATCCTTTCCGACGACGAGCTGAAACAACTGATCGATGATTTTATCGTAGCGGCAAAGCTGTCGGCAAAGCTAGGTTTCTCGTTTGTGGATATCAAGCATTGCCACGGCTATCTGGGCCATGAACTACTGTCTGGCTTCGATCGAGAAGGAGAATTCGGCGGCAGCTTTGAAAATCGCACTCGATTCCTGCGTGACATCGTCGCTGGCATCCGCGCCGAGGCTCCGAATTTGCACGTGGGTGTTCGCCTGAGCGTTTTCGATTTCTCGCCCTTCGAACCCGGCCCCGACGGAACGGGAGTCGCATCGGCAAGCGGTGACTATCCGTATGCATTCGGTGGAGACGGATCCCCCGAAGGAATGAACCTGACTGAACCGATGGCGTTCTTGAAGCTTCTGCAAGACTTGAAGATCGACTTGCTATGCACGACCGTCGGCAGTCCCTACTACAATCCGCACATTCAACGCCCGGCAATTTTCCCTCCGTCAGATGGTTATCAACCGCCCGAAGATCCACTAGTGGGTGTTGCCAGACAAATAGCAGCCGTTGCTCAACTGAAGTCCCAGTTTCCCGATCTGATCATGGTCAGCTCCGGGTTGTCGTACCTACAGGAGTGGTTACCCAACGTTGGACAGTATCTTGTCCGCAACGGCATGACGGACTCGCTGGGACTTGGCCGAATGGTTTTATCGTATCCCGAACTGCCGGCTGACGTGTTAGCCGGAAACGTCATGCCGCGCAAGAAAATCTGCCGCACATTCAGCGACTGCACCACCGCACCACGAAATGGTATCATCAGCGGCTGCTACCCGTTGGACCCGTTTTACAAAAAAATGCCCGAGCACGATCAGCTGAAAGCAATCAAAAAGGCAACGTAGAGTGATGGCGTCGTTCTTAGGAGAGCCTTCACGCTCTTTTCAACCGTCTCCTTCCAAAATGTTATTCGCAAATCCTTAAACCCTGGCCAAGAAACAACTCCCATAGCTAATGACTTCTTCTACTCTAAAACAAAATTTACGCTGGCGTTACGCGGTCAAAAAATTTGACAATCAGAAAGTCGTCAGCGAGAGCGATCTTGAAACGATTCTTGATGCTGGGAATATGACCGCGTCTTCCTTCGGGCTTCAGCCCTACCAATTCGTGGTCGTCAAGGATCAAGCGATTCAAGATCAACTGGTTGCGGTGTCATGGGATCAGCACCAAGTAGCTGATGCGTCGCACGTGATCGTCATTGCCGTCCGCAGTGATGTGGATCACGACTACATCAATGACTTCGTGGCGATGATGGAATCCCAACGCGATTTGCCGGCCGGGGCTCTGGATTCATATAAAGACATGATCCTTGGGTCGGTTGGCCGGATGGCCCCCGACGCATTGCATAGCTGGGCGGCTAAGCAAGCATACATTGTGCTGGGTTCGATGCTGGCAACGTGTGCCGATCTTCAGATTGACAGTTGCCCGATGGAAGGCTTTCTGCCGGCTGAATACGATAAGATTCTTGGTCTTGATGAACTGAATCTGAATGCCGTACTGGTGATGCCGGTCGGTTATCGCTCAAAAGATGACGACTATCAACATCTGAAAAAAGTCCGCAAACCTCTTGATGAAATGGTTGTCCGACTTGACGGTTGATGAGCGAATGTTGGATCACGATTCGCGGCGATTGGTAACCATGCCGGACAACCGTTGATTCGTTAACACTCGCGTTCGTAGTAGACCGATAGGCTTTTTTGTTTCAGCCTGAACGATGTCAGCACTACGCTCGCGCTGCGGCATCGAAGACGCGGACCGATTCCCAATTGTCCTTGTTCTCCTCAATGAACTTCAAATGGTTCTCGTGCGTTTGATACGCATCATGAGCCGCGCGGCTTTCCAAAATCACAACCAAGCCCACGTGGAACTTTTGATCGTTCACCGGGCGATTCAATTCCTCATCACGAACCCCGGCACTCAAACTAGTGCATCCCCCAATGGGTGAAAGCAAGCGATAGCAGGACTCCACCAGCTGTTCACATTTTTCGGTCGAGTGATCTTTCAGTTCGAAGTAAACGGCATGGCTCAGTGGCTTATTATTTTCCGACATCGGTATCTTTCGCGAATAATCTAAAAACTCTGGATGGTTTATTTGACCAGCCTGTCACCTGATATTGAAAGATAACAAATTCGCTCCACCGCGCACACTTGGTGATTGGGAATAGCGGGCGATAGCGGTCAATCGGAAACGGCGACCGAAAAACAAAAAGAAAGCGTGCCGGCCAATGACCGACACGCTTCCGCATGGCAGTGGGAGGACCTCCGCACCGCCAATGCTTTGAAGACAATTGGGGCGCGATCCTACTTTGGCGAACTGAATTCTCGAGGCTGGGCTATGTGAAGACAGCAACCTAGCTGGAAAGAATCCCTGCAGACAACAGCGGGGGAAACCATTGGCGGGCTGTTCCGAGACGGAACGATTGGCCGATTGGCTGAGAGAATTAGCGAGGCCGCGCAACCGCAGCGGCCAATGTCGGAAAAGATCATAAAACGCTTACGTTGGAAAAAATTCAAAACGCTCGTAGCAAGCAAAGACATAACCATTTATTGCAAGCACCGTGCCAAACGACCGCTCATCAACGACTACTCGTATTTTGCGGCCTCTGATTGAAAAATCGTTGAACTCGTGGTGGCAAATTGAAACGATTTTCAATTATCTGAGGCATCAACGCCACACTCGATTGGCGTACGATCCATCTTCAAAACCAATCTTGGCTTGAACCAATTCTGCTGTTTCGCCTGTTCGAATAGCCGTTCTCTTATCGGATCGAATCGCATTAACCTTTTGCCAATGTGCTGTAAAAATGCAATGGTTTCAAATCTGGCCTAGGAAGATTCCGCAGTAATTTCCGTCACGCTACCGCTTTTTGTGTAATCGCGAGCAGCGTGGTGAATCGTTTGTTCTTCGGGCATTTCCAAGTTATCAAAGTCGGCTAAGATGATCGCTGGTCTGTTTGCTCGATCGTGAAAAGCTAGTTTTGGCAACGCAAACGGCAACAATTCTTCGTCCTGTAAAACACCATCAATCATGGACTATGACTTTGAAAGCAGTGGCGATCTGGACGACGAATTGTCTGAACTGAACGACGAAGCCAGCTACATCTGCGACAGCTGTGGCGAAGAAATCGTGGTTCCGATCGATCATAGCGAAGGGTCCCATCAACAATACGTCGAAGACTGCCCGGTCTGCTGCTGCCCAAACGTGATCCACGTTCAGTACGACGAAGACGGGCGACCGGACGTCTCCAGCCACGCGGAATAACCACCTACGCGACTACCCGCGTAGGAAAACCGGCTTGTTAGGCGTTGAGGAATCGGCATCGTAGCGATACCCATCCTCTGCGAACTTCGTCAGCTTCTTTGGATCGGTGATTTTTTTGCGGATGATCCAGCCAGACATCGTGCCCCGAGCCTTCTTCGCGTAGAAGCTAATGATTTTATGCTGACCGTTCTTGCCAAGATCCTTGAAGACAGGCGAGATGATATTGGCTTTCAACACGTCGGGCCGAACGGCGTTGAAATACTCGTTGGACGCCAGGTTCAACAACGTCTGGCTTTTGCACTTGGTCAGCTGCTTGTTCAACGCCAAAGTGATGTCGTCGCCCCAAAATTCATACAGATCTTTTCCATGATCGGTCTTGAGTTTGGTACCCATCTCCAATCGATAGGGCTGCATCAGATCGAGCGGACGAAGCGCCCCATAGAGCCCGGACAACATCCGTAAATGTTCCTGCGCAAATTCGAAATCGGTGTCGTTCAATGAGTACGCATCCAACCCTTGATAGACATCTCCTTTGAAAGCCAATAGCGCTTGCCGAGCATTGGTCTTGGTCGCTTTTGGTTGCCATGCTTCATAGCGATCGGCGTTCAATTGAGCCAGCTTGTCGCTGATCGACATCAGCTTGCTCAGCCGCTTTGGAGTGTAGTCAAGCAGCACGTCAATTAGTTCTTCGCTTCGCTTGGCGAACTGCGGCTGCGAGTGCTTTTTGATCGTGACGGGTGTTTCGTAGTCGAGCGTCTTAGCTGGCGAGATGACGATAAGCATGATGATTGAGCAGTTGGGCAAAATCAAATCATTATAACGGACGCCACCCGTATCGAGGAGGCACAACGTCGCGACGGAATCAGGGGCAAATATTTGAACAGGAGGAAACAGAGAGAACAGAGTTATCGCTCGACACGGAACCTCCGTTATCTTCTGTTAAAAACCGCGCTAAGCTGAACCAAAACAACGCTGAAATTCCAAACCGTAAGCCGTAACGGCGGACGCTTTGTTACGGCCTACTTGGCTTTGGCTTTAACGACCGGGTCGAAAGGATGTCGGAGCAGATAGTGATCCGAGTCAATCGCGTTAATCGGAATACCGATTTCTGTTTCATCGCTGTTTTGGCTATCCGGGGCGAACGATTCTCGCTTGCTGGTGTCCAGCGGCTGGACAATGCCGTAGGGCAATAACAACGGAACGTTTGCTGGCAAAATTGGTGGCTGGGAATAACCTTGAAAATATCCCTGCTCGGGCAAACCATCCGGAAGCCAAGTAAAATTAGCGCTCGTAAACACTGTTTTGGGCAACCTGCCATCGAAGTACGAAGCCAGATCATTGACAGTGGCTGGCAGTTTTTCGTTTTCCGTTTGGTATGCCGCTAAAGCCAATCGTAACATCGTATAACGCCGAATCGTTTCCTGTAACGCTTGGCGCTCAGACTCACAGTAATTGTAATCCACGTTATGGTAAAAACCGTATCGGCGGCGGTCGATGGAAGCACGGTCCCAGCTTTCTGTATCGCTGAATCTTGGTCTTTGCAACGGTTGATTGTGAGGAATTCCGTGCAGTACCGGATTCTGAAACTGACGAAGCGAGTCGATTTTCTGGAACCTTTTGCTCCGTTCCAATTCCCACGGCATCGATGGAGGCACAACCTCGAGTCCAGCCAGTTCACCGTCTTCAATTTGCCTAAACTTAAAATTCAACCCGAACCAACGTCCTTCACCACCCCAGCGGGTGTATGAATCCCAGAGGCGCATGGCTACTATCTCGTTTTCTGATTGCCGTTTCCGATCAGACGCTGTCAGCGGTTCCGCAAACTTTAGAATTGCGGGCGTTTGACCGACCAGCGAGTGGTCCAAACGATCGATGACCTTCTCAATCGCGTCCACCGTTTGATTCGGTTGCTCTGCCCATCGGATCAACAAGTCGTAGACAAGGTCTGCCTCACGCAAATGCTGTAGGGCGTAGCTACCACTATCCAGAATCATATTGGTTCGCTGGCAAACCCGGTCGTAAGCTAGGATGCTGCGAAGAGCCTCTTCGTTGCGGTTCTGTTGCAATAACACCAAGCTGCTTGCCATCACCAGAGAACGCAGTCGTTTGATCTGATCGTATTCACAATCTACATGAAATGGATCACAGGCAATTCGTTCCGAGGCATCCAAAACCAAATCTAACGGTTCACGGTTTTGCTCGACCCAAACTTTGGCCTTTTGGTCGTAGTCCACCAAACTTGGAAAAACCTTGGGTTCGTCCTCCCAATGTCTCCAGTTTCGATAGACAGTTGATGCAAAATCGTTTGACAACTTTCCTTTAATTCTCGCGATCGCCTGCCGATACATGTCGGCAGTTTCTTTGCGTTCAGTGGGGGTGCCAAACTGCAATCGGTCGATCATTTCTATGCCACGTTGGTCAGTCCCAAACTGAGCCGCAATGTTGTCCGTATCAAGTTTCAAGTCCGGATACTCATAAGCCCGGTGATAGACAAACGCCGCAAAGCTGAACCCCATGGTCGCCAAAATGACTCCAAACGTGACCGCATAAGTCCGCCATGTTGCCGAATCCGCCAGCCATGACTTGCTTCGATACCAAGTTGCCCAGAACAGAGCCCCAACCGTCGGCAGAAACCAAATCAGTGGCTCGCCCAACAATGGCAATGACGATCCCATCCACAAGACAATCGACGTGCTGATCAGCGTGAAAACGATGGCGATGATTGGGTTGCGAATCTGCATGGACCACCACTGGCCGATAGCAAAGACGGACGTCAAGCTAATCAGAAAAATCGATGCTCCTCTTATGAAGATACCTGCTACGGGGCCGAATTGATTCAGGGAGACATCAAATCGAATCAACCAATGCAAAACAAACCCACTAATGATTAGCGCGATGAACGTTGCGAACAAAAACGAAACGAACCACGGCAGCAAACGTGACAGCCAAAACAATCGAGGGCGTTCAACATGCTGTTGGTAAAAGCGAAATCGACCGTGCTGGTGGTCGTGCCAGAATACGGTTCCAAAGATGCAAACCGTGGCCGAGAAGATCGCCAAACTTAAACCCGCTAGGACATATTCAACGATTCCACGATCAACAATGTCACCGGAGCCCGTTTGATCAACAATCCAAGCCCCGCAGAATGCCAGCAACGTCGTTACTGTGAGCCCTGACAATATCAGTATCGGAACCCTGCTGATTCGAACCGACTGCCAGAACAAGGGCCAAAACGTTTTCCCTGCCGAAACGCGTGCGGAGCTCGACCGGATTCCACTGCCCAAGCCTGAGTCCAAATCTGTCAAAGTATCTGAGGTACCGTTACCTACCGGCCTCCCTGCTGACCTTCGTTCCTCCAGCCATACGGATCCTGAACTCAACGTTCCTGCCAGCATCACCAAAACAGCAACTGCGCTGCCAACTGCTTGGGTTGTATTTACTTCGATCGCTCGATTGATGTCCAGTGACACATAGCCCACCATGAAAGCCGCCGCGATTCCAATCACTGCCGAAATCGAAAATCCGTAGAACGTGGAACCTGTCCGCATGGCGACCAGCGCGCCGAGCAAAAAACCAAACACGGGCGTGGTGATTCGAATCAGTTGATCAGGCCAAAAATCGGCATGCAGCAACGTCAACCAATCTTCTTGCCGACCGCTGCCGTGGAGGCTGAACTTCAGCATCACTGTCAAAGCGATCAACATAAAAATGATGCCGATCAAGCCCGTGACCAATTTGGCTCGTACGATTCTTTCCGGCAAAATCGGCAACGAACGCAGCAAGTGGACAGTACCGCTCTCACGTTCTGGAGCAAACAATAACACTCCCGTCGAAAAACTGGCCATGATGGCAAATGCTTGAATACCAGAAATGATTGTTTGTTGTGAAAACGATGCTGAGAAAGTCTGAGCGTTTCGCGAAGACATCGTCAGCAGACTCACACAAACAACGGCTCCAAATAGGATCGTTAACCAGATTGGCAGCAAGTCGCGAAGATCTTTCCACAGCAGACGTTTCCAGATGCCTGTTTGATTGGCATTGGAAGGAACCGTAAGCCGCGAATGGGCTGAATCAATCGAAGTGCTCATTGGGTGACCTCCGCCGACTGACTGGATGTGTCAGGTGTATGCGATCCGGACGCTCCAGTTTTGGTAGACTTGATCAGCCCAACGAAAATCTCTTCCAACGAGGGAGTGTGCACTTCAACTTCCTGCACACCTTCGGCGTCGCGGACTTTCCACAGGCACTCGGGAGTCGTATTGCGAACGAGCAAGCGCTGCCGGCGACTCCCCTGCCCTTCGTGAAGCAAGATTTCGGATCCAACCGACGGAAGTTTCGTCGTGTTGCTGGCCATCGTAACCACCCACTGCTCCATGCTTTGTTTCAGCTGGTCCATCGATTCACAGACCAGCA
>CAZLYM010000107.1:0-13304 GCA_964563475.1 uncultured Pirellulaceae bacterium
ACGATATTTTTCTGCATCCGCTTCCGCTGCAGAGCTTCTTCGCGTGCAATCGCATCAGCTGCCTTGATCGCTTCGTTGTACTTATCAGCCTGTGGATTGGCCAGAAAATCGGCGAGCTCAGTCTTCGCTTGGTCTAATAGGTCTTCGTCCCTCACCCAGACCTCGTAGCTTTCGTTTTCCCCACCAGTTGGCTCAACTTTTACCTTGATGCCTTTGGTCATCAGCCAAGCGACCAATCGCGTCGTGTGGTCGGAGCTTTCAATTTCGCCGAGCAGTCTCATGGAAGGGATTACTTTCGTACGGTTTTAGTGGATTAACGTAGCTGCAAAGGTGCACGCTGCCATTGAGTGACAGCAAAAATCGTGGTCGGAACTTCCACAAACCGAACTTGAGCGATTGGGCGAATTCCGGGATGGTACCTCGCATTATCGATCATGTCCGCAACCAATGTAAGCCGTATCGACCACACGTCGGAAGTCGGCCAAATCTGTTGTAACGGACGATCGATTCCTCGTCGCCATCCGTGTCGCTCGTCCTGCTGAGCAATTAAACATGACTCACGATCCAACCACACCGTCCGATTTCGACAGCGCTGGATATCAGGCCGCCGTGCCTCCTGTCGCTGCGTCGGACGCCGCCGCCAAAGCGGATCGCAGACGAAATCGGTCGCTTGCCTCCGACCAACACACCCATGTCAGCGCAGATGAACAATTGGTCAGCGAGACCCGGCAGCAAATCCGCGAACTCGCCGAAGAAATCACGGCGCTCTCAAAATCGGATTGCTCGGTTGAAGATTTCCATCAGGGATTGTTAACTCGCATCACAACTGCACTGGCCGCAATCGGTGGTGCGATCTGGATACGAGACACTCCAGCCGATCCACTAAAAATTGGTTACCAGATTAACTTAGCGGAATCGTTTGCTGGCTCCGACTCGGCCGCCATGAATCAACATGGTCGCCTGTTGAAGAAGCTGGCTGATTCGGGCGAGCCGTCTCTGGTCAGTCCAAAATCGGGAACGAACACGAACGAAGTGGGTAATCCCACCGATCACCTGTTGGTCATCGGGCCGATTCAGGTAGACCGAGAAACGATCGGCTTGGTCGAAGTCCTTCAGCGCTCAGGGGCCGGACCTGCGACTCAACGAGGCTACTTGCGTTTCGTGATGCAAATGTGCGCGATCGCGAGTGACTTTCATCGGAACGAAAAGATTCGCTCCTTCGCCACACATCAGGAAATGTGGCAGCAAATGGCACACTTCATTGATGCCGTTCATCGAGGCCTCGATCCAACTCAAACGGCCTACACGATCGCCAATGAAGCGCGGCGACTGATCGACTGCGACCGCGTCAGCGTGCTGCTAGGCAAAGGGCGAAATTGTCAAGTCAAAGCAGTCAGCGGCCTCGATTCCATCGAGCGTCGGGCGGCCCAAGTCAGGAAGCTGAATTTACTTGCGGCAACGGTCATCAAAGCCGGTCAAAGTCTGTGGTACACCGGCGAGGAAGATGACTTGCCACCACAAGTTGAGACGCGACTCCACGACTACGTCGATTCCTCTCATTGCAAGATGCTGGCGATCGTTCCACTGTTCGAGTCGGAAACTCGCGTTGGCCAGGAGGAAGCGAAACCCTCCCGCCGGTCGCCCAAACCGATTGGAGCGATTGTCGTTGAACAACTGAAGGACTCACACGTTGCCCCGGCACTCAAACGACGGACCGACGTGGTAGTTCAGCACAGCCAGACCGCACTGACCAACTCGCTGTCACATGACCGAATCTTCCTGATGCCCTTGTGGAAAATGCTCGGCAAAGTGATGCCTGATTTCAGCTCGGGCGGCATGTGGAAGCTGCTTTCGATCCCGATTGCTGGCGGCATCGCTGCGTTCTTGGCATTGTTCCCCTACCCTTTCACGCTGGGGTCCAACGGAAAACTACAACCGCAGATTCAGCATGAGGTTTTTGCTCAAGTCGACGGAGTGCTGGAGCAAATCCCCATCGCGGACTCGGAAGATCCGTTCGTTAGGCAAGGCGACATCCTAGCGGTCATGACCAACAGCGACCTAAAATTGGCGATCCAGAAATTGGAAGGTCAAATCGAAGAAACGCAAGCCCAAATCACATCCGACGTGAGACTGCAAAGCCGAGGTGGCTTGGACGAGGTCGAAAGCGGGATGCTGGCCGGTCGCCTAGATAGCGCCCGGCAATCGCGTAAGAGTCTTCAGAAAGAGCTGGCGATCAAACGAAGGCAAGCCGATCAGCTACACGTTCGCAGCCCTGCCGATGGACAAGTCGTCAACTGGCAGCTTCGACAAAACCTACTGCGACGCCCAGTTCTGCGAGGTCAGAACCTGATGACGATCGTTGATCCTAATACCGATTTCGAAATCGAACTGGAAATGCCCGAACGACGACTGGCTCACTTGCTCGACGCGTCAGAACAATCGGACGAACCGCTGGAAGTCACTTTTGGATTGATCTCTCATCCCGGCACCGAATACCGCGGCGTCGTAACCAGAATTGACCGTCGTCTGGATGTTCACTCCGATGAAGGAAACACTGCCAAGGTGCGCGTAACATTCGAAAATCAGCAAATCGAAGAACATCTGATGCGTTCGGGGACTCGTGTCACGGCCAAAGTCCATTGCGGAACCCGCTCGATCGGTTACGTTGTATTCCATGAGTTAATTGAAACGGTTCAATCGAGCGTTATGTTTTGGCTGTGATTTTTCTTCTTGGATTTGCGTGGGCGCACTGGGGCGCTTGGCTGCTGCTGATCCTTTTCTTGATCACAATCGTTGCCATGTGGTGCCTGAACCTGATCGGCTTGCCAGGAAATTGGCTGATCATAGGGACTTGCCTGCTGTGGCTTTGGCTGGGACCGCTTCAGTTTCATTTTTCGTGGTGGCTGATTGCTCCACTGACCGCGTTAGCAGTCGTCGGAGAGATCGTCGAGTTCGCAGCGTCCGTCGTTGGGACAAGAAAATATGGGGGCTCGAAAACCGGAGCAACCTGCTCACTAATCGGAGCCATGGTGGGAGGACTCGCTGGGGCAATCGTCGGTTTGCCCATCCCCATTCCACTGGTCGGGTCCGTGATCGGGTCGATCCTGTTCGCCTCGGGCGGTGCTTGGGGAGGAGCGGTTCTGGGGGAGTATTGGAACGGTCGCCCGTGGGAGGAGGCTGTCCCGATCGGAAACGCGGCATTCGTCGGCCGTTTTCTTGGCACTGTGGGAAAATTCACGCTCGGGGCGGCAATGGTTGGGTTAGCAATCCTTGGGCCTTTTTGCTTTTAATCACTCGATGGCTTAGGCTTAAGAAACTGATTTCGAACCGCCAAGCTAGAATCGTCTGTTGGGATGCTTGGCGGTTCTCCCAAATTGACGTGAGGAATTTGCCTTGCACTTGCGTAGGCGTGCTCATGCAAACGCGAACCATGGCACTTGGCCGGACCGAAAACGCAAGTCAAGCATTTTTGCTAGCTCAAACCGTTGGCAAACCGTTTTCTGCGTAAAACTAAGCAACCTACGGAACAACCGCAAAATCACAATCTGATATTGGTTAAACAACGCTCCGCGGCGATGCCGATTAAACCATGAACGTTGAATCTTGAAATTGAGTAAATAACATGATGAATTTTCGCAAGAATTTGCTGTGCCTATTACTGGCAACCGCGTGTTTGTGCTGGGCTCAAAACGAGTTGCAGGCCCAAGCATCATGGTCGCTCAAAGACAACAACAGCTTTACCACGCCACCGCCTGTGCCGCTGCTACCGCAACTGCCGGCCACTGGCGGCAGCCAAACGAAAGCCGGTTCCACCCAAACAGACGGCTCCTCGACAACTGCCGGACGCACGCGTCGTCGGTCAGCCCCGACAACCTCAACTAGAACTCAATCGCCTTCGAGCAATGGTCAGAAGTATATTGACCGGGACACTTGCATCGTCAGCTTCATCGAAGACATCGAAGTTCCTGCCCAAGAAAGTGGCGTCCTACGTTACTTGTCCCTCAAAGAAGGACAGGCTTTCGAAAAGGGGCAAGTGATTGCTCGGATCGACGACGAGCTATATCGAAAGCTGCTCCAACAGGCTCAGATGCAACGAGACATGGCGATGAAGCGAGCCGGGGATATGACTTCCATTCGAGCCGGCAAGTACAAATTGAAACTGGCTGCGACCGAGGCCGCCACATCGAGAAAGTTGTTCTCAAAAGGTTCCAATTCGGAATCTGAGTACAAGCGTGCCCGGTACTCGGAACAAGTCGCTCAGGAGGAGCTTGTCGCGGCAGAAAACGAACGAGAAATGGCGGGCCACGAAGCTCAATTAGAAGAAGCACGAGTCGAAGAAGCCCGAGTCCGTATCCGCCGGCACTCGATCCGCACGGATTTTGATGGCTATGTCATCAAGAAGTTTCGTGATGCAGGTGAATGGGTGCAAGCTGGCGAAAAAGTCCTTCGAGTCGCTCGGATGGATCGCCTATATGTGCAGGGAAACATCAGCAGTAAAAACCTGAATCCATTTGAAGTTTCCGATAAACCCGTGACGGTCACACTCCAGTTGGCCCGAGGCGAGGAGACGACGTTTGATGGCAAGATCGTCAGTATCGGCCTTGAAAAACAAGGTAGCGACCTGTTTATGATCAAAGCCGAAGTAGAAAATCGGCGCCGAGAGGGTTTCTGGACGCTGCTTCCTGGAAGCCAAGTGAAAATGCGGATTCACCTTGATGGGAAACCGGTAGGCGGAATGAATACTGCGAACCTGTCGCTCGATGGTCAGTGAAGTTTGCAACCAGCTGCGAAGCCTTCACTGTCGTAGGCCAATCCACGCAAACGGCTGCCCCGCTTCATCCACTCGGACGTCGATATCCAGCGGTGGATCAGATTGCCGAAGGAGTTTTCTGAAAGTGATCATGTAGGCCACTTGCTTGCGCGCGAACGAAACTTCGGTCTTGGCCAGATCGATCTTCTGGTCGAGAAGTTTCGCACGATCATACAAGACTCGTGCACCGCACCGTTTGGTCACCGCCGTCAGCGCGTCACTCAATGGGAAACGCTCGATTCGTATATCCTGCCGCTGGAACAATCTTGGCTCCAATGCCACCGGCGGCTGATCGCTGGGCCAACCAACCGGCCAGACGCCCTGCTCTGCATCTAGGGTAACCATGTGGAACTCGATCGATCCACCCTGAGGTCGCCGTGGAACCAGCCCAACCCCGCACTCACTGAGAATGCTCGCCAAAGCAGTTCCGGTCGACAATCCCTTACGTTCATCGATCAAGGTTTTCCCTTTGTCTAGGCGAGCTTTAACCTCTCTGGCTATCTTCGCTTGAAGATGAGCTTCATTCATTAGCGCTCGAACTGCTTCACTGGGACTGAGCCCAACCGTGGAGGTGGAAACTTTCCGGGACAGCATCTCGTGAACTTGCTTCAGTTGCTCGGCAGTGAGCCCGAACGCTTTCTTTTCAGCCATCGCGACATCCACTGGGTCGTCTCGCAGCTTCTGAAGATACTCCTTGATTCCAGCAACATTCGAAGAAGAAAACTTTCGGCCAGGCAGCAGTAAACGCCCGTTTTTCAACACCCCCTTAACCGAAACAATCGTGGAGCCACCAAATTCTTCCTCGTCGATCGATGGCCGAACGCCGTCACGAACAACCGACTTGACGCGATCAGCGCCCGCCTCAGAAAGCACGCGCAGCCACTTCTGCTGCGTCCCAGCCTGATTTGCAGACCCGGCGAAAACCGATAGTTCTACGATACGCGTTTGAGCAACAAGCCGATCGCAGGAAAACACGATCAGACAAAGAACGAACAGTCGGCTAAAAACAATCACGGCTGGCCCGACAAAAACAAACAGAAGGACGGCGGATGGAAGGAAGGACAGAAAAAATCAACCAAGCTAAAAAGCTTTAGACTTGCGGATCAATAAGTTACTCAATGGACATGTTTTATTGTCGATATTTTGCAAGCGATTTAAAGCTGTATCCGGCAATTTATTGCTGGGCAAATCCTTAGTCCGTGACACCGTAGCGACCAATGCAGTAGATCGCATTGAACAGATCTCGAACGCCAATCTTCTTGCCTTCGGAATAACCTCGGCTGTTGTATGAAATTGGCACTTCGACGAATCGATACCCTCGACGAGCCAACTTAGCGGTCAATTCGGGCTCGATCCCAAAGCGATCCTGAGCGATCTGTAAGCCTTCAAGAACTTCTCGATTGAACGCCTTGTAGCAGGTTTCCATGTCCGTCAGGCTCAACCCGCTGAACAAATTGGAAGCCCCGGTCAGCACCGCATTCCCCGCGCGGTGAATCCACGACTCATCCTGCTGCTCTTCGCCTATGAATCGCGATCCATAAACGACGTCTGCATCACCCTTGATCAGCGGCTGAATCAATCGGGGAATATCACTTGGATCGTACTCAAGATCGGCGTCTTGAATAACCACAAAGTCGCCTGTTGCGTGCTCAAACCCCGTCCGCAAAGCAGCTCCCTTGCCGGCATTCTGCTCTTTCAAAATCAACTTGACCGACGACAGGCCGTCCAGCTTCTTGAGCAAATCACGGGTACCGTCGGTACTGCAGTCGTCCACAATCACCAACTGAGTATTAAGCGGCAAAGAAGTCACTCGGCTGATCACACGAGCAATCGTGTTCTCTTCGTTGTAAACAGGTATCACAACCGAAAGAAGGCAATCTTGGCTAGTCTCGACGGCATCACTGGGCAGCGAATTTCGATACGCTTCCAGTTCGGAATGAACAAGGTCTCCACAAGAATCCAAGCGAGCCAAAATCTCTTCCGTTTCACGACCAGAGCGTGACTCAGTAGGTAGAGCACTAGGTGCCCCGACGAACGGAATCTGAATCGGCAAATCGGTTGAAGTGGGTTCTTGTTTTGACACGGTCAAACCTGCAACGAATGAGTACAGTTTCGGATTTTACCTCGTTCGAACTCGCATGCACAACGAGTACCTATCCTTATCTCTAGTTCATCGTCCGCCGACGGTAGCGGGCTTCATGATCAAGCAACGGTTTTTGTCATCCTCTTGGTCCATCCACAGGAATAATTGGGGTTTGTAGCGGCAAAAGCAATAGACGGGCTACCGTATTCTTCACAAACGGAAGCAAACCAGAAAACTCGACAGTCAGTCTCGTTTTGACAGTGGCAAACAGCGCTCCATATTCTTGAATATGAGGATTCTTCCGGTTGCCTGTCTGCCATTGAGCATCACACGATATCTCTGAAGCAATTTCAACAAAAAAATTGCTCCCGCTTGATAGCGACGCGAACATTCAGTCGCTCGAGTCTCTTAAACGCGGAGGCTTCCGCCAGATGGTAAACCTCACTGGGCAATCAAAAAAGCCGTCACTCTTGCGAGCGACGGCTTTTCGAAATTTAACTTTTTGCGAAGCCGATTGTTAATCCCAATCCAGCTTGCCACCCGTCTGGTACTCGGTAACGCGGGTCTCGAAGAAGTTCTTCTCCTTCGCAAGATCCATCGTTTCGCTCATCCATGGGAACGGGTTCTGGCTGTTGTACTGAACCGGCAAACCGATTCGCTCAAGCCGACGATCCGCAATGTGCTGAACATAGTCACGGAACAGTTCCGCGTTCAGACCCAACACGCCGTTGGGCAAACAGTCCTTCGCGTACTCGATTTCCAACTCGACCGACTCACGTACCCGATCCACCATCTGCTGTTGGAACTCTTCGGTCCACAGGTGAGGATTCTCGGCTTTGATGCCGTTGATCAGATCGATTCCAAAGTTCAAGTGAATCGATTCATCACGCAAGATGTACTGAAACTGCTCACCAATTCCCTTCATCAAGTTTCGACGATGGAATGACAAAATCATCACGAAACCGGTGTAGAAGAAGATGCCTTCCATGATCAGATAAAATCCGATCAAGTTCTTCAGCAACGACTGAGCACCTTCAAATGTTTCTGTGGTGAAATCAGGATCAAGAACTTCTCTAGTCAACTCCATTTCAAATGCGTCCTTGCGAGCGATCGCCGGGACTTCGTTGTACATGTTAAAGACTTCGCCTTCGTCCAAGCCAAGACTCTCGACCACATACAGGAACGTGTGAGAGTGAACGGCTTCCTCGAACGCCTGACGCAACAGGTACTGACGACATTCGGCGTTGGTGATGTGCTTGAAAATCGCCAAGACGAGGTTATTTCCGACCAAGCTTTCGGCGGTCGAGAAAAAACCCAAGTTTCGCATGATCACGTGACGCTCGGCCGGCGTGAGCTGATCCGATTTCCAGATCTCAATGTCCTTGTTCATGGGAACTTCGGTCGGCATCCAATGATTGGCACAACCGTTATCGTAGTGTTCCCACGCCCATTTGTATTTCAATGGCATCAACTGATTCACATCAACTTGATGACAGTTAATCAATCTTTTCTCACTAGCATCAATCCGATCCACTTTTTCAGATTTATTGCCAGCCGCTTCTGTCTCACGAATATCAGTCGCCATACTCTCAGACTCCATGCATTAGAGATTTGGATAGTCGAATATAAAGTTACGGTCTGTTTAGAACTTGCAAGTTAATAAATTACTCAATGGACATGCTTGGTCGTCGGTATTTCGCGAGCGATTGGAAGCTGAATCCGGCAATTTATTTATTAGGCAAATCCTTAGCATGACCGCGTCTTGTCTCTTCAGACAACGCTCAAATCAGGTGAACGATTCAGAATCACGGGAAACTGAATCCAGTAATTTTTCAATTCGCGATCAAACCTGAATCGCCAACCTTGTCCGTTTGCGTTGCCGCCGTCATGGAGGCAACGCACTTTTTCATGAAAGTGAAACACTTTCGTACTACCGCCGCCTACTGGCAAGCTTCGCAGTCGGGGTTATCGATACTGCATTGCTGCACTTCAGGCTGACGTTCGACCACGACATCCGCTGACGAACTTGCGTTCTTCATCCAACGCGGTTGCACGCCGAATTTGTTGATGTCGACGGTCGATTTTTCAACCTGAGTAGCACCCAACGAGCGTAGGTAATAAGTGGTTTTCAATCCGGCACTCCATGCGTAACGGTACATTTCGTCCAGTCTTCGACCACTTGGCTGACCCAGATAAAGGTTCAGCGACTGTCCCATATCAATCCATTTCTGGCGACGACTGGCACAGCGAATAATCCATTCCGGATCGATCTCAAATGCCGTTGCATACCGCCCTTTGATGTCATCCGGCAAACCCGGAATCTCACCGAGGGCTCCATCGTAGTACTTGACCGCTTCAAGCAGGTCTTCACACCACAATCCTCGCTCCTTCAATTCGTTTACCAAGCTGATGTTCAGCTGCACAAATTCACCAGAGAGATTGCTTTTGACAAACAGATGCTTGTAGGTCGGCTCGATCGATTGCGTCACACCAATGATGGTGGAAATCGTTGCCGTGGGAGCGATCGCCATGATGTTACTATTGCGAACACCATGCTTGGCCACCTGAGTTCGCACAACATCCCAATCAAGCGACGTCGATTGGTCCATCTCGATTTCCATGCCACGCTCTTCCTGCAAAAGCTGAACGGTATCGATCGGCAACAAACCGCGATCCCATTTCGAACCTTCGTAAGAAGAGTACGTGCCGCGTTCTTCAGCCAATCGGCTCGACGCCATGATCGCGTACCACGAAATCGCCTCCATCGATCGGTCAGCAAACTCAACCGCTTCCTCGCTGGCATAGCTGATTCCACAGGTCGAAAGTGCGTCTTGGAAACCCATCAATCCCAATCCAACCGGGCGATGACGCTGGTTCGCGTTCTTCGCTTCGGGCGTAGGATAAAAATTAATATCAATCACGTTATCCAACATGCGGACCGCGGTATTGATCGTTTCTTCCAGCTTCTTGTGATCCAGCTTGCCATCGGTAATGTGGTTCCGCAAGTTAATCGAACCCAAGTTGCAAACCGCTGTCTCATCTTTCGAGGTGTTCAAAAGAATTTCGGTACACAGATTACTACTGTGAACCACACCTTGATGATCCTGAGGCGATCGCACGTTGGAAGGATCTTTAAATGTGATCCACGGGTGGCCCGTCTCAAACACGCGAGTCAACATCTTTCGCCACAAATCGACTGCGGGGATGGTTCGATGCAAGCGGATCTTGCCATCAGCAGCATCCTGTTCGTACTGCGTGTACCGCTCTTCGAATGCTTTCCCGTACAGGTCGTGCAGATCCGGCGTTTCATCTGGGCTGAACAATGTCCAGTCCTTTTCCTCGACCACACGCTTCATGAACAAGTCAGGAATCCAGTTGGCAGTATGCATGTCGTGCGTACGACGACGCTCATCGCCCGTGTTCTTGCGAAGGTCGAGGAATTCTTCGACGTCCAAGTGCCACGTTTCTAGGTAGGAACAGACGGCTCCCTTTCGTTTTCCGCCTTGGTTCACCGCGACAGCCGTGTCGCTGACCACCTTCAAGAACGGAATCACTCCCTGACTTTGGCCGTTGGTCCCCTTGATGTGAGCATTGGTTGCCCGAATCGGAGTCCAGTCATTCCCAAGGCCGCCAGCCCATTTCGAAAGCTTCGCGTTATCCGCGACTGCCTTGAAGATCGAATCCAGATCATCAGGAACCGTCGACAGGTAGCAAGAACTAAGCTGTGGATGCAAAGTTCCTGAGTTGAACAGCGTTGGAGTCGCCGATGTGAACCGAAACCGTGAAAGGATGTTGTAAAACTCGATCGCCCGAGCATTCTTGTCCTCTTCCTGAATCGCCAAGCCCATCGAGACTCGCATCCAGAAGAACTGAGGAGCTTCGAATCGCCGTCCGTCGATGTGCAGCAAGTATCGGTCGTAAATTGTTTGCAACCCAAGGTATGGGAACAACGCGTCTCGCTCGGCATCCAAAGCACCAGCAAGTTGCTCCAAATCGAAGTCGGCAAGTTCCGGAGCGATTCGTTTTGCCTCGATACCCACGCGAACAAAGTCTGAAAACTTCTCACGATACAACTGAGCCACGTCGCCTTCGCTGGCAGACTTACCAAGCGATTCGCGGTAGATGATGTTTAAGACCAAGCGGCCCGCAACCTGATCGTAGTCAGGATCATTCTCGATGCGTGCCCGTGCGGCCAGCACCATAGAACGAGCAATTTCCTTGGGCGTGATGCCGTTGTAAAACTGCTTCTTGACCTCAACCAGCAATTCCTCCGCCGAGCAGTTTTCGGTGAACCCCTCACACGCTGATTCTACCTGACCACGCAAACGCTCGAAATCGAGATTCTCAAGCTTTCCATCGCGATTGATCATCATCGAAGGAAAAGCTTCTTCACTCTCCATTCGCTCCTCGGCACGCAGTTGCCGCATCTTCGAATGCTCGGCACGATACAAAATGTACCGCCGCGCTACCGAGAAAAACTCGTTTTTCATCAGCTCGCGTTCGACCGAATCTTGAATGTGCTCGACCGTCACGCACCCAGTGGCCGCCGCATCAGCACTTGCCAACTCGACAACCGACAACGCCATCGCATCGATTTTCTCGAGCAAACCAGCATCAAGATCCGCTGGGCTATCAACACCATGCTCAGCACTAAAAGCCTTTTGTATGGCCTTAGAAATCAAGCCTGAATCAAATGCCACCACACGACCATCTCGTTTGGCAACATTAATTTCTCCTTGAGCAACATCTTTAAACATTCCTTCGTACTCCCATTCCGTTGATCTGCTTCGGCAGACACGACAACCTCAATTGCCACCGCTACCTGTAATGAAACACCGCCTCAACAGCACAAAACCTTACCGCACCAAAATCAATAAGTGCAACAAAGCTAGGCCGCCCCAAAAAACTCAGATCCGTAGAGTTTGAGTGATCCGTGTGACACATCTGGTCAACGCGTGAAACTGATTCATTCGTCCATGAACGACATACGCAGCAAGAAACCGGCTTCCAAGCCGCTGGCAGACATCCATGACAATAAAATCTGAATTACGGCAAACGCCGATCCTCTCAACCCCTTCAAATCAGACCGCCTTCAAACACCCGTGTCATTTACCGAGAGCGAGCAACGAGGTGTGAAAATAGGCAACTCAGGAAACCTAAAGGGGGCTCAATCCTGAACCGCTCCGATTCACATTTCAGCGTTATGCACTCTTTTATTCTGACGTTCGAAAAGCGACGGAGGCCCAATATATCGATACCTTAACATCTGTCAACACAAAATATTGTGCTTGCAGCTGTATCGATCATTCCCATCGTGACCGTTAGTTAAAGCGTGAATCTTGTTCATGTTGCAGGGATTTCAACCCCAAGAACTGCATGCACTGGATGCCAGCTGAGCAGCAAAATCTAGCGTCTCTCGACCATGCAACGGGCGCTTTTCGACTAAAGGAATTCAACTAGTTTTGATAAATTACATGCGCAGCCAGAGCGTCAAAGCAGGCAGAGCACAACGACAAGAAGCTTGCCCAAGATTCAGTAGATTCCATGACCATCAATCACAAACACAAGTTCGCTGAACAGGTCGCACTTGCCAAACTGATCCGGCAACCGGCACCCTCAATCGCTGATACTCAGACACGCTGCAAAGCAGTCTATGACCATGTCCTAGGCAATTCACGATGCATAGAGAAGCCAGACTTTCAGACTGTTTCACCAGCTGATCTAGGGCTACTGTTTCAAGTCACAGACGAACTTTTCTTTGATGGTCTCGTGGGAAAACTGTGTGAAAAATCAGCAGCCCGCCCGCTTACATTTCGCCTTTCCACCCGCATGACGTCTACCGGCGGAATGACGACCATGCAGCGACGTGCTGGATCTTTCGATCGTCGATTCGAATTTGAAATCGCGATCGCCACCACACCTCTGTTCGAAACGTTTAGAGCGTCCGACACGGCAAGCGTAGGCGGCGTGAAGTGCGAAAATCGCCTGCAGGCGCTTCAGCGGATCATGGAACACGAAATGGTCCATCTAATCGAACTGCTCATGACCAACGACTCAAATTGCGCTGCCAAGCCCTTCAAACGGATTGTCAGAAACTTTTTTGGCCACACCGAGTCCAAACACCAACTGCTGACTCCCAACGATACCGCTAGGAATCGTCTAGGAATCTCTCCGGGAGACAGGGTCCGCTTCCAATGCGGCCAAAAAACGCTGAATGGGATTCTACATCGAGTCACCAAACGCGCAACCGTACTGGTTCAAGACAGCAATGGCACTCGCTACGACGATGGCTGCAAGTACTCAAAATACTATGTCCCACTGCAACAGCTTCGGCGCGCATAAAAAAAACCTGCTGATGACTTGGTCATCAGCAGGTTTTGATTTTTCTTAGGCTTTACCGATACGGCTTAA
>CAZLYM010000108.1:0-3016 GCA_964563475.1 uncultured Pirellulaceae bacterium
AGCGTTTTCCAAACGAAGCTGGACGAGTCAAAGCGGCGATCCTGTCGCAATTTGATACTGCCAGCGCGGCGTTTCGAAGTCGTGGCAAACGAATTCTTAAACTGTTGGAATAGTCACCTGAGAAACCAATCAAGTCCGTTTGAACGAATCGCTAGTCGTTCGAGTCTGAGTCCAAGTCAACCTTGTCGTAGACCTGAAACGAAGGTCAATCATCTATTTCGGCTCAATTCTTCTTCAAATCCACCCACACAAGGCGATGGTCGGAGGCTTCGACCAGATCGCCGCCGGGCTGATCCGGCTTGGGCCAGAAGACACCGCTGTCGGAAACGGTCAGGTTTTTGGACGGCAAAGCGTAGTCGATTCGCATGTTGCCCACATTTTGGTCATTGAAGTCGCCCGTGTCGCTGGCCGGGTCGCCTTTGTGATCCATGTTTGCTTTGCCTTGCTCTTTCGAGTAGTAGACACCGCCTTGGCTGCTGGGGTTGGTGTCGTTGATCAATGGATGTTCGGTCAGCAGTCGAACTGCGTTGTCGCGCGATGCACCGTCTTTCGGGTCGGCGTTCAAGTCGCCCGCGATCACGAAATGAGAACCGTCAGGTAGGCCGCCTCGGTTGCCCGCGTCGTCGTACAGGTAATCAGCTTTGCCTGAAACGTAGTCGGCGAACAGCCGGATTTCATCATGATTTCGGCAGCCGTTGGCATCTTCGTCTCCATCGAATACCGGTGGCGTCGGATGCGAAACCAAGAAATGGATCCTTTGATCGCCCACGATGATCGGGATGTCCCAATGGCTTTTCGATGACAGGCGAAAGACCTCCATCACATGATCAGGATAGTACGGCTGCTTAGAAGCAGTGTCGATTGGCAGTTTCGCGTCGGGCATGTCCTTCCACAGAAAACGTTGGAACGTTCTCACTTTTTCACGATCCATCGGATACTTTGATAAAACTGCCAGTGCGTACTGGCCTGGAAAATACCCGAACCCAAAACCGTCGCGTGGCATTAGATGTCTTCCATCCAAGTTTAAATCGATGCCACTGTCTTCGCCCGTGTTGACTGGCCCAAAGTAAACATGCGGGTACTCGATTGGCTTCTGGTCGTTTTGAGAAACGCCAAGAAACTTTTCTTGAAACGCTTTCAGTCCCTCACCCGCTTCGTCGTAATCGAACTCATTAACCAACAGCACGTCAGGGCGAACGCGTTGGATGATTTCGGCGATCTTTTGTGTCTTGGCGGATTCTCCGCTGGTTAGTTCATTCTTTAGGTCTCCCGCGTTGCGGCGATTCATGGCAACGTTGAACGAGGCGAACCTGACCGTGACAGACGAGTCATGGGCCGGGACTTGAGCCCATGCTGGATTGATCGGCACACATGTGGTGCCGACGACAAGAGCGAACAACAGACAAGTGGATCGAGCATTCATCACGTGTACCTTTCGAGAATGTCCAAGCAACCGTTTAGATAGCTGCTGCCGAACAAGTTCAGATGATTGAGCAGATGATAAAGCGTATAGAGTTCCACGCGTGATTCCCAGCCCTGAGACAGTGGCCACGCTTCATGATACGCATCGTAAAACGTCCTTGGAAAGCTACCAAAGAGTTTTGTCATCCCGAACTCGGCCTCGCGATGAGCGTAATAGCACGCGGGATCGAAGATAACCGGTTGCCCGTTTTCGTCTGCCAGGTAATTCCCGCTCCACAGATCTCCGTGAATCAAAGCAGGAGGTTCATCACCGGATCCAAACGAGTCTTCGATGCGGTCAATCAACCGTTCGCCAAGTTGTTGGAGTCTCCGGTTTGAGTATCCGTTGTCGTGGGCCATTTTCAGTTGTGGGGCCAATCGTGCCTCGCCCCAGAACTTGGTCCAATCGTTCTCCCACGGATTGAGTTGAATGCTGGAGCCCAGCCAGTTGTCAGAATCAAAGCCGAACCGTTGACTGGTTCCCTGGCGATGCATTTCGGCAAGGCTTCGTCCGAACGTCTCAAAGAAGTCGGTCGATCGACCGGCGCGACCGCCGGCAGCGATTGCTTCCAACACTAGGAACGACTCGCCCGAGTCCAGTTGCCCGACCGTGACAACTTCCGGCACCCGAATCGTGCCCGTGGCCCTCATTGCGTTCAGACCATCAGCTTCGGACAGAAACATTGCCTTGGCCGCATCGCGATTTGATTTTACGAAAAACGTTTTGCCAGCGGTTGTCTCGATCATCCACGCTTCGTTGATGCACCCTCCTGATACCGAACGACACGTATTAACGGCGATGGATTCGCCAGTCGTGATTTCGATCTGCCGAGCAATTTCTGAGAGGATTTTGGAGGTGCTCATTTTACGACACGGCAATGCGAGGGCTTCTGTCAGGGCCTGAACAATGGGCTCAAAGACTCACATCAATCATGTTGATCCGGTGAATTCTGTCAAATTAACCACTCATCAATTCGTCAAGAATCAACGGACATGCTGCTTCGATCATGTCCAGCACGTACTCGAACCCTTCGTCGCCGCCGTAGTACGGATCGGGCACGTCGCTGGGCCATTCGTCACCCAGCCAGTCGCTTAGCAGCTTCACGGTGGCTGTTGGCGATTGGTGCACCTGCTGAATGTCTTGATAGTTTTCACGATCCATTGCGATCACCAAGTCGAATGTCTCAAGGTCGCGAGGCGTGATTTTTCGCGAGCGGCTTTGCAGGTCGTAGCCTCGTTTTTGTGCGGCCGCCTGCATGCGATCATCGGCGCCGTGGCCTGTGTGGTAACCGATCGTGCCGGCTGAGTCGATCGAGATTTCTGATTCGATGCCACGTTCTTCAACCAAGTGTTGCATCACGCCTTCGCCGGTGGGAGAGCGACAGATGTTTCCCAAGCACACGAACAAGATAGATTTACTCATGATTGCATCGTTTTAAAACTGAATGGAGATCGGCGTTTGTAAGTAGTCATCACGCTCCGCGTGATTTTCTAGCAATCAGTCATCACGCTCCGCGTGATTTCCTAGCAATCATTCATTACTCGGAGAGTGATG
>CAZLYM010000108.1:3116-11367 GCA_964563475.1 uncultured Pirellulaceae bacterium
AGTCATCACGCTCCGCGTGATTTCCTAGCAATCATTCATTACTCGGAGAGTGATGGCTACTATTGGTCACTCGGGGAGGGCCCGTTACTTTGAGTTCTGCGCTGAATTATCGGCGTGTCGGTTCCAGATGAGCTTCGCGCGAATTTCTTCCTTCAAGTGATCGACCACCGAATCCTTGTCCGTTTCTGCGAGGATTTCGGTAACCACCGATTTGGCCGATCCATTGCCCCACGATCCACCTTGTTCGAAGTACCTCTTGGCCGCTTGGCCGATAATGTAGGACGTGTATCCCGCGGCGGCACCTTGAGGAATGATCGTCAACGCGGTGCCGAAGGTGACTGTCAACGCTTTGAACAAACTGGCTCCGTAGCTGGTTAATTCGCCCAAAGCATAAACGCCACCCGCTGCGCCGATGGATTTGGAGAGCCCTCGCGCCTGAGTCATCGAAAAACTCAGGCCATAGACTTTCGAAAGCGTCACGATCATCAACGCGTCGACCGCGAAACCTCCAACCACGTCCAGCACCGGCACAACATTGAGTGCAACGACCATTGCCTTGGTGGCGGCCATCGTCCAGATCACTTGATCTGCCTGCCGGTTTCTCATCTCGACACGTAAGGCGGAGATACGGTCGCTCTTGTCGGCGGCATACATGGCCGCGTTGAGAGCGATCAAGCCCAGCCCTTCTTTTTCCAACGTCTCAAGGATCAGCGACTTCAGCTGATCGATGTCCGGCTCTGGCTTCCGCCACTCGGTGACCTCGGATCCGTCGGGTTGTTCGATCACGTACTCGACTTCACGAGGGTCGGCACACGTTAGCACCAGATGATCGGCCGGGATAATGTCCTTGATTCGTTCGGTCAACATGGCGACCAGTTTTTCGCGTTCGTCTTCCGGATACAGGTCCGTTTTATTGAACACCAAGATGATCGGTTTCTGAACAGCCGCCAGCTCGACCAGCGCCGCGTACTCGATTTCGTTCAAGTCGGAATCGGTCACGAATAGAATTAGGTCGGCACGCCGAGCCGTCAGTTCTGCCAGTTCGGCACGATCGGCTCCGTCCACTTCGTTGATGCCGGGTGTGTCAACGATCACGATTTCGGATGATTCGAGACCCGGAATCCGGTGCCCTGCCCCTTCCCACTGGGTACCCCAGATCTGTTTTGTCCAGCCACCTTGGACATCGACCTCCGCAACCGCGCGACCGATCAAGGCGTTGACCATCGCAGATTTGCCCGTGCTGATCTCACCAAAGATCACAATCTCGACGCTGCCGTTGGTGATCTTTTCGTACATCGAATTCAGCTGATCGATGTCAGATTGCAGGCGCTCGCGTTCGCTGTCGGGGCAACCTTGCAGTTTCGCAAGCGTTTCTTCAACCGCTTTCACGGCGTCGCGGTAATGGGGATCGTCAACTGACGAAGCGGGCGAAGTTTCGTTCACAGATAATAATTCCATAGCTTGTTAATCGTCCGCCAATTTACTGCGAGCGGTTTGGACCAGTTTACGCAATTCGTCCACTGTCGTCACCGCTTCCCATTGTCGGCGCGCTAGGCCGGCAAGGCCACCTTCGGGCGTTTGCATTTCTTCCCGGAAATATTCGATGAAGACGGAGCCGATCCATTTGGTGATCAATGCTTGCACGGCACCTTGCAGGACACCTCCCGCAACGGTCCCTGCAAATGGAATAGTCTTGATCAACGAGGCCACTACCGCACTCGTCGCGACCGCAGCTCCTTGGGCACCCAGCACGCCGATCAGGTTCTTGCCCATCTCACCCAGCCACTTCGACGCCGTGTTTAGATCGACCTTTTGTTGATAGACATCGGCCAAGTCTAGAATCATCTTGGTGGAGATCGCCGAACCGGCCAACAAATCCACGACCGGAAACGGGCTGATCGCCGCAACACCACCGGCGCCCCACATATATTTGTCAACAATGTCCCACGCTTGGCGATCGAGCGAATCCTTGACTCGCGTTCGAGCCTTTTCAACCAGCCCGCGAGAGCGAAGCAGAACGTTCGCCATTAGCAGATCCTTGCCGTCGTGTTTGACCGTTGCGATTAAGCGGTCGGCTAGCGGGTCGATGTCGGCTTCGATGATGACGGTTTCCTCTTTTTCGGTTCCGTCGGCTAGGATTTTTTTGCGAATCCGAGAACCTTCCTGAGCCTGAATCGCGACGATGTCGATCGGTTGGACGATGCCGGATGTCTGTCCGGAAATCTGGTTGATCAGTTTGTCTCGATCGCTTTGTGAATACCAGTCCGTTTTGTTCAAACAGATCAGGACACGTTTTTCCATCTGCCCAAGTCGTTCGATCAGTTCGTGTTCGCTTTCGCGGAGTGGTCCATCGACGACGACCAAGACGATATCCGCATCGAGCGCCGATTCAGCCGCCAAGCTGACGTGGATTTCGCCGTCAACTTCTCCAATGCCGGGCGTGTCGACCAGAGTCACTTTGTCCATCCCGCTCCATGGGATTTCGTTTCGAGTGACAGTTGTTCCACCGCGAACGTCCGTTTTGAAAACGTCTCGACCGGCCAACAAGTTCAAGACGGAAGACTTACCGCTGCTGATGGTTCCGAACGCTACGATCTCCAACGTCTGCTGTTCACGCTTGGCCTCGATTTCGTGCAGCAGTGGATCGAGTTCTGATTGTAGCCCTTCTTCATCGAGTCCCTCGTTGCGAAGGCGCTCGACCTCGTCGATGTTCTCTTCGATTTCGCGATCTCGCTGCCCCGAGGAAAGCTCGCTGGGATTGAGATTGCGCCGTGCTCGCCGACGGTTCTTGGCAATCGACGCGCCCCACATTTTCCAGATGGTCCATCCGGCACTGCCGAGCAGCAGAAGCACACCCAGTCCGATTACGACTAGGTACAACGTCGCCCAGATACTACCCAGTTGCTGCACAATTGCGTAGTTGCTGATGATCAGATTTGGCAGGTAGATCAACGCCATTCCGATTGCGGCCGCCAAGACGACGATCATCAAACCTGAAAATGTTTTGCCAAACTTCATGAGTGGTTCGTAGTGACGCCTGTGGACGTACTTGGACAAGGAAATAAGAGCCTAACCGTCTAGCCGAAATCTTTTGGTTCTAGACGATTCGCGAAACCGAGCCCAAAAGGGCGCAAACGAGAAAAGGACTGGAAACGGGGACTGCAAACGGCCAAACCGCGTGCTTCCGTTGCTTTATCGTCAGAAGGCCTCGAAATGTCCCACAAACAAACGCTCCAATATAGTCGATCTGGCAGAACCTGTGACCTGTCAGGTTCGTAACGATCTTACGGCCTGATGTTTACGTCGGAATGCCGTGACCGGTGGAACGTCCGCCCGAGCCCAGTCATAATAGGTGGGCAGATTTTCCGTTTCCTTTTTTGTATTGCCTCGCCCGTGCTGATTGGCCCCGTATTTTCTCGTGAAGCAGCGGTCGCCCCGCGACGCGTTCGGCATTACGTGATGCGAACCGTTTATGGTCTGTTTCTATTACTAATCACCTGCACGCTGTGGATGATTTTGGCCGGGACTCAGCAGATTCGAAACATCGGAGACATGGCTCGGTTCGGAACGGTCTTGTTTCAAATTTTGGCTCCGTTGCAGCTGGCGTTGATCATGTTTTTGTCCGCCGTGCAGTCGGCCAGCAACATTGCAATCGAAAAAGATCGTCAGACGCTGATTTTGCTGCTGATGAGTCGATTGACCAACAGCGAGTTGGTGCTTGGGAAACTATTCGCCAGCCTGTTGAACATTGGCGTGATGCTGTTGACCAGCTTGCCGATCTTCATGCTGATCGTGTTGTTTGGAGGAACGTCCTTCGAGCAAGTTGGTTGGACGTTTGCCGTTACCGTGGCTGCCGCCATCGCTGCAGGAGCACTCGGGGCAACGATCGCGCTGTGGCGAGAAAAAACATTTCAAACGCTGGCACTGGTTCTGTTGGCCATCGTGATCTGGATCGGCTTCTTTGAGGGTGTTGGTCTTACGGGTCAGGGCTTTGCGGGATTCTCTGGGAATCAGATTGCTGCGGCGACCAATCCATTACGAGCCGTATTGGCCGCATGCGATTCGACGATTCACTCTACCTGGCCGCGAACGGTGGCTCCGTTCTTGGTCGTTGCCGGAGTGGTCTCGGTGATGCTGTCGCTGGTGGCGATTATACGAGTCCGGCGATGGAACCCGAATCGTGAAGTTCGACTTGGTCAGCAGGTCGACGCGACTCAGGACGTTGATGTGTTCACGGGTAAAGTTTCGTTGGACGACAATTCGACTGACGAAGCAAAAAACGTTGACCGCTCGATGGTCGGTGGAACTCATATCGATGATCGCTCACGAAAGGTTAGTCAGACTAGCCGCCGAGTCTGGGACAATCCGATTTTGTGGCGAGAAACCTGCACGTGGGCGTACGGTCGCAAGATCTTGTTCATACGAGCGGTTTACTGGGCGATGGCGATCGCCGTTTTCATTGCGTTGTGGTCGATGGTGGATTCCGGTCTGGCGACTCGGACGACGGCCGATGAAGGAGTCAAAATACCCGTCGTTGCCAAAGCACTGGCTCCGTTGGGATTCGTCAGCCTAGTGATGATCAACGCGTTGGCGGTTACCTCGATCACGTCTGAACGGGACGGGCGAGCTCTGGACCTGTTGCGAGTCACCGACATTTCTCCCACGGAGTTTCTGTTCGGTAAATGGTTGGGCATCTTGTTTGTGTCGATCGACATGCTGTTGCTGCCGCTGCTGATGTGCGTCTATCTGTGGTTCCACCGCGTCGTTTCGCTGGAGAACCTTTTGTACTTGGGCATCGGATTTTCCGTGATTGCCTTGTTCGTTTCCGCGTTGGGAATTCACGCCGGTATGTCCAATGCCACCAGTCGCCAAGCGATTGCCGTCAGCCTAGGAACGGTCTTCTTCTTGTTCCTAGGCGTCGTGACCAGCATGGTGATGATGGTTTCGTTCACTGGAAACGTGGAAGCCCAGTTGGCGCCATTCTTGGCGTGCATCGTTGGTGGAGCGATTGGCCTGTACGTCGCGTTGGGATGGAACATGCAATCGTCCGCGCTGGCGGTAGCGTCGTTGGTACTGCCGATCACGATGTTTTACTGCATCACCAGTCTTTTATTGGAGCGATACCTTGGAGCTTTGCTGGCGGTCACATTCGCATACGGTTTTGCCACCACGGCGATCGTCATTCCACGACTGAGTGAATTCCTAGTTTATTCTGGGCAGTCCAAAGTGACTCAAGATGGTTGATGCGATACAGATTTTGTTACCGTGGCTGGTGACCATGGGGTTGTTGTTGATCTGCTCCGCATTTTTTTCCGCCAGCGAAGCGGCTCTGTTTTTTCTGCAACCCCGCGAACGTCGAGTCCTCGCTGCGGGCAATCCGGCTCAACGCATGGCGGCGTCTTTGTTGGAGCGACCCGAACGCCTGCTGTCAGCGGTGTTGTTCTGGAACCTAGTGATCAACATCGTTTATTTTTCGATCAGTTCCATTTGTGCGATCAAGATCGAACGGATCGCGGCGTTGGGGCAGTCGGGAGCCGTCGGGTTTGCGATGCTCTCCTTGTTGGCGATCATTTTCTTCAGCGAGATGTTGCCCAAAAGCTTCGCGGTACTCAAGCCGGCGCTGTTGGCTCAGACGGTCAGTTTTCCTTTGTCTCTGGCCGTGCGGGTGATCGACCCAATCATGCCGTTACTGCAATCAGTGAACTTGATTTCGACGCGCCTGATCTGGCCTGGTTTTCAGCCGGAAGCGGAGATCGACGTTTCAGATCTTGAACGAGCGATCGAGCACTCGGGTTCTGATCCGACGGTGATTCGCCAAGAGCAGGCGATGCTTCAGAACGTCGTTCAATTGTCGAACATTTTGGTCGAGGAATGGATGCGGCCGCGAACGCAATTCGTTAACTACCGACCTCCGGTCAGTTTGGCTGATCTAGATGGGGAAGTTCCTGCCAGCGGTTACTTGCTGGTGACCGAATCCGACACGGAGAACATCGAGAAAGCGATTCGGTTGGACAACCAATACGAACTACCGGACCAGAACTTAGAAAAGCTGGCCAGATCCGTTTTATATCTGCCGTGGTGTGCGACGGTGGCTGATGCCTTGGAGAAGATGGCCTATCGCGATCGTGAAGTTACCGTGGTGGTCAATGAACACGGAGACACAATCGGAATTCTGACCATCGAAGACATTCTGGAAACCGTTTTTGTTTACTCGCCCAGCCGAGCGCATCGATTACTTGACCTGCCGCCGATCGAACAGTTGGAACCTGATCGATGGCGAGTCGTAGGGATCATGAGTCTTCAGCAGTTGGCGCGGCGGGTTGAGGTCGAGCTTCCCGAAACGTACAGCGTTACGGTGCGAGGCGTTATCCAAGAAGAGTTACAGCGACTCGCTAGAAAAGGGGACGTTTGTGAATGGGGGCCTTTGCGACTGAAGGTGATTGACCTGCCACAGCGAGGCCACATGCGAGTCGAAGTGACGCTCACCGAGCGACGTTCATCGGAGGACCAGCGATGATCGAACTGTTTGCACTGGCTTTGCTGGCCGTCGGTGTCTTTCTGAGCGCCAGCTTTAGCGGCAGCGAAACAGGATTTTATCGCGCCAGCCGAGTCCGCTTGGTTATGGAAGCGCTCGATGGCGACCGAATGGCCCGCTACCTGTTGAAACTGATCAATCAGCCGTCATTGTTTGTCGCGACGATGCTGATCGGCAACAACGTGGCCAACTACATGACTTCGTTGGCGATCGTTTTGTTGGCACAAGCGTTTACTCAATTTCAAGCTGCTGAGATGCTCGCCCCGATCTTGCTTTCACCATTCTTGTTTGTTTACGGCGAGCTTCTTCCAAAAAACTTGTTCTATCACGCGCCGAATTTCATGTTGCGTCTGGCGTCGCCACTGGTGTTGTTTTTTGCCGTGCTCGTTTTTCCCGTCGCGATTCTTCTGTGGGCAGTGAACTGGCTGCTGGAGCGTATGGTGGGCGCGTCGTCTCAGCGAATTCGTTCCGTGTTGGCTCGAAAAGACCTAGTCGAGGCGATTGATGAAGGCACCGAGGCTGGGATTTTGCATCCCACCCAGCGCGAGCTGAGTCAAAACTTTTTTGTGGTGGCGTCAAAACCGGTGAGAGAAGTCTGCACGCCGCTTGCTCGCGTGACGGCTATCAATGTCAACACACCACGTGACAAGGTTTTGAAACTGGCTCGTGCGAGGAAGCTACCTGATGTTCCGGTCTTCGAAAATACACGAAACAATTTGATTGGTTACGTGCGTACCATCGAATTGATCGTCAATGCGAAACGAAAGATCAACGCGAAAACGATTGAGCAACTGATGAAGATTCCGGCTGACGAAGTGTTCGGCGAAGCGGTCATGCAGATGCAGGCCGATCGGCAGACGTTGGCGCTGGTGGTCGGGGCCAACGAAAGGCCTGTAGGCCTGTTGTCGATTGATCAGTTGACCGACCCGTTGCTGGAGGGGCGGTTGGGGTCGCTGAAAAGATAATGGCGCCCCAAAATAGTGGCGCCCAAGATAGTAGCTCCACAAACCTCTGCTGGAAGAAAATCAGCTTAGGATTTCGTGTAGCCAAGCGATTTCACGATGCTCAACATCTCTTCGTAGGAGATGTACCGACGGCGATTCATCAGCTTGTACTTGTCGATGGCACGACCAAGTTCAGCGGCCTCGCCGCTCAAGTTCGAATGGCTATCGGAGAATTGACGACGCTCGAGGCCCGGTGATGCATTGCTTGCATCCGGGTCACGACGGTCCAAGAAGTTGGCGTTAGCGCTAGTACCAAAAGTTTTGTTTTCGACAGTCATCGGATACTCGGTGGGTTGAAAACTCAGTTCAGGGCTTGCAAGCAAATACGTCAGCTAATGGACACAGTTCATCGTTCGTATGATGTGAGCGATCTGAAATGGAATCCGTTAGTTTTACTGCTGAGCAAGTCCTCATGCTGATTCATGCAAGAAAAACAAGGCTAACGACGCCTAGGCATCGGCCATTGAAGAATAGGTTGCTGTTAGCAGTGCATCCAATAAGTTATCGAAAAATTCGGCTCGATTATTTCAGCTTCGCCCGTCTTATATTGCGAAAACGGGCTGCTGGATTGGTGGAACGCTCTCGCAGATGTCGGATCGCACCGATTGCGATGGATTTTCCGGTTGCGGGTCGAACGCGCTGTTACATCGCGATCGCGGTGCAGCACGGAAAAGAATCGGATCGAACTGGCTCGAATCGGCTATTGCTCGAA
>CAZLYM010000108.1:11467-13189 GCA_964563475.1 uncultured Pirellulaceae bacterium
TCGAATCGGCTATCGAATAACAGTGGCGTCGGATCCGACTGATTCTCGCGCTGCGATCGCTGTTCGATCTTGGCCATTCAATTGCGCTTGAAGTTCAGCCAGCAGAGGTTCATCAGGGTGTCGCCGTCTGGCCTGCGCGATCGTTTTTCGTGCCGAGGCCTGCTGGCCGTTTAATAATTGAGCTTCGCCCAATCTAAGATGCGATTCCAAGGTGGCATCCGGTCGAGCACAGGCGATGGCCAGTACGTCCGTCGCAGGTCCGGGTTGGTTGAGTTGCATCAAGGTTTTACCTTTTGCCAGTAGCGCGTTTTCCGGTTGGCGATCGCGAGGGTAGCGACTCAGCAATTGCTCGACCGTCGACAAGGCGCGGGTCGGTTTGCCCAGTTGTTGATAAACCTGAGCCATCAGCATTTGCGTTTCATCATCGTGAATTCCGTGCGTCGACGAGTAACTGAGTGAACGCTGGTATTCGGACAACGCTTGTTGAAGGTTACCGGCAGAGTGAGATAGTTTTCCTTTGAGCCCCCAAGCTTTGGCAGATCGTGGACTCAACTCTAACGCTCGGGCGACACTCGCCGCGGCTTCGGTGGGTCGCGACGCTTGGAACCAGAGTTCGCCCAATTCGACGTGTAGGTCTGGCTCGTCCGGATCAAGTTCGATCGCCGATCGCATGTGTTCCGTTGCTTCTTGCAAATTCCCCAGCCGCGCGTCCGCGCGAGCCAAGTTTACTCTCGCAACAATATCTTGCGGCGATTGGCTGGCGGCACGTCTGAAAAAGGATCTCGCCTGAGACAGTTTTCCGTTTTGCATCGCCTCGAGCCCCGAATGAGTCCATTGGCGCAGTACCGAAGCCTTCCCTTGCACAGAATTGTGAAACGGATGAAGCGTTTGGCAGCCGGCAGTCATGGCCAGCAGAGCAAGGCAAGTGGCAGCCAAACGGAACGAACGGAATGAACGGACGGAAAGCAGCGGAAGCAACTCCTAGCAGCAGGGATGAAAACAAAGCTCCGCCCCAAGTTCTTTTTTGGACGAGCATTGTTCACGGAGACTGTAGCAGTACATCGACTGCGTAGCCACGTCGAAAACAACGTTTTTGTCGGGTTTGAGCATGTGAAATCAACTTTGCCTCACTCCCCTGCCCCTTCTGAGAAATTACCGTTCTGCTAAGCTTTATTGCGTTACTTGCCTGTTCTACCAAGCTGTTCTATCAAGTTGCGGAAGCCACTCAAATGACCGCCGTCTACGACAAACTCGGGCTCAATTTCATGTACCCCGAGAACTGGAAGCTGACCGATTCGGCGGATGATTCGATTCCCCACGAGATCACTGTGGATTCTCCTGATGGAGCCGCCATGTGGTCGGTCCACGTTTATCCCGACGGTACTCAACCGGATCGGTTGTTGGAGCAGACATGGGAGACACTTCGTGAAACCTACCCGGATCTGGAGCTATCGGATTTGGAAGCATCTTCCAACGAACAGTCGATCGAGGGGCAGGAAGCCTTGTTCTATTGTCTGGATTTTCTGATTCGAGTTCGCTTGCAGGTTTTTGAAAAAGACCAGCGTCGCGTGTTGGCGTGGTATCAGGCGGAAGACCGTGAGTTCGAAAAAATGGATCTTGTTTTTCAAGCCATGACGACCAGTCTGTTGCAAAGCATGTAAGTCTTACACGGACGGTCGCCGTTGGAGTGACTGCATGCACGACGATGCTGGTGACTTCGAA
>CAZLYM010000109.1:0-13177 GCA_964563475.1 uncultured Pirellulaceae bacterium
GTAGTCATCACGCTCCGCGTGATGCACCGCCCCATTCATCCAATGTAGTCATCACGCTCCGCGTGATGCACCGCCCCATTCATCATTCGGAGAATGCTGGCGACGAATGTCTACTAAACCCAAAACGAATCAAGCGACCCAAACTCCGACGCAAAGGCGTCGTCGCGAACTTGATCACCCGACAGTTCCGGAGACGCTGCCTTTACGACCTCGCGTGGCACAGCGACGACAAATTCGTCCTCCGTCTCGTCGTCGGATTGCTCAACGGCCTGCTCAATAATCGCTGCCGTCGGTGACACCGATGCCGTTGGGTCGATCACTGCAAGCATCGGTGGAACAAAACTCTGTGACGTTGCAGCTTCGGATTCGGGTTCGGGTGGCATCACCGATTCACCCAAATTGCCTACCAAGATAAAGGCATCGTTCAACACGTCAACATTACCGTCTCCATTAAAGTCGCCCTGAGCGAAAGTGGCTCCGCCGTTGGTGCCCAAATTACCTACCAATGCAAAGGCATCATTCAAGACATCCACTTGTCCGTCTAGGTTGGCATCACCTTGGATCGCCACGTAGATCGGTTCAATAAACGCTCCGCCTGGACTCCCGTCCCCATCACCGTCCAAGCTTAAGTTACCGTCGACCGAAACAATATCACTCGTTAACTCGAACGAATAAAACGCAGCATCAAGCGTCAGGTCGCTGAAGTTCCAAATCGCAGTCCGCGTCGATGTGTCGTAGTTGAAAGTCAAACCGGACGTGTCGACCAAACTACCACCCAACGTGTCATTGCGAATCACAAGGTCATCCACACTGACGATCACATTGACGTCAAACGAAACGGATATCGTGCTCAACAGATCAGGGCGATCCAGCACACCTCCCTCGTCGCGAGTAAAAGATGTAACCAAAGGTGAATCGCCCGACGGCTCAGCCAACTGGAGCTCGAACGCACCAATGTCGACACCGTTGACATTGCGAGTCAACCCACGCTGGTCTTCTGTTTGAGTGACGCTGTCATTCCCCGCGTTGATCGCCGGACTGCCGGGCAGCAAAGCGTGGGTTTGCGTCGGGCCACCGTTGTCGGCCAACGGACCTAGCAACGGGTCGTCCGTGAGAGTGTTCGTGAGAGCACCCAAATTCTGACCATCGCCGATCAAATTAAAGCTGCCGGTAAGCAAATCACCGCCAAGCAGATCGCCACCGTCCAACGAATTTGCCACAATGTTGTTGGTGAGCGTCGCCGTTCCGGTATAGCTACTGATGCCGCCACCGTATCTGGCTGAATTGCCCGATAGCGTACTGTTGGTGACCGTCGCCGTACCAAAGTTGTAGATGCCGCCGCCGCTGCCAAGATCGGCCGAATTCCCTGAGAGCGTACTGCTGGTAATCGTCACCGTGCCAGCGCTGAAGATTCCCCCGCCGTAGGCGTAGTCGTAGCTAACCGAATTTCCCGAAAGCGTGCTGCTGGTGATCGTCAACGTGCCGGCGGTGGAGTTGAAAACACCGCCGCCGTTGCTACCGCTAACCGAATTTCCCGATAGTGTGCTACTGGTGATCGTCGCCGTACCAGAGGTGTAAATGCCGCCACCACCGTAGAGGCTCGAATTGCCCGAGAGCGTGCTGTTGGTAGCCGTCACCTCACCATCGTTGAAGATACCGCCGCCAAGGCCGCTGGCATTGCCCGAGACCGTGCTGCTGTCGAGTGTTAGGTTCTCGCGGTTGAGGATCGCGCCGCCATTGTTTGACTCGTCGCCGCCGGTGAGAGTCAGCCCGCTGAGCATGACTTCGATTTGCCTGCTGCTGTCACCATCATCGATGTTGAAGATCCGGAAGCCATTGCCGGTGCCAAACTGGCTATCCGTTCCGTCGCCCGCGTCGATGGTAAGCAAATTAGCCCCAGGGCCCGTGATCGTCACGCCGCTGGTGATTCTTGGTAACTGACTGGCAATGTTAATCGTTTGTGTTCCCGTGAACACAGTCTCGTCAAACGTAATCGTGTCGGCACCGCTGCCAGCCTCGCCCCCCGGAGCGACTATTGCATCGTTGTTGGCTGCCACAATCGCTTCGCGCAGGGTTACCGCGCTGTCGTCAAAATCCACCGGCCCATCGGCCGTACTGTTTACGACTAGCGTCGCCAGCAAATGCCTAGCTTCCAACTGCTCGAAGCTCAGCTGCTTGCTTTGCCGAACACTGCATGAACGAACTGTCCGATTGACAGGACGACGATGTGATTTTGATTTACGGGACATGATTTCTTTCAACTTAAGCAACACATCAATGGGGAAAGGAACTCGCTGTTAGTCACCCGTCACTTCGTGACAAATTTCATACAGCTTCAATAGGTTAATCTGTCGGCAATGCCCCATCAATTCCTTTTTTTCCTTCGCCCAGACAAAATAATCCAACTTTTAGCCACCGAACAGCATTGCCCCGTTTTACCGCGTTGCCGGAAGCTAAATGTGTCCGGATTAAATGCGCAAAGAAACAAAATACGCCCCAAAACGCTTTTACCACAAATGTGTAAATCTCCACAGTTAATGGAGGCGGAGATTCTGGTGGCGGAGATTCAGGGGCAAACGTCGTCTTTAACGTTCCATGCTTTAATCACGAACGGTCTCCAATAGACACGAATTGAAGCGTAACTTTACTCGTGTCTATTCGCGGCTATAAAAATTTGATCATTCGCTCTCTTCGTACCGAGAGCACGGCCGCCCGTCGGCTTGTCGTTAAACGATTCAATACGTAGTCACCTACCCTACCGGCTCGTCGTTAAACGACTCAAAACCGATCAATTCAAAGAATGCCCCTACACATCCTTTTCCAAGTCCCAACCATCGGGCAGCGTGACGTTTTTCATCACGATCGGGATCCCATCGCGAATGACGCACTTAGGATGGTCATGACTGGTGTCCATGCGACCGGACGCGTTAACAATTTTCACGTTGTTCCCGATTCGAACGTTCTTGTCGATGATGGCTCCCTCGATGATCGTACCCGAACCGATCGTCAGCGGTACGTCCAAGTCACCTTCTTCATCGCCTTCACCGGCGTAAAAATCGTTGCCCATCACGATCGACTTTCTGATCGTGACGTTCGGATCCGTGATCGCTCGCAGCCCTACGACACTGTGCTCTATAATCGTACCTTTACCAAGGCGGCAACCGTTTGAAATCAAACTGTTCGAAACCTCGGCCCCTGACATTCGACTTGGCGGCAGGAAACGAGCTCGCGTGTAGATCGGAGCCGACGCTTCATCAAGGCCGAACTCCGGATTGTCATTGGCCATGTTCAAGTTAGCATCATAAAACGAGCGAACCGTTCCAATGTCCTCCCAGTAGCCATCGAACAGATGCATCTGAACGTGATGCGTCTTGATCGCCTCAGGGAAAAGCTCCTTGCCAAAATCTGTAAAATCCGAATTGCTGAGCAACTCCTTCAAGAGCTTGGCATTGAATACGTACATGCCCATGCTGGCGATGCAGTCTCGGCCTTTGCTTTCCACTCCCTGATTTTCGATCCAATCAGGCGCCGTGCTGACCGCGTCCAGCTCTTCATCGGTCTGAGGCTTTTCCACAAAACCATTGACCCTTCCATCGTCACCAATCTGCATGATGCCAAACCCACGGGCATCTTCACGAGTCACGGGAATGCAGGAGATCGTCACGTCAGCCCCACTTTTGACATGAGTATCAATTAGGTCTCCGTAGTCCATGCGATAAAGTTGATCGCCAGATAGAATCACCACGTGCTCGATATCAGGCTGATCGAAGTAGACAATATTTTTCCGAACGGCGTCAGCAGTTCCTTGATACCAATCAGACTCATTGCTAGTCGTTTCCTGAGCCGCAAGCAACTCGACAAAGCCGCCACTGAAATGATCAAACGAGTACGAACGACGAATGTGCTGGTGCAGACTGACGGACAAAAACTGAGTCAACACAAAGATGTGATTGATGCCGCTGTTGATACAATTCGAGATTGGGATATCGATCAATCGATATTGCCCCCCCAGCGGCACAGCAGGCTTGCTTCGTATGGACGTCAGCGGCGCGAGTCGACTGCCTCTTCCTCCGCCCAAAATTAACGCAACCGCATTGCCTCTGATCATGATTCCGTCCAATCTTCCCAAATGATGTTTACTGTGCCCATCCGCTGCCCCAGCGCTGTCATCGTAGCGAATTTATTTAAAAATCGCCACGCTGCGGATGTGATGTTTTCCTCATACCAATTCAACGTGCCGCCAACCAACTTGTATTTTTGATGCGTGTAAGCGTGTAAACATCAATCTGACTAAGGCAGAAGGCAAGTTTAAATCTAACGCTCAGGATATTGAAACTTCGCCCGATTTCCTCAATCTGCCAGTGGGTTTCATCCTGCCACTTACCTAGTCAACAAATTCCTCGATGTCTCCCACTTCGTGGCTTTGAGGCAAATCTTCAATCTCGGTCAGGCCAAACAGGTCAAGGAAACGATCTGTGGTTCGATATTGCTTTTTTGGGGGCGAATCGTCCGATTGCTCTTTCACCAGCAACTGTCGCTTGACTAACTGGTTCAGAATGCTGCTGCTTTTCTTGCCCCGTACTTTGTCGATTTCCTGGACGGTCGCCGGCTGGTGATAGGCGACCACCGCCAGCACGTCGATGGACGACTGATTCAATTTGAACTGACGATTTCGCCCGAAAAATTCATCGCGAAACGATTCAAGCGACTCGTGCAACACCATTTGACAATTACCCTTGTCGGTCGCAATTCGCCACGCGGCGTTTCGTTCGACATAGCCTGCGTTGAGCTTCTTCACAATCTGGGTAACTTCTTTGGGGCTCACGTCACGCAGCACTGCCGCAATCTTTCGGCTGGTCAGCTTAACATCGCTGGGAGCACCGACAAAAAGAATGGATTCAACAATCGACTCAGGCGAAATCGGACAGGCGACATCGTCGTCTTGGTCGGGAGTCGCTGACGACGCAGCTTGGACCTCGTCGTCCTCTGGATCTTCAGATGCCTCGTCTTCATCTTCATGATCTGAATCTTCACTCCGCATGACTTCTGCGTACGCCTCGCTGAGCGTTTGCAGTGTAAAATCCTCACCGTCATCCAGTTGAATCTCTTCGTTGACCTCAAGCTGCAAATTCGAAGCAGAGGAATCGCCGTCGCTTTGCTCAGCGTGCTCAGCGTGCTCAGCACCATCGGCCGTTTCGTCAGATTGTTTGTCGGTTTCTCCCATACAGCTAACTTAAGCGATTTTGGAGGCGGTCACCACGTCAATGCGAATCACTAGGCGAGTAAATGACATCAAATTTGCTCGCCACAATACTTACAAAAGCGAGCATCCGCGTCATGGTCCGAATTCTTACAAGAGCGACAACTGACGTTCGAATCCGATTTGTTATTGTTGATCATTTCAGCCGACACAAACCCGGTCGGAACGATGATCAGGCTATAGCCAAGCAAAATTAGAACAGTGGAAACAATTTTGCCCGGTGCCGTGCGAGGCACAATGTCTCCGTATCCGACCGTGGTCATGGTTACCGTCGCCCAATACATGGCCTGCGGAATGCTACTAAACTGGCTGGCAACGATGTCTCCCGCAAGGAACGATTCCAGTGGAGCCCCGATTTCCTTTGCCAATTGGTTGATGTGGTTTTCAAGTACATCACGTGTAACCCCCTGTTTCACGGCCAGATCGTCAAATCGTTCACTCTTCGGGTCGAGCGAAAAACCATTCTCGATTGCAACTTCCGAGAGCTGGTTCAACTCGCTCATCGCATCGCGTCGTGATTGCGGATTTTCGATTTCGTACATCATCGAGCCAGCGATGGTGATCGCGATCAGAATGACGCTGACAAACACAACGATCTTGGCCCGAGCCTGATAGACGGCCCTTGCAAGATCATCCGACTCTTGCACGAACCAACCCATTTTCAAAATACGAAACACTCGCAGCAGCCGCAACGCTCGAACGACCGCGAATGTATGGTAGCCTGGCAGGAAAAGCGGTAGATAAGAAGGTAGGACCGCCAGCAGGTCAACGATTCCAAAAAAGCTGGTTGCATACTTTACCGGGCGCCGAACGCAGTACAGACGCAGAGCGTATTCCAACGTAAACAAAATGGTTAGCGTCCATTCAATTCGAAAAAACCAAACGCCCCATTTCTCGCTGACGCCTTCGATCGTTCCAAGGCATACGCAAGTCACGCTGATTAGGATCGCGACTAGCAAGGCAACGTCGAACCCTAACCCCGCCGGCGTATCCGCACCAAAAATGATCTCGTATATCTTTTCGCGGAGCTCCCCCACTTCAATCGATTCTGCATCGGAATCACCGATTGGTTGCGAGTTCGAACGTTTCTTTTTGGGCATGGCGTGGCTCAGTCAAGTCAGAAAACAAAGGCAACAACGACAATCCGATCATGACTTGTTCTTCAATTCGATCGTGAAATCAATTTCCTCTTCACCGCGACGAACTTTCAAGTTGACCGTCTTACCAGCATCACGGCGAATTCGGCGGACTAAGTCACGACGCCGAGAGATGGGGTCATCATCAATCGACATGACCCAATCACCAGCTTCAATCCCCGCCGCTTCAGCAACTGAATCCTTCACCACTTTCGTGATCTGGACGCCGTCCTTTCCGCCTTCCCGGTCCAACTGAATCCCCAGCGTAAAACGCCTTGGCGTGCCGTATTTCGGTCTGGGCGATGTGAGCAACTGCTCCAGCACACTCTGCGAAAAGTCTACCGTTTTCAAAATACCTTCACAGTTCATTGTCTCGAAAGTGTCATCAGGCGTGTGATACGTATCAGTGAGGCCCGTGTGAATAAACATGTTAGGAATTCGAAACTGATTGAACGGCAGATGATCGCTACCTGCGAATGCGGCAGGCGGCAACTTCAACTCCAAGCCAAGCGGCTCGTTGGCCGTGTTCAACATCGCAGAGAATTGTGGCGATGTATTCCAGTTATAAATCGTCAGTTCATCATTTCTAAGTGAGCCAATCATGTCGAAATTTACCATGGCCACGGTGCTATCCAGATCGAACAAGGGCTCCGATACATAATGCCTTGCTCCGAGCAATCCCATTTCTTCGGCGGTAAAGCAAATCAACACCAGGCGTCGCCGAGGCGTTTCATCAGCTGCCCGTTTTGAAAAACGACGAGCCAACTCAATCACCGCTGCGGTTCCCGTCGCGTTGTCGTCAGCACCGTTATGAATCTCCTTACGACCTGGCGTTCGAGACCCGTAGGCACCTCGACCGATGTGATCGTAGTGAGCTCCAACGATCACCGTTTCCTCCGCCAATTTCCCCTGCCCAGGAATCACAGCGATCAAGTTGGAGGTATCAATGTTCGGTTTGGAGAATTCAACACCTGCGTCGACCGACCAGCCTTTAATCGGCTGGGAAATTGGCTCGAGTTTCGAATCAATCCACTCTTCGGCTTGCTCCAGCGTAGCCAGTTTCTTTCCGGTTGGGGTATGCATCGGCGACGCGACCAGCATCTCATTCAACGTTGCGCGTTTCATTTGATAAAACGGAAACGAAACAGTACCGAACTGGCCTGATTGCACCAACTGATCGGCTTCGTCGTCGAAAGCCGTGCCCGAATCGTTCACCAGAATAATCCCTGCCGCTTTAGCTGCTCTTGCCGCACGGATCTTTGAGACGATGAACGAGTGCTCTGAAGTATCCTGACCATCAAACACACTGTCTGCTGAATTCTGTTGAGGTTCGCGGCGAATCATGACAACGACTTTGTCTTTGACGTCGACATCCAAGTATTCGTTATAGTTGTGTTCCTTGGCAGCAATCCCGTAGCCCACAAACATCAGATCGCCTTGGATCGAATTCGATTTGCGTGCGATCAAGCTGGTGAATGTCTCGCCCAAAATCAACTTCAGCGTTTGACCGTCTGGCCCCGCAAACGCCATACGAGTCTTAGCTGCTTCGATCTTCTGATTTCCTTCGACGGGTACGGCCTGAAAGTAGCTACCGTCTTCGGCCGCGCCTTTAACCCCAGCTTCTTGGTACTGCTTAACGATGAAATCGACCGCCAATTGCATCTCCGGTGTCCCCGGCTGACGCCCAGCCAATTCGTCCGACGCAAGGTACCGCGTGTCGTTTGTCAATCGAGCCAGAGATGCTGCCGAAGATTTCGCCGGTCCGGCCGGTGTTTTACTTGGCATAGCTTCGCTGACAGGCGGAGCAACCTGCTGTCCCGCAGTGGGTGCCACGGGTTGTTCGAGCACGGCCTGACCGAATGAAGGACAAGCTCCACAGCTAACCACACCAATAAAAAGTACGCTCGCGAAACGAATCTGCATGTGCCGTAGGCAAGCAGATTGAAAGGTTAAAAAATGGGTCAGCATCTTCGGAATCCTAATGTGTTGAATATGAGCGAACATTATGGCCGCACGAGTAGCGTCTTATAAATACCAAACCGGAAGAACAGTAATACGATTCGCCCTAAATTGGGATTTCTTGCCAACTTGAGAAAACCCGACGTGCAGAAACAGCCCATTTTGGCAAATCGATCGTATTCGCCGGCCCGAACGTTGCGTTTACTTGGGTTCCGGTCGAGGCCGCCAGTTGTCGTAAATCTTGGCACTGTCGCCGAACCAATAGGGTGATGAGTCCCAGAGAGGAACCGTCGGCAGCGCTGCTTCCCAGCGTCCCAGTAGTTTGAACGCCTGCCGAAGTTCGTCCGGTCGCTCCGCAGCCAAGTCCGTCTGCTCACCGGGGTCTGCCGCTGGCCGAAACAATTGAGCCGGTCGATGGCCGAGTCGAATCAACTTTTGCTCGCCCTGCAACATTGCCGCCTGCCCTTGAAGTCGCCAAAAGAGCGGGCGATTGCGCCCGCCATTTCCCTGAGCTTCATTGGCAATCAACGGCAAAACGTCAACGCCATCATACTGACCGCACAACTTTACCATGCGTTTTCGATTTCTAGCATCTTCATGCGACGCCGGCGGATTAAGCGAAATTGGACTCGCACCCGCCGCGGCCAAAAACGTGGGAAGCAAATCGAGACTCGAAACCACCGTCTGCGACTGATTCCCGGCAGGAATTTTATCGGGCCAACGCCAGATCATGGGCACACGAACTCCGCCCTCCAGCAAGGTTCCTTTAGCTCCGGACAGGTTCCCGTTCCAACTTGCATTGTTGGTGGCGCCTCCATTGTCTGACAGGAAAACGACAAACGTGTCGCGCGATTGCCCCGTCCGCTCCAACGCCGCCAAGACCTGACCGATGCCTCGATCCATCGCGTAAACCATTGCCGCGTAGGTCCGGCGTTTTTTATCTTTGATGTGAGCAAAGACTTTCAGGTCGGCATCAGTCGCTTGCATCGGAGTATGCGGCGCGTTGTAAGAAAGAAAAAGAAACCAAGGCTTGCCTTTGGGCTCTTCAATCCAACCGACGGCTTCGTCACTAAAAAAATCCGTCAAATACGGACTGCTGAAATCCTTCACCGGCTGGCCATTACGTTCGATCCGGTTCTTGCCCTCCCGCGGGAAGTAGTCATGACCGCCATTTCGCATCCCACAGAAGTAATCGAACCCACGACGGTTTGGGTGAAACTTGTCCGCCAAACCCAGATGCCACTTCCCGACAATCCCCGTGTGATAGCCGACGTTCTTCAAGTGATCAGCCAGCGTATGCTCAGTCACCGGCAGCCCCAGCAATTCAGGTCGAGTCGCATACTTCGCTGCACCGTCATTCAGGTTCCCTTCGTAGCCGAATCGGCGTGGGTCGCGGCCAGTCATAAAACCAGCACGAGACGGTGAGCAAACGGAACTGGCGACATACGCTTGAGTGAAAATCGTGCCGCCGCCGGCCAACTGGTCGATGTGCGGAGTCTTAATCAACTGGCTGCCGGCACAGCCAAGGTCGCCATAGCCAAGATCATCAGCCATGATGACGAGAAAGTTTGGCGACTCCGCACGGCAAGCAGCGTCGGCCGAGCATGCGATCGCATGACAGCACAGGGTCGCTAAAAACAGTCGGTATAACAAATTCACAAAAATGACCTCTACAAAACGAGAAACCGCAGACTGCGACAACTAAACTCTAAAGACCGCTCTTGAGAGTGTTTAATGTCTGGCCATCGAAAAGACAAGCGCGAAGCGCTGCTAAAACGGATCAAGAACACAAAAGGGGGTAGCTTAATGCGTCAGGCATTCACTCTGGTCGCAGCCCTGCACTATTACCCGCGCCGTCAAACACAGCGTCTGGTCGCAACAACATGCAGCAAATAGAATCAACCACGTGAGGATTCAAGAAACCTGAACGCACAGTCACCTTTATTATCAATCGGAAGACAACACGAATGAACCCAAAAGTAACAGCATTTCTTGTAGCGTTAATGCTTGCCACAGGTTGCCTCACGCACGCAGCGGTCGGCAAAGTCATTCAGCGTCAGAACTTCAGGTATCAGGAATCGGTTTCGTTGACTGGTTTGGCAGAACCACCAACTGAGCCGCTATCCCTTTGGTATCAAAAACCGGCGACTCACTGGGAGGAAGCGATGCCGATCGGCAACGGTCGGCTAGCCGCCATGATTTACGGCGGCGTGTCCAAAGAGATCATTCAGCTCAACGAAGAATCCATCTGGGCCGGGCCACCCGTCCCGGAAGTCACTCGCAACGTCAGCCAGACGATCGACAAAGTGCGAGCCTTGCTGTTCGAAGGTAAGTATGTCGAAGCGCAAAAGCTCCAACAGTCAATCATGGCACGAAGGATTGCGCCTCGCAGCTACCAGACGATGGGCAAACTGAATTTCGATTTTGGGCACAAAGGCTCAGCCACAAACTACCGTCGCGATTTGAATCTCGATACTGCCATCGCGACGACCCAGTATTCGATCGATGGCGTCGACTATGTCCGGCAAGTGCTCGCCAGCCCGGTCGACCAAGTCATTGCGATAAGAATCACGGCCAATAAACCAGGCGCCGTTTCATTCAATGCATCGGTTACTCGTCCAGGCGTGTTTGGGATTACGGAAAACAACGGTGGGGAAAACAGCGCCACGCTTGTCACAAGTGCCCAAGCGTCGCACGGCAAAAAGCACAAAGGAGTCAAGTTTGCTGCCGCCTACCGGGCCGTTGCCGAAAACGGCAGTGCCAACATTCAGGACACAAAGATCAACGTTGAATCGGCGGACGCTGTCACGATCTACATCGCTGCGGCCACCGACTACAACCGCGATGAAACCGCCAACCCACTAAAGAAAGATCTTGCGGCGGAGTGCCTGAGCACGCTCGACAAGGCGATTTCAAAGGGTTTCGAAACAATTGCGAACGATTCCGTCGCCTCCCACCAAGAGCTTTTTCGTCGGGTGGAGCTGAAGCTTGGCGAACCTTCCGACCAACCAACGTTGAAGCGATTGCAAAGCTACAAGCAAAAAGATTCGGTCATCGATCCAAACTTTGAGGCACTCTATTTTCAGTATGGTCGCTACTTGCTGATCACTTCTTCTCGCGAGGGCTGTCTCCCGGCGAACCTGCAGGGGATCTGGTGCAAGGACATGAACGCACCATGGAATAGCGACTACCACATCAACATCAACGCGCAGATGAACTATTGGCCTGCCGAGACATGCAACCTCTCGGAATGCCACCTGCCATTTTTAAGTTACACCGAACGCCTTGTCCCTACGGGCCAGCAGTCAGCAAAAGATCTGTACGGCTGTCGAGGATTTTTTGCGGGGCATACTTCGGATGCGTGGCACTTTGTCGCTCCGATGGGCAAAGTCCAATACGGCCAATGGGTCGTCGGCGGCGCTTGGTGCACCCAGCACTTTATGGAGCACTACCGCTTTACCGGAGACCAAACCTTCTTGCGAGAACGTGCTTATCCGGTATTGAAAGAAGCCTCTCTGTTCTTTCTCGATTGGCTTGTCAGGCATCCAGAATCGGGCAAGCTCGTTTCGGGGCCAAGCACTTCACCCGAAAACAAATTCGTCGCTCCGGGAACCGCAGACAAAGAACCTGTAAACATGTCGATGGGCGCTTCCATGGACCAACAGATCATCTGGGACGTGTTCACCAACACCTTGGAGGCCGCCGAGATTCTTGAGATCGACGACCCGATCGTTCAAGACATTCGATCTGCCCTTGCTGATCTTGCCTTGCCACAGATCGGATCAGATGGACGGCTGATGGAGTGGGCCGAAGAGTTCGAAGAAGTCAATCCGGGACATCGACACATTTCCCATCTGTTCGCACTGCACCCCGGTCGGCAGTACCACCTGAACAACGCTCCCGAAATGGTCGCGGCGGCTCGCAAATCGATCGACGCCCGACTCGCTCAAGGCGGAGGCCACACGGGCTGGAGCCGAGCTTGGATCATCAATTTCTGGGCTCGGTTCAAAGATGCTGAGAAGGCACATCAGAATTTCGTTTTGCTGCTCAAGAAATCAACGCACAACAATTTGTTTGACAAACATCCTCCCTTCCAAATCGATGGAAACTTTGGTGGCACTGCGGGTGTGGCCGAGATGTTACTGCAATCTCACGCGGACGAAATCGAACTACTGCCCGCGCTGCCCAAGGCGTGGACTAACGGTTCGGTGAAGGGGCTACGCGCTCGAGGAGGATACGAACTCGACTTCGCTTGGAAGGAAGGAAAAATCACGAATATGGACGTCCGCCATATTGGAAAATCTCCCCCGGCAAAGGTAAACATTCGCGTCAATGGCAAGCTTGGTGAGGTTCAAATCAGCAACGACAAATAACCGCGCTGTCAAAGGTTTGTCAAAGCTGGTGATTGACACTCGCCTGTCACTGACCGGCCGAGCTGCCGTCGGAATCTTCCTTGAGTACAATCGCGCATCTGAAGGCCTCCGTGCCACATGAATCATCTAGACACTGATGCATGTAGGTATCCGAGTTGAGAAACAGTGGGGTTCACCTCTGCTTACAGCGACCGCTTTATCGTTGGTGATGGCGGCCTCGATACAGGCGAAGGACAAATAGTCTTCGTTGGGTAGGTCGCCCAAAGCGGCCTAAATCGTTGTAGCCTTGGTCATCGGTGAATATGACAATGAAGTTAGGCTTCTCGTCGGCGATACACCGAAGTACCTAGGCCATTGATCTCAAACAACCTCGGTCGATGTGCACCGAAGCAGTTATTGGACCTGTCCCGAATGGCATTAACAAGTCGTAACTTGAGCGTCAGTAAGGG
>CAZLYM010000110.1:0-13033 GCA_964563475.1 uncultured Pirellulaceae bacterium
TGGAGGCGGCGGGGATCGAACCCGCGTCCCGCGATGGTTCCAAGATGGCGTCTACATGTGTAGTCGGTGTTTTCCGATTTTCGCTCGGCCAGCCGTCCAGCGACAAACTGAAGGCCAAACTAGATGGAAACTTTGTTTAGGCCCCCGCGTGTCCAACGTGACGGAGGCCGATCTGGAATTGCTATCCGGTTTTCAGAACTCTCCAGCGAAGTTCCTCAACCGGGGCCGTTGTTACGCAGCCATTGCGAAAGTGTTATCTTCTGCAATTAAAAGTTTTTGATCAGATTTTTACGTGGCCTTCTGATCAACCACGACATGCAACCAGCCCTTCCGCAATCCGGTCGAATCCAATTCGCCCCCGTGAGCTGTCGTTTGTCTGTTGACACTTTAAATCTAGCCGACGGTCGCAAGAAGTCAATCTTCTGCCCTGCTCCGGCCAATTCCTCCAAACCGGACATCCAGCCCCCCTTAGGTGGCCCATTGTGGTGGTTGGTTGTAGCGGCCCATTGCCCAACGAATCGAGCAAGTGGCTGGCGACTTTGCCTGGCAATGGAGAAATCGTCATCTCGGGGCGGCATCTGGAGCGATTGAGGAGATTTGGGGCTGCAAATATTGTGAAAAACAGCGTCTAGCAAAATATGGGGTTCTTTGACATAATCTTGCCCTTTCGCACAGATTATTGCCCCCATTTGTGCCCGTTTGAGCGGAGTCTCCGTTCTGCTGCCGAGACCGCTACTCGGGCGATGTGAGTATTTAAAAGGGGCTATGACAGGCTATTAGGAGGCATGATGTATAAAATTCTCAACACCCGTGGACTTGGTATCGGTGGACGCCAGAACGAACTGATCGAGTTGGCGCTGACTTACAAGTTCGACGGTGTCGAAATTGACATGGAAGACTTGCTGGGGCGTCACGATGCCTTGGGCAAAGAGTTTGCCTGTCAGTTCCTTAAGAGTGCTAAGCAGCTCGACTTGGGCACGTTCCGCCTACCAATTAATTTTGGAGCGAGCGAAGAGGCGTTCAAGAAGGGCGTGGGGAAAATCGAGACGATTCTTTCCTTGGCGTCGGAACTGGGAGCCAAGCGGTGTTTTGTTGAACTTGAAACCAACAGCCCAACCGATTCCTTCCAAGAGAACTTCGACACACATCAGACTCGACTGAAGGAAGTTGCCGAGATCTTTTCGACTCTCGACATCAAGATCGGCGTCTATCTGAAAGCGGTTGGAGCCGAGGAGGTCGATGGTCAATTCAAGTTCATCCAGACCGCAGAAGAAGTTCAAAAACTTGTCACGGCCGTTGGGCACGAAAATCTGGGCGTTTGCTTGGATATGTTCGAGTGGCAGGCGGGTGGCGGAACGGTCGATCAAGTCAAGGCTTTGCTGGCATCGAACTCGATTACCGAAGTTCGCTTGGCTGACTTGAATGAAGGTGCGGATGCAAGTTCGCTGACGAAAGCAGATCGGGTTCCAGTTCCAGCTAGTTCAGAGGGCTCGGTTTCTTATCAAGTCGCCCAGTTGCTGATCGCCGCCGGTTACGATGGAGCGATTTCTGCTTCCACAGACGGGCCGAGTTTTATGGCGGACGGGCGTGATCCTGTGCTCGAAAAAATCAGCCAGTCCTTGGACCAGTTGGCCGAGGGTCTTGACCCTGCGGTTGTTGTTGCCGAAGCCGCTGCCGAGGCAGCCGCCGAAGCCGAAGCTGAAGCAGGTGACGGCGATACTGCTGAAGCCGCTACTGCTGAGCCTGCTGCCGAGGGCGAAGCCAAGCCCGTTGAAGCTGCTGCCACTCAAAGCTGATTTGTTGCGACAGGTTCCTTTTAGCCAGATTTTGTTTGGCCAAAGCGACTGAATACAACTCAAGCCGCAGTTGCCGACACGGTGACTGTGGCTTTTTTGCTATATTGAATTGAGTATCCGCTCGGTTGCAGGGGCAATCGCCGCTGTCTCATCCGCACGTTTTTTATTACCTGATAACAGATCTTAAGCATCAAATCCTATCTGAAATTCCATGACCGAGTCACTCAATAAATACAGCCGCCGCATTACTCAACCTGCCGTCCAAGGTGCCTCCCAGGCAATGCTTTACGGGACCGGGATGACCGAAGCGGATATGGATAAGGCTCAAATCGGTATCGGAAGCGTGTGGTACGAGGGAAACACGTGCAACATGCATCTTGATAAATTGGCGCTGGAGGTCAAGAAAGGTGTGACCGAAGCGGACCTGATCGGAATGCGTTTCAACACGATTGGGGTCAGCGACGGGATCTCAATGGGCACCGACGGCATGAGTTACTCGCTTCAGTCTCGTGATGTGATCGCCGATTCGATCGAAACGATCATGGCTGGCCAGTGGTACGATGCCTGTATTGCGTTGCCTGGTTGTGACAAGAACATGCCGGGGTGTTTGATTGCGATGGGCCGCTTGAATCGACCCAGCTTGATGGTTTACGGGGGAACGATTCGCGCAGGGAAACTGAATGGCTGCAAGCTGGATATCGTTTCGGCATTCCAGAGCTATGGCGAATACGTGGCTGGAAAAATTGATGATGAGCAGCGGAAAGAGATTGTCAAGAAATCGTGTCCGGGTGCGGGAGCGTGTGGTGGCATGTATACCGCCAACACGATGGCCAGTGCTATCGAAGCGTTGGGAATGGCTTTGCCCTATAGTTCCTCGATTCCTGCCGAAGATCCAGCCAAGATTGACGAATGCCATCGGGCCGGCGCAGCAATTTTGAAATTGTTACAGCTGGACCTGAAGCCTCGGGATGTGATGACTCGAAAGGCTTTCGAAAATGCCTTGGTGTTGATCACCGTTCTGGGCGGAAGCACCAACGCGGTATTGCATCTGATTGCGATTGCTCGCAGTGTGGATGTAAGCCTGACATTGGATGACTTTCAAGCCGTCAGCGACCGGACGCCGTTTCTGGCTGACTTGAAGCCCAGCGGAAAATATGTCCAAGAGGATTTGCATGCTGTCGGTGGGACGCCAGCAGTGCTGAAATTTTTGCTTGAACATGACATGATCCATGGCGATTGTATGACTGTTACGGGAAAAACACTGGCCGAGAACGTCGCGGAATTGCCCGGCCTGACCGAGGGCCAAGATGTGATCCGCCCGCTCGACAATCCCATCAAATCTTCCGGTCACTTGCAGATCCTGAGGGGAAACTTGGCTCCTGGGGGATCGGTTGCCAAGATTACAGGCAAGGAGGGCAATGTTTTTTCGGGTACGGCGAACGTTTTCGATTCCGAGGAAGACATGGTGGCGGCTCTGGAAGAGAAAAAGATTAACAAGGGCGATGTCGTCATTATTCGTTACGAAGGCCCCAAGGGTGGCCCGGGAATGCCAGAAATGCTGACTCCGACCTCGGCCATCATGGGGGCCGGCCTAGGGAGCGATGTGGCTCTGATGACTGACGGTCGATTCTCGGGCGGGTCCCACGGCTTTATTGTGGGGCATATTACGCCTGAGGCTCAGGAGGGCGGCCCGATCGCACTGGTCAAAAATGGAGACAAGATCACGATTGATTCGGACAAGAATGTGATCGATCTGGAAGTTGAGCCGGCGGAGCTTGAAAATCGCCGAAAAGCATGGACGGCCCCTCCGCTCAAAGCGACTCGCGGTACCCTGCACCGCTACATCAAGACGGTAAAATCCGCGTCCGAAGGCTGTGTGACCGACGAATAAGGCCTCTCGCAGCCAACCGTGTTAGTTTGTAACGATTGTACGGCTTGGTGTGTCGGTGATACCGGAGAAATTGGTATATCCGTTCCACCTAGACCAAGTGTTGCAAGTCAGACGGTCGATACCATTGCTGGAATCGGAATCCGATGCGCTTTGGATTTACGCCCTGTTGGGCTCAAATGCAGCGGATCTCGAACAGGCTTGCCAATTTTGTCGGTCAGCCGACCGCTAGGTATCTTCGAGGGGCACACGATGCGTATATTCAATTTTCGCTACTTGTTAATAGCAGCGGCGATGTTGTCAGTTTGGCTGCTAGGCCGAAGCCGAACGGTGCAACCAGCACTGGACGCGTCCTGGACTTCAGTTACGGTCAACAACGTCGACGATTCGGTGTCGCCTGAAGTCACCGGGCTAACTGCCGATTGCAAACAGAATGGTGTTTGCACCGATGGCCTGAAGGTGGCCGTCGACGGTGCGGATCAAGCACTTCACGCCTCTATGATTTCGGAGCAGGCGATGTCGATGGGCGAGTCGAATGTGTTTGAGGAAGTGGAACCGATGTTGATCGGTGAGTCGGAGGTAATCGAAGAGGCAAGCGATGTTGACATGAGCTTGGTCGATTCGAATTCAGAAATTGCACCGGCGTTGGAGCCGTTTGTGTCCGAGGCAGAGGAATCGATCTCAACCTTGGCGATGGACTCTACTGAAAGCGTCAAACCATTGCTGGACTTTAATTCTGCCGACTACGAGGAGGGATCTTTTGAGCCCGCCACTCAAATGCCTCAAGCCGAAATTAAATCTGAAATGCAACTGGAATCCAGCTTGGCCAGTGTCGGACCTCGTGACGCGTCCGGGGCCGAATCGACCAGCCAAGCCAATCATATTGGTAACCGTTTTGTGGCTGAAGTTGAGCAGCAGACCGGAAGATCGTCTGGTCCGTGGGCCAAGAATCCTTTTGCTGGCGATGACTTTGATTTCTCAAGCAACACCCAAGGCGCAGGTTCGGAACAGCCTACGCGTACTTCGTTCGAAAAGCATTCGGATAGCATTCTTGAATCGAAACCAACCACGCGAGTATCGCATCCTGAAAGAGATCTTTCACAGATCAATTTCGCCCGCAATGAAGTTACTCCTTCAAATGTAAAATTGTCTGAGAGTGTTGCTCAAGAGGCCGTCCATCACATTGAATACGGCAAGTCGCTGTCGCGTCGCGGAGCAAGCTTCGGTGCTCGGCAGAAGTTTTTCGCGGCACTGGGTGTGATTGCTCGCGGGAACGACGTGCAGTCGGGAGGAAACGCTTACACGGTTGCACTTGGACGGGCCAATCGGGCTTTGCGAGAGGCTCAAGACTTTGCGGTTCGCAATGCTGAAATTCACGTCGCGATCAACGTGGCCGAGATCTTAGAGACTCATCAGACTCGTGTCATCAGCGCCCATGAAGCGGAAATTATGACTCCTGTCGAGGCGATGCAGCGGTACTTCACCTTCGCTCACCAGCAGTTGAGTTTCGCAGTTGGACGCAATGCCGTTGCGGCGGAAACACTGTATTGCCTTGGTAAGCTTCACACGGTACTGGCCAAGCATCATCCTGAAACACTGGATATTGCCAAGGCCATTGTGTTCCACCGAGCCGCAATTTCTAGCGACGCTCGCAACGCTCGCAGCTACAACGAACTGGGCACCCTACTTGCTCACAGCGGGCAGTTGAGTGAAGCCGAAGGTATGTTCAAGAAGAGTTTACAGATTCAGCCAGTTGCCGAAACTTGGCAGAACCTTGCCAAAACGCACAGCCGTCAAGGAGAAGAGCAGTTGGCTCAACTGGCTAGAACCGAATTCGCTATTGCAGCACAATCAACGCCGGTCCCGTCGCCATCGAACCAGATCGCGTGGCTTCCCGGACAGGCTTTCAATCAGGTTGGGCCTGCTGATTTTCAGGATTCCCGGTCTACGATTTCCGGGGCTGTTGTACCCGCAGGTCGTGACGTCCCAGTGGCAGGCGATGAGGATAAGGATGGTTCCGCCAAGAAGACATTCGCTGAACGTTTTAATAGTTTGAAGAACTGGTTTTGATATCGTGACGATTGGCTTGTCATTCCCGCAGCTTTCGACCCTAGCCGTAACATAAGGCACCCAGACATGAAGAAAATGCCCCAAGTAAAGATACGAAAAAAATTGTTGTTCTCCGCGTTTGCTGCCATCAGCATGTGGACTCTTCCCGTTGCCGGGCAGAACATGGCGAACAAGATTGATACCCACATCGATGGACAGCCTGATGGTGTGCAGCAGGTCCAATGGTTGAGCGGGCTTGTTGGCAGAGGCGGAAACTGTGACGCCGGCACTTGTGGTGATTGCGATAGCTGTAACAACGGCGGTTTCGGCGGCAATGGCGACTTCGGCCAAGGAGGTAAATCGCTATTTGGTGTGAACCAATTCTCCGGAAGGGGGCTCAAGCGAGAGTCTGGCTGGGCCAACGCCGGTTCAGTTCCGTGGGAAGCATTCGGCTTTGGCGAGTACATTGGGCCACACCGGGCTCCTCACGTTGGCGAATACCGGCTACGAGTCGACGATGAACTGGAATTCGTTTACTTGCTGACACGCGAGAAATCGATGGAACCGTATCAGCTGTACGTTGGTGATGTGATTCAGATTTCATCAGCCATCGACAGCAGTCTTTCCCAAGAAGACCTCACGGTTCTTTCAGATGGAACGATCTCATTGTCACTGATTGGCCGTATTCGCGTGGCTGGTAAGACTGTCAGTGATTTGCAGCGTGAACTAAATGATCGATACACAAAGTACGTGAAGAACCCTGCCATTGTGGTTCAGGTGACTGAAAGTGACACGCCGCTGCGTGATTTGATTCAGTCAGTCGATGCCACAGCGGGCCAAGGTGGTCAGGTGCGACAGGCAACCGTGTCCCCTGATGGAACGGTTCAACTTCCCTTGGTCGGCAGTGTGCCAGCGATTGGATTGACTCTGGCCGAAATTGGGAGGGAAGTAAACGCTCGCTATCGTTTGAGTATTCGAGGTGTTGAAGTTACTCCAGTTTTGATTGAGCGAGCCCCGCGTTTTATCTACGTTGTTGGAGAGGTGGATCAGGCGGGGCGGTTTGACCTAGTTGGACCGACGACCGCCATCCAAGCAGTTGCTTTGGCCGGAGGATTTGAGGATGCTGGGAATCTAAGACAGGTAATTGTTTTCCGTCGTGATCAGAACTGGCGATTGACGGCGACCAAACTGGATCTCGCCGGCGCGTTGCTGGGCAAGAAGCCTCACCCGTCGGACGAAATCTGGTTGCGTGATTCAGACATTGTGCTGGTCCCGCAAAAGCCGATCCAGCGATTCAGTGAAGCTGTGAACCTTTATCTAACCAACACGCTGTATGCAATTTTCCCTCAGCAGGGCGTTGCATTTGACTTCGATAACTTCACATCTCTGTAGTCAGTGTCGTGATTTTGGATTAACAAGGCGTCCGTGAGTGGCGGATGCCTTTGTCGTTGGTTCGGCGAGTGTTCGCATTGAGACCAAGTCGGCTGCGACGCTATCGCTTGGAGGCAAGGTGCTCAATGTGAGACCGCAGGTTGTCACTGGGCACGTTGGTATCTGAAATGTTCCCTTGTTGATCGATCAACAAAATTTGAGGAACTTGGGTCACAGGCACCTGCTTGGTAAACGGAATTCCATCCGTACCGGACTTCGTAGGGTCACATGAGGTAAATCGACCCATATGACCTACGATTTCGCCGAACTCGATTCCTGGATCACGGTCGAGACAGACGGTGACTATGTCAGCAGGAAGGCTTGAGTACTGAGATCGTTCCCTGTGCAGTTGCAGCAATTCTTCTTTGGAACGGTCGCTTTTCAATGACCAAAAGATCACGGCGACGATTCGTCCATCGAATCGCTCTTTCGTAAAGGGGCGGCCCTTGACATCGAACCCGGAAAACTTAGCCGGCTTGCCAAGTGCATCGCATCGGGTTAATCCATTCCGCCCCAATTGTGAGGCGGTCTTCATTGCGACCGGATTGTCAGGGCGATCGGACTCGTCCACCATCGCTTGATATATCTCACGTGCTCGTTCAATCTTGTTTTGCTGCTCAAACCATTGTGCCACTTGGTCCACGTGATCGATTACGACTCGCCCGGTGGATCTGTTGGAGATCAGCTTGAGCGAAGTACTTAACAACTCGTCACGACCCGCTTGGCCATTCACCCAACGGTTTTCGTACATGGGGACGTATCGACTTTCCTGCATAATCGCAGCGTCTACCAGATCAGCGACCAACTGATCGACCTTGGTCTCGGCGTAACCTGGTCGTTTCTTCACCAATAGATTGGTCAGTTTTGCGTTCAAGTTAACATTTCTTCGACGCAGGCTAGTGAAAATCAGTCTGACATCCGCCAGTGCAGAAGTGTCGTTTGGGTAAGTGTCGAGCACCTTGAGAAGTGTGCTTTCTACCGACTGATAGCTTTCTTTCGACGGTTCTTTCAATTTGATGTGCTCAAACGTGTAAAACTTTAGCAGCGCAAGATCAGCAGCCCGAACAACTTGTGCGTTCGTGTCGTTGACATGCGATTGAGCAACTTCTTTCAACTGTTTACTAGCCCGCTTGTCACCCAGACCAAAAAAATAGTCCAGCCCATAGATTGCCGACAGCGCTTCAATCAAGGAATCGATCGCAAATACGCGGTCGGCTTCCTCCAAGCCATCCATTCTCAAAAGTTTCTTCGCGATCTTTTCACGGTCGCGATTCGCGCTGACTCGGACGGGCAACTCGGCGTCTCGAGGCCAGTCATTGAGGTCTGCTAGCTTCGCCACAACCTGTGATACGTCGTCGGAATCCAGCAAAGCTCCAATTTCGTCGTAGCCATCACTAGAGAAACCATTGTTCTTGGCTACGGTCTCTGGGGTAGTGTCGGCCTGCACGTATTCGGTGTTGAGAGCAGTGTATCCCCACAGACTCAAGACCACAGTGGTTGCCATACCAAAGATGAACGACAAGAAATTTGCGCCAGGCGAACTGGTCTTTTTGCTCGCCTGAATCTGGCTGTGCGTTCTACTGCTTTTTTTTCTTCTTCTTTTCCGGCGGCGTGACATGGGCTCGTTCCCGGGTTGGCGATGGGAAATTGACTATCGACGGCAGTGGTTGAGCTGCTCGATTATTGTACTTGATGTGTTCCGGATTCAAGGTAGTTCGATTGAGGACTTCTTTTCCTCTGGTTGCGGTGCCGCAGGTGGAGTGTCAGGTACCGCCATGTAGGCCATTCGCAATTGATGCAGCGTGTCACGCAGCATCGTGGATTCTTCTTCCGCCAGATTGCCTGCCGTTTTTTCCTGAAGGATTCCAAGGGTGTCAATAAAATGCTTGGCCATTGGTTTGTGAGCCGACGCCTCGCCCGTGCGAGGATCCGGAAGCATTCCCATACTAGCCATGGCTTGAGTCGCTAAGGTCGAAATCAACATTGGAAACGAAGCGGGTGGCATCTCTTGAGGCATGTCGCCGTCCTCGGTTGACGAGGGCTTGGCCGCTTCCGTTTTGAGTTGCTCTTTTTCCTGTTCGACTTGGGACTTCCAATCATCGTCGACAATGATTTTAGGTTCTTCGTCCGACATCAGTTCACCTCACGCTATTAATAAACGATTTATCGATTTTTCCGGTGCTCGCAAATTTACGAGCGATTCTATCTGGAGAGTCTACTGCGAAGCCGACTTCAATGGAGTCTTTGCCTGAGTCCTTCGCGCGGCCGCTTGAACAAAGCCAGAAAACAATGGATGCGCTTGTGTCGGTTTGGACTTGAATTCCGGGTGGAACTGAACCGCAACAAACCACGGATGATTGGCGACCTCCACAATTTCAACCAGCGAGCCGTCCACGCTCGTTGCGGCGATTGTCAGGCCTGCATCCTGCAATCGCTGCCGGTAGTCATTGTTGAATTCGTAGCGATGGCGATGCCGTTCATTGATTTTCTGACTTCCGTAGCATTCCATCGAGCGTGATTCTGAACTCACAATCGCGTCCATTGCCCCCAATCGCATGGTTCCACCCTTGTCGGTGATATTTTGCTGTTCATCCAGCAAACCGATGACGGGATGGTTCGTATTCTTGTCGAACTCGGTTGAATTTGCACCCTCGAGGCCCGCAACGTTTCGAGCGAACTCGATCACCGCACACTGCATCCCCAGACAGATCCCAAAAAACGGAATCGATCGTTCGCGTGCCCAGCGAATCGCTTCGACCTTGCCCTCGGTGCCACGCTCGCCAAACCCGCCAGGAATAAGCAGGCCATCGTAGCCGCTTAAAACGCGTTCCGGTCCTTCGCGTTCGATTAGTTCGCTCTGGATACTGCCGATACGAACCTGAGCGTGATTCTCAATGCCCGCATGGTCAATGGATTCGTAAATTGATTTGTAAGCGTCTTTGTGTTCGGCATATTTTCCGACAACCGCAATGCTGATTTCGGTTTCTGGATTTCTTAGCCGATGGAGCAAGTCACGCCAGTTCTCAAGATCCAGCGGCTTACGTTTCAAACCTAATTGCTGGATGATGATCGAATCCAGTTTGTTGTCGACCAAGCTGAGAGGAACTTCATAGATCGAGAAATCTTTGTCCTTCTCTTCGATCACATTCTGAACCGGCACGTTGCAGAAAGAAGCGATCTTTTCGCGGTCCTCGTTGGCAAGGCTTCGCTCGGTACGACAAATCAGAATATCAGGCTGAATTCCAATCTGCCGAAGCAGACCAACGGAATGTTGCGTCGGCTTGGTTTTCAGTTCACCGGCCGCTTTCAGATAAGGCACCAGAGTCAGGTGCATGTACAAGCAATTTTCTTTGCCAACGTCCAGCGAGAACTGTCGAATCGCCTCCATGAAAGGCAGGCTTTCAATGTCGCCTACCGTGCCACCAATTTCTGTGATGACCACGTCGACATCGTCATCCGCAATTGCGGCGATGCAGGATTTGATTTCGTTGGTAATGTGAGGAATCACTTGAACCGTTTTGCCCAGAAATTCGCCCCGGCGTTCTTTTTCAATCACGCTCAGATAGATCTGGCCGGTGGTGTAGTTCGAATCACGAGTCAGCGGGCTATGAGTAAAACGTTCATAGTGGCCAAGGTCCAGATCGGTCTCGCTGCCGTCATCCAAAACGTAGACCTCGCCGTGCTGATAGGGGCTCATCGTGCCGGGATCGACATTGATGTACGGATCCAGTTTCTGCATCCGAACCCGCAAGCCGCTTTGTTCAAGCAGCATGCCTACCGAGGCACTGGTGAGTCCTTTTCCGAGTGAGCTGACGACACCACCGGTGACGAAAATGTGTTTGGTCATAAACTGGGAGCGTCCAAGATGATGTCCTGCGTTTCTAAGTTCAACGCGAGATTTTATCAGCTACTTTGTCGTCTGACAAACGCCGCATAATCTTCCGCAGTATCGATCCCGACCACCGGGTGATCGGTCGTTCCCACGGCAATTTCAAAGCCCGCGTGCAGGACTCGCAGCTGCTCCAGCGACTCGATCCGCTCGCAATCGGGGACCTTAAGTTGAGGAATTATCAGTAAAAATTCCCGGCGGTACACATACAGGCCAATGTGCTGCAAAAATGGCCCCGCAGTTTGGGCGTTAAGGTCACTCCAATCGGCAGACTGCCATGTTCGAGGGTACGGCAGCGGGCTACGGCTGAAGTACATTGCATGGCTGTTAGTATCCACCACCACTTTGACGCAGTTCGGATCGTTTAGCTGATTCGCAGAACGGATGGGCGTCGCCAAGGTCGCCATCACCGCCTCAGGGTCTCGTTCCAGTAAACCAATCGCCAGATCGATCGCTTCACCCGGCAGTTCGGGTTCGTCTCCTTGGACATTGCAAATCAGATCAAAATCCGGGTGAGCCTCCGCGATTTCTGCCACGCGGTCAGTGCCGCTGCGATGATCCGGCCGTGTCAGTACCGCTCGCCCTCCGAACGCCTCGACCGCCGAGACGATTTTTGGATCGTCTGCCGCTACAATCACTTCGCTTGCCTTTTGGCTTGTCTGTGCCGTTTCGTAAGTGTGTTGGATCAGCGTTTTGCCGGTTTTGGCCAGCAGCAGCTTTTCAGGCAATCGCGTCGACGCGAGCCGTGCTGGGATAACAATCAGAGTTTTCAAGTGAGCCGCCCGCAATTAGAAGTTTTGGTAAGCTATAAAAAAACGTGTCGCGAAATTTGTACCATGAAATTCGTATAAAGAAACTCCAATGATACTCGTGATCGCCCCGAGTGTCATTCGCAGTGGCCACCTTCTTCTGTCCGGAACCGACACGCTTCAACCTTCACGATTTCATGTGAGCTCGTATCGTCTAACATGACCAAACAGCCAAAAACGACCGATTTTCTTCCAGCCGCGTCCCTCGAAAATTTGCGGGCGCGATCGGAGACCATTGAACGCATCCATCAGTTTTTCCGTCAACGGGAATTTATTCATGTCGAAACGCCGCTCCTGTCGCGCGACACCGTCGTGGACAGGTTCTTGCACCCGATTAAGGTGGAATCGGATGCGGTGCTGGCAGAAACGGGCTCGATCCGCTTAGAAAACAATCATCCGTTCTGGCTGCAAACGTCCCCCGAGTTCGGCATGAAGCGGCTATTGGCCGCCGGCACGACGGCGATCTACCAGATTGGCAAAGCCTTCCGCCGCGAGGAACGGGGCGCAATCCACAATCCTGAATTCACGATGCTCGAATGGTATCGCGTGGGGGACGACATGCGGGCCGGTATGGATTTGCTGGCCACACTCGTCGAAACGATTCTTGACCGCCCGCCAACGATACGGCTGACCTATGCCGCTGCGTTTGAGCAGTTTGCCAAAGTCAACGCACTGTCGGATAGCGTGGAAGAACTTCGATCCGCGTGCCGAATGCACCAGGTCGATGCAACGGCGTTCGAAAACAGCAGCAACCGAGACGATTGGCTGAACCTGCTACTGACCGAAGTGGTCGAGCCAGCCCTCGCCAAGACGCCTGAACCAAAAATGATTTACGACTGGCCGGCCAGTCAATCGGCGTTGGCGATCGTTCGTCCCGACGGAGAGGTCGCCGAGCGTTTTGAGATCTATGTCGACGGCGTTGAATTGGCTAACGGCTACCACGAGCTACTTGACCCCGCCGAACTTTCGCGTCGAAACAAGGTCAATAACGAAGGCCGCGTGAGTGATGGTGAAGAATCGTTGCCCGAGCACAGTTATTTGCTGCAGGCGATGCAGCACGGTTTGCCCGCTTGTGCTGGCGTCGCGTTGGGTGTCGATCGTTTGGTCATGCTGGCGGTTGGAGCGGAGTCGATCCGCGACGTGATCGCGTTCCCGATCGAGAGAGCGTGAG
>CAZLYM010000111.1:0-12991 GCA_964563475.1 uncultured Pirellulaceae bacterium
ATGCCCGTTGTCGCAATTTTCTTGTGCACATTGATCGCGATGGTGTCGACGTCCTTGATGACTTCACCGCCAAGCGAAAAGACGCTGGCAAAGTTTTTCCCTGAGTAGAACGCTTGTTTAACGACGATCCTGATTCGTTCTCCCGAGGGCTTTTCGAGAGTGCGTCGGCGAGCCCTGCCGGGTGAAGTTGTTGTTTCGCCGTCCATCTGCCATAACCTTTGCCCATGTCAGCTCGTCACCGCAAGAAACTTCCATCCGTCGAAAGCGATCAGCATTTTGTGCAGATGGTCGAGTGGCTGGCGATGGAGTCAAAGGCCGAAGTTGAACGGATGGCCGAGCGTCGCCAGCGAATGAACTCGGCGACTGCTGAACAAGGCGGTGAGACGATTCTCGATCTGGCGATCGTCGATCATCGCAGCGGCTTGGGCGGCCGGTTCCTGTTCTCATTCAAGCGACGCAACATCAACTTGCCTATGCCGTGGCACCGCTTGAAAGTCGGCTCGCCTGTCGTCGTGTCAGAATTCCCGGACGCATCGGGAGAATCTTGGTCCGGGGTCGTCAGCAGTCGCAGCAAGGACAGCATTCAAGTTGCGGTCGATCACTGGTTGGACGGAGATTGTTTTCGGATCGACTTGGCCGCCGATGAAGTGACTCGGCAACGTCAACTGGCGGCGATCAATACGGCCCAGAGCTCGCGCGGGCGATTGGGGCAGTTGCGTGAGATCATGATGGGGGAACGAGAGCCAACGTTTCTGCCGGCGTTGCCTGAGGTGAAGTTTCGTGCGGCGTTAAATGAATCCCAGCAGGAAGCGGTCCGGTTCGCTCTTTCGGCCAACGATCTTGCCGTCATTCACGGCCCGCCGGGGACCGGAAAAACGACAACGGTGGTCGAGCTAATCACGCAAGCGACTGAGCGAGGCCAGAGCGTGCTCGCCTGTGCTCCCAGTAACACGGCGGTCGACAACCTGCTGGAAAAACTGATCGCGGCCAAACAGAAAGTCGTCCGCATAGGACATCCAGCTCGCGTGGCCGAACGATTGCGCGACTACACGCTTGATGGCTTGGTCGAGCAACACGAAAACCAATCCGTCATTCGGGAGATGTACCGGGAAGCCGAACAGATCTACCGCCGCGCTGCGAAATGGACTCGTAGCAAACGGGCTCGGGGCGAGCGACAGGAGATGCGCCGCGAAGCGAGAGAGCTTCAGCAGCATGCGCGAATGATGGAGCAACAGGCGATCGATTCCACGCTTGGCCGCGCTGAAATCATTTGTGCGACGACGACGTTCAACGAAGACGTGCTGGGGGAGCGTTGGTTTGACTTGGTGGTGATCGATGAAGCGTGCCAAAGCGTCGAACCCGGTTGCTGGCAGCCCATTCTTCGCTGCGACAAGGTCGTGATGGCAGGCGATCCGATGCAGTTGCCGCCGACCGTTCTTTCCAATGAGGCAGCGCGACAGGGTTTTGCGCTAAGTTTGCTAGAGCGGCAGTTGAACCTTCACGGTGATAAGGTGACTCGGTTGTTGAACGTGCAATATCGCATGCACGATCAAATCATGAAATTTTCATCCAACCATTTTTACGAAGGTCGACTGATCGCTGATGAAAGTGTCGCAGCACATCGGCTTTATGATCTTGAATCGGTCGCTGAAAACGAACTGACTCGCCAACCCGTGACGTTTATCGATACCGCGGGCGGGAGTTGGGATGAAGAATTAGAGCCGGACGGGATGAGTAAACGTAATCCTCAAGAAGCGGCACTGGTGGTGAAGAAGGTTCGCGCGTTGATCGAGTCCGGATTGCAGGCGGACGATATTGCGGTCATCGCTCCCTATGCCGCTCAGGTTCGTTTGGTTCGGCAGTTGTTGGATGAGTGTTCTGTGCTGGGGGAAGACGGGCCTTCGTTTGATGTGGAGGTTGGCACGGTCGACGGGTTTCAGGGCCGTGAAAAGGAAGCGGTTGTGATTTGTCTGGTGCGATCCAACGGCGAGGGTGAGATCGGGTTTCTGTCTGACGAGCGCCGTATGAACGTCGCACTGACCCGAGCACGAAGGAAGCTGATTATCATCGGCGACAGCGCGACGCTTGGCGGGCACGAGTTCTATCAATCGCTGCTCGAGTACTTCGAACAGCAAGACGTTTATCACACCATCTGGGAAGAGGTCGAGTGATCCTTGTTTTGATCGCTGGCTCATCGCCATCGATCGGGGCAATACCGACTGGTTTTTCGTAGGGTGATGCACTGAAATTGTCACCGTACCGAGCGTTAATCGGGAAGTGTTCCAGCGAGCACATTCGCGTCCACGAAAGTCATTTTGCTGCAGTCGGGATTTGTGCAGCGAACTAGGCGTTCACCCATCGGATTCAAGAAATCAAGCGTTTCCGCACACTCGGGGCAGGGGACATCAGGATTCCCAAGTGCTTCAATGACTGTGCCGAAGGGCTGGAGTTCAAGTAATTGTGCGAGAATGTCTTCTTCTTCAGGCGGCGCGACCGATTCTTTGGACTCGATCTTCAATTCACCGCCATCGCAACTCACGCGGTCACTGACCTCACCCTTTACGAACACACCAATCGCGGCACCCGCACCGAAACCAGCAAGGTGAGCAACGATTGCAACTCCGCCGCCCGCGACTCCATCGGCGGCGATCACCATCACCTGAGACAACAGCCAAACGGCGGCAAACGCAGGTGCTGGGATGTTCCAGACGACTCCAAAAAACAAGAACTTTACTTTTCCCAATCCTCCAAATAGCGCGACGTAGGCACCCATCGTGCCGGCTACCGCTCCACTGGCACCGACCATTGGAACGGTGGAATAGATATCGCACAGACCTTGGCCAATAGCGGCGACCAGTCCACATGCGAAGTAGAAAAGCGCGAATTTTCCGGAACCGAACAGCTCTTCCAACGCGACTGCAAAAGCCCAAAATGCGAGCAAGTTCCCTAGGATGTGAAAGAGATCAACGTGAATGAACATATGTGTAAACAACGATATAATACCGCCGTTTGACAGATCGCCCATTTGGAACCCGTAGTCGTCGTAATATTCTTGTAGTGAATCAGTGTTCTCGGTTGAGACCGAATTTGGGCTGTACACGGAGTGAACAAAGTTCTTCTGCTGTTCTCTGGATGCCATGCATTCCAGTGAATATGACTTGGCGAAGAAACCAAGGCAAACCATGATGATCATCATGCTAACGAAAGGAATGTGCTTCGACTGCACATCGCTTGAACCAACAATCATTGTTTTACGCCTGAGTACCGAACGGACGGGAAACTGCGATCACCGGAGGCTTCCGAGATTTGTTCTCGGAGAAGTCCATCAAGTTCAAATGCGCCTAACTGACCGATAGTTTCAGGTCAGGCGTGATCGCAAATTCGCCACCAAAAAAGTGTTAGCGAATTAACACAAAGTAGGTTGCGTTTTTCGCTTGTAGTCCGTTTTGCAACGAATGGTTAGCTTAAAGGCGGGCTTTTGTTCGGTTTTTCGGGCTTTCAGGATTAAACGGATTCGAGGCCAAACGGATCTCAAGCTGGTGGCCGTATGGAGTGGCTAGGAATCTTAGCATCGTTTGAATGCGACTCTTGGATCGGTGCTTCGTCACGCCTTGTGTGGCTAATTGAGCCACACTATTGGCGGAGCCGCAAAGTGTCACTCAATTTCGCGTATCTCAACACGGCGGAATTGAACGGGGTGACTTTCTGACTGCAACGAAATCGTGCCACCGCTCAGTAGGTAATCTTCAGGTTGAGTCTTGTCCTTGTACCAAGATTTAGCGACGTCCTCGGAAACTTTTAATCCGTTCATCACCTCTTTAATCCGATTGTCGAGCTGAGGTTGGTGATATTCCAGAACTACGTCATCGCCGACCTTGTGGCGTATCACTTCATTGCCACGAACTTCGATGACGACCGTCGTCCATTCACCAACAGGAACTTTGGGCCCGGTTGAGTCAAAACAGTGAGGCGTGAACAGTTCGCCGTCGCGGACAACGTTTGTTCCCGGCGTGCAGCATCGCAGGGTCCGAGTACCTTCGCCGTTTGGCTCGCAACTTTTCAGTTGAACTTCGATCGACGCGGGGAAGGTCTGGTCGCGTGTCATGGTGGCAGGGTCTTGGCCGTGCAGCATCAGGCCACTGTTGTATTTGGCCCAACCGGCTCCGTCAGAAGTTTGCTTGCCCACAAAGCGATATTCAACTCGCAGGTCGTAGCTCGAAAATGGCGTCTTGTAGAACAGGTGGCCGAAACGGGCTTTAAACTTGTCCTCGTATTGGTCGTAGTTGACGCACAGCATGCCATCTTCGACTCGGAATGTTTTCAGCGGATCCTCGCCCAAGGCTGAAAATCGGATTTTGGGAGTCCAGCCGGTCAGGTCTTTGCCGTTAAATAAGGGTCGCCAGTCGCCGGTTTTGACTGCCGGCTCTTCGGGTTTGGCCGCCGAGCCTTCGGTTTTCTGAAGTGCCACGGGTGTTAAATTGGCGCGATTCGAGGCGGACTGGAACTGTACGGCGTGGGGATTCGACTGCTCTAGGCCGTTGAAAGCGAGGGCCAAAACACCAAGCAAGAGAGCCAAGGTTCCAGATTTTAGCAAGATTTGTTGCATTTTCGCGCCTGCGGAGTTTTCGGGGTGAGTTTTGATGATGAAAGCCAAGTCGAGTCGCCGATATGCCGGGAATTGGCATTACGGTTCTTTATCGCGATGTCGAGCGGCAAATTTCGAGCCTCGAGGGCCAAGTGCCGATTTTATGCCTTGCAGCATCAGGCTCATTTTGCATAATGCGTGGCTCAGAAATGAGCGGCTACAAAGCCGTTTCGACGAAATTTAATTAGATCACAACCGATTAACAACGCAATCACAGGGTTCTATCTTGGCCAAGATGCGACGAAAGATGACACGGCGAAAGCCAAAAACGACCACACGCACCGTCCAGAAGGATCCGTTGTACGTCGATGGCGAGCGCCCGAGCCCAATGTACGTCGATTACAAAGACGTAGAACTGCTCAAGAAGCTGGTTAACCGTCACGGAAAAATCGTTGGCCGCCGCAAGACCGGTTGCACCGCGATCAGCCAGCACGCCGTCACCGATGCGATTAAACGAGCTCGCTTCATGGCGTTGTTGCCCTACGTAGGTGATTGATGTAGGCGATTAATTTCGCAAATAGAGTTTGAAATACTTTAAGGCCTGTCGGTTCCATCGGCGGGCCTTTTTAATGGATTGTTCACCGTTGCCAGTGAAAGGTAAGGCGTCAGCCTGTCCGGTCGTGAATGAGCTGTGAACAGCTTGAGTGACGAATGCCGCTTCCGCTTCCATGAACTACGAACCGCACGTTAATTCTGAAACCAGTCATTCCAATGCCAGAAACCTTCAGCATCAAACGTCGTGTCGAGTTCCGAGAAACCGATACGGCCGGCATCGTTCATTTTTCGAACTTCTTCGCTTACATGGAGCAAGCGGAGCACGAACTGTTGCGGCATGTTGGAATGGGCGTCATCTGCGAAATTGATGGTCAGTCGATCAGTTTTCCACGCGTCAACGCCGAGTGCAATTATCGCTTGGCGATCCGTTTTGAAGATGTGATCGATATCCATGTCATCGTAAAACGAATTGGTTCGAAAAGTATCACTTACGGGTTTGCTTTTGAGCTTGATGGTAAAGCGGTGGCGGATGGGACGATCACCGTCGTCTGCTGCAAGTTCGAACATGGCAAGAATCCGGTCGGGATTGCAACGCCGCAGAAATTCATCGATGCGATCACGCCGTGGCTTCAACCGAATGCGGAAGACGGAGTGTAGGATGCGGAATGAAGTGATGCTCAAGATTTCTGTGCTTTGTAAACTGTAGGCTTTGAACTCGCACCCTTGTCTAACTACCTCCAAAATCTGACTCTTCGCTTGGCAGAAGGCCTTTCCAGAGTTCCGGCGGACACTCGTGATCGGCACGCCGCCTACTTGCTGAGCGCTCAACAACCTGACGGAGGCTTCGCCGGTCGGATGGGCGGGAGCGATCTATACTACACCGCGTTTGCACTGCGGGGCCTGTCAGTGCTTGGGCGGTTGGAAGGTGAGGTCGCTGAAAAGGCGGGTGAGTTTGTGCGTCAGCAGATGTCAACCAAGCAGACGATTGTTGATTTCTTTTCCTTGTTCTACGCCGCCAGTCTGCTGTTGATTTTTGCCGGCGTGAATGTTTTCGAAGATGCCGATGAACGCTGGCCCGATCAGGTTGCCGACTTTCTGGAGACTTTGCGTCGTGAAGACGGTGGGTACGCCAAAGCGACAGGTGGTCACGCGGGGAGTACCTATCACACGTTTTTGGTGCTGTTAGTGCTGGAGCTTCTGGATCGCCCAGTCGCTGATCGAGACGGGATTGTCCGTTTTCTTGAATCTCAACGTGAGTCCGACGGTGGTTGGCGCGAAATTCGAGCCAGCAAAAGAGCCGGAACGAACCCTACCGCGGCGGCGGTTGCCAGTCTGCTGATGCTTGATGCGATCGACGAGGCGAAGGATCCGGAACTGGTCGCCACCACACTTGATTTTCTGGTCGAAATGCAGACCGATGAAGGAGGCCTGCGAGCCAACACGCGCATCCCCATTGCAGATTTGTTAAGCTCTTTCACTGGAGCACTGACGCTATTGGATTTGCAGGCTTTCGACGAGATCGACGTTCCCGCGTTTCGGAAGTTTGTCGAATCGATGGAGCGGCCTGAGGGCGGGTTCCAAGCCGCGGCATGGGACGATGCTCACGATGTCGAGTACACTTTTTACGGACTGGGTTGCCTAGCGTTGTTGGCGTGAGGCGAATTGTGGGTTCTTGGAACGTCTTGAGTGTCATGCGTTAGGCTTGTGTAAGCATGCTCACGCAAGCGTGAAGCATGGCACCCATAAACTCAATTTTGACGGCACTCATCAATTAGCGTTTGAAAAACCACTCGTTTACTTTCACAACTACTCGTTTCTGATTCGAAATGCCTGACTTTACCGCAATCGAGATCGTCAAAGAGTTCGCCAACAGCGATCAGCCGTTGCGGATTCTCGATGGAGTCAATGTTGAACTTGATCGCGGGCAAAGCCTTGCGATCGTCGGGCCCAGTGGAAGTGGCAAGAGCACGTTTTTGCATTTGTCCGGAACGCTTGACCGACCGACATCTGGGTCGATCAATTTGATGGGCACCGAAATCAGCTCTCTGCCGGAAAACGAACTGCCTGCGTTTCGCAATGATCAGATTGGTTTTGTATTTCAGGAGCATCATCTGCTGCCGCAACTAACGGCTCTTGAAAACGTTTTGCTTCCAACGCTGGCCAAAGGCAAGTCGTCAAAGCAACAAGGTGAAAAAGCGGAAGAACTGTTGGATCGAGTGGGGCTCGCGGACCGATCGAGCCATTTGCCTGCGGCGTTGTCAGGTGGTGAACGACAGCGAGTCGCGGTGGCTCGATCGTTGATCAACGAACCGGTGCTGTTGTTGGCGGATGAGCCGACGGGCAGTCTTGACCAAGAAAATGCCGACAAAATGGGTCAGCTGTTGCTGGAATTGCAGGCCGCTTCCCAAGCAGTTTTGATCTGCGTCACACACAGCGAACGCTTGGCCAAAGAGTTTCAGCAACAAGTTCGCTTGCAGGCTGGAAAGTTCGTTCGCGATTGAACTTTGGGTTAATCGATCCGTTTAACGACGAGCCGGCAGGCGACCGCGTTTTCCGATTCATGAATGACGACAAGCCGGAAGGCGACCGTGTCCTCGCCCCCAACGCTATCGGCTGACCTGATTATAAAACCTTGTTGTCAGCAAGATTGCAGCGGCGCCTAGCGCGAAGGCCGCTCCGTACCAGAATCCGATCGGGCCGAACTTAAACGTGTAGCTAAACAGCAGGCTGGCCACCATGCCGACACCCCAGTACGACAGCAAGGAAAGTAACATCGCGGCACGCGTGTCCTTGAGGCCTCGCAGGCAACAGGATGCCACCACCTGAATCGCGTCGAACAGTTGAAACATGGCGGCGACTCGCAGGAACGATACCGCGACCTTGGTGGTGGCTTCATTTTCCGGACTGCTGATGTCGAAATATAAACTCAGCACGGCTTCCGGTAGGAACCAAAAGATCATTCCGGGAACGAAGGCATACGACAACGCCAACAACATTCCCGTGTATCCCGATTCCGCTGCGTCCGATCGTGATCCTCGACCGATCGCGTTGCCGACGCGGATAGATGCTGCCAGTCCAATCCCGAGTGGAATCATGAAACTGATCGAAGCAGATTGAACGGCAATCTGATGAGCCGCCAAGGACTCGGTCCCAAACTGACCGATCATGAACGCCATCATACTGAACAGCCCGATCTCGAAGCCGATCGTCAATCCAATAGGGGCGCCAATTTTGAGTAGCTTACCGAAGGTGCCAAGTTGAGGAAAAGGTCGAATAGAGATGACTCGACAATCGGGATATCGGCGATGGATGTAAATCGCCATCGCAAAAAACATCACCGTGTAAACAATCGCGCTGGCATAGCCGGTTCCCACCATGCCCATTGCTGGGATCCATGACCAACCAAAGATCAGGATCCGATTTGCGATCACATTCAGTCCGACGCCAATGAAGCAGATCAGCATGATGGGTGTGGTATCGGAGTGGCCTTCTAGAAAACCTCTCAGCGCCATCAGGCCAAACATAGCGGGAAGGCCCCACGAGATCGCTTGCAGATACGCGGAAGCGAGATCGGCCGTATCGATTGACTGTCCGGACCAGATCAGCCAAGGGTGCATCCCCGAGAAAATGATCGCCGTAAGTGGCACCATGAAGATCCCCAGCCACAGACCCTGCTGTGCCGCCTGCGATGCTTCTGCCAAATTGTTGGCACCGATTGCTTGAGACACGATGGGGCCAACCGCCAGAATCATGCCTGAAAGGATGAATACGACGAAAAAGAAAACCGTTCCCCCAATCGCGATTCCTGCCAGCGACTGCTCGCCCAGCCGTCCGACCATCATCGTGTCGATGAAAGACAGCGAATTCTGTGCAAGCTGAGCCAGAATCAGTGGCCAAGCGAGTCGCAGCAGTTGAACGAACTCACGCGGGCTGGGAAGTTGAGGTCGAGGCATAGCTGTGGCTGCACAATTAAGCGAAGGATGTGACAATCACCACGCTGGTGGATTCGGGTTCGGTTTTTTAAGGAGCGTTGCGTCGGCAGAAGGTTCGGGCCAGAATTGTGATCGTTTCCGGGTATTTCGCAAGCTGGCTCGCGACCGTATTTTCAAACAAGTTTATTTTAGAGGAAGACTGGCTGATTCATGCTTACACCTTGGCTACTTATTCAGCGAAGTCTGTTGTACCACTGGCGATCCAATGTGGCGATCGCGCTAGGCGTCGCTGCTGCCACGGCCGTGCTTTCGGGTGCCTTGATGGTTGGTGACAGCATGCGGGGTAGTTTGCGAGCTCTGACGCTGGACCGACTGGCAAGCGTTGATCAGCTGATCTTATCCGAGGGTTTCTTTCGCGAAGAGCTGGCCGAGGATCTGTCGAAACTGGAAGCTGGCAAAAAACACTACGATCAAATCGTGCCTGTGATTTTCTTCCCGGGAGGGACGGTGGAAAACGAAGGCGGACTGGCACGGTCTTCTAGCGTGACCGTGATCGGAGCCAATCAGGAATTTGTTGAACTTGATGTTCCAGATAGCTGGCCCAAGTCACCGCAAACTCAGTCGCCTCAGGCGATGCCGACCGGTGAAAACGTTGCGATCAATCAGGCCTTGGCCGACGATTTGGGGATCACGGCGGCAGACGTGGAAGCGGGCAACGTTACGTTGACGCTGCGAATTCCCAAACGAGACCAATTGCCATCCGACAGTTCGTTGGGAAAGAAGGATGACTTGATCGAAAGTTTGGTCGGTTTGCAAGTCGATTTCATTTTGCCCAACCGAGGGCTTGGACGTTTCGGTTTGCATCCTTCTCAGGCTGACCCGTTGAACATCTATGTCCCGATCGAGTTACTGCAAGACGCTTTGGCTCGTACGGTGCTCAAACATAAACCTTCGACTCAACAAGCCAACATGCTGCTGTTGTCCTCAAAGAGTGACACGTTGGTTCCGGCCGATGTCACTCGCCAGCTACGCGATTCGATGCGACCAGCGTTGGAGGATCTAGGCCTGATCATGAAGCGGGCAAGTTTGAGTTTCGAGTCTTCGACGAGGAACGCCGGCAGCAGCGACGATGCTGTGACGGAGGCCGTGTTCGACTACTGGGCGGTGTCGTCCGAGCGATTGGTGATGAACCAGTCAGTCGCGACCGCGATTGAGGAAGCGTTTCCTGATGCAAAACCGGTGTTCACCTATTTGGCCAACGATATTCGAGTGGCTGACCCAGACGATCCAGATGAGGAAGCGAAAGAGGAAGACGGAATTCCCTTTTCGATGGTCGCCTCGATCGATTTTGATGGCTCGTTTTTACCCGTTTCATCTATCTCGGGCGATCCGATTGAGGCTCTCAATGCCAACGAAATCGTGCTCAACCAATGGGCTGCCGATGATCTGGGAGCGAAGGTGGGCGACAAAATCGAGCTGACGTTTTTCGAGCCCGAATCAAAAGGAGGCCAGCAGGTCGAACGCCACGCGACATTCACGCTGGCCGACATCGCAAAACTGGTCGAGCCCCAGAAACCGCCAGTCGTGCGGCGTCGGGGCAAGCTTAAGCCAGCGGTCTACACGGAACGTCCCACGCTTGCCAACGATATGCAACTGACGCCCGATGTGCCCGGCTTGACCGATGCGGATTCGATCGAGAACTGGGATTTGCCTTTCGAGACCGCCGACAAAATCAGACCACAAGACGACGACTATTGGACGTCGTACCGTACGACTCCCAAAGCGTTTGTGTCCTTGTCCGCCGGGCAAGATTTATGGAACAGCCGATTTGGCCGAGTGACCGGATTCCGAATCCCGGTTGCGGCCGGCGATCGATCTGAAATCGAACAAAGACTCTCGGCCGCATTGATTCAAGCCAATGCGGCGACCGGATTAGAGTTGGTCGACATTAAACGGCGCGGGTTGGAAGCATCGGCCGGTTCTACGCCGTTCGATGTCTTGTTCTTAGCGTTGAGCATGTTTGTGATTGGAGCCGCATTGATTCTGGTCACGCTTCTGTTTCGGTTGGCTTTGCAGCAACGAGCGACCGAGCTTGGTGTGTTGGCCGCGGTCGGGATCGGACCATCTGCGTTGCGCAAGAGTTTCATGATCGAGATGCTGTGTGTTGCGGCGGCAGGAGTATGGTTGGGCGTCCAAATGGGGGTCGGCTACGCAGCCATCATGGTCTACGGTTTGACCACTTGGTGGGTTGGGGCAATCTCGCGACCGTTTTTGAAACTGCATATTAGTGTGACCAGCTTGGCGGTCGGTTTGGTGGTCAGTCTGCTGATCTGTGCAGCCACCATTTTTTGGTCATTGCGTTCGATGCGAAAACAAAGTGCGACCCGTCTACTGGCAGGGCAATGGGAAGATTCTTCCGATGCGGCAAAAGAAAAACGCCGATCGCGTTGGCCCGTTTGGACGCTGGGGATCATTGCCGTAGGCCTGAGCGTGTTGGCGACAACGCTCGCCGGAGAAGCACAGGCGGGCGCATTTATGGGAGCCGGTTTCCTGATGCTGGCGGCGTTGCTGATGTTCGTGCTGCAATGGCTGAAGCAACCACAAAGTCGAACGGTAGGTTCGGGCAAAGAAGGCAACGCGGTGGACTCGTTGTTCGCCATGGCCAATCGAGCCGCTAGGCGGAATCCGCTTCGTAGTGCGTTGACGATGGGGCTTGTCGCGGTTGCCAGTTTTTTGATCGTGGCGGTCAGCTCGTTTCGCTTGAGCCCCAATGTTGAAGGGACGGCGGGATTTGACTGGATCGCAACCAGCAGCCAACCGATTATCGACCCGATTCAACTTGCCGGAGAAGCGCAGGATCGTTCGGACGCTCAAGTGTTTTCAATTCGATACCGAGACGGCGAAGATGCCAGTTGCAACAACCTGTACCAATCGACTCAGCCTCGCGTGTTGGGAGTGCCGCAGGAGTTTATCGATTCGTTCGACCAACAAGGCAGCAACGAGCAGACGCCGTTTGGTTGGGGCGGCACACTGGCTTCGAGCGATGATGAACGAGCCAATCCGTGGCGCTTGCTCGCTGGGGCTGGCACCGGCAACACCGAAGTTCATGCAGGGACTCAGGACGATCCGATCCCGGTTCTGATCGACAAGAACACGGCCAACTACAGCTTGAAAATTTACTTGCCCGGAACCAAATTCCAAGTCGATTATGACTCGGGTGAAACGGTCCACTTCGAAGCCGTTGGTTTTCTGGCGAACACGATTTTGCAGGGAAGCTTGATTGCATCGGAGCAGGATTTTCTGAACGCGTTTCCATCGGCTGCCGGATATCGCTACTTTCTGATCCGCGAGTCGGGAGGCATGAAAGTCGCCGCGCAACTGGAAGATCAGTTTCAGGACTACGGTTTTGATGCTCGGTCGGCCACGACGACGTTGGCGAATTTCATGAGTGTGCAGAATACTTACTTGAGTACGTTTCAGTCGTTGGGCGGCTTGGGGCTGTTGCTGGGGACATTCGGGCTGGCGGCCGTGCAGTTGCGAAGTGTGTTGGAGCGAAAAAAGGAACTCGCCCTGATGCAGGCGGTCGGTTTCGGTCGGGCTCAGTTGTCGCGGATGATTCTGTTAGAGAACGTGTGGCTGCTGGCGACCGGATTGGCGATCGGACTGGTGGCGGCATTGTTTTCAACGCTTCCGCACTGGCTGATTGGGAGTGCTTCGATTCCTTGGCTGGATCTGGTGGTGATCTTTGTCGCGATCGCGTTGGCGGGTTTGCTTTCAGCGTGGCTGGCGTCCCGTTCGGTGGCGAGAATGCCGTTGCTGGAATCGTTGAGGGTTTGAAGGAGGTTTTCGGTTTTCGGTGTGAGGTTTTCAAGGGGCAAAGCACTGGATTCGTCAAAATGGCAAATGATAAATGACAAAT
>CAZLYM010000112.1:0-3690 GCA_964563475.1 uncultured Pirellulaceae bacterium
CGAGCCGGAAGATGATATCAATTCGGTAATGGCAAAACTTCGAGCCAGCTTGGAAGCCGAAGATGATGAAGCTGGGAACACAGAAGGATCTGTCGAGGTTGAGGCAAGCGAGACAGCCGGAGCGACGGATGCACCTGCCGGCATTCGGCAAAAGCAAGATTCCGTTGAAGACTACATGTCAATGTTGATGACTCGCATGAACGGCGATTCAGCCGATTCGAGTGCCAGTGAGGTGTCAGAGGCTACCAACGTCACGCCAGCTGAGGGCGGAGTGTTGGAAAATAAAGCGATTGAAACGCTCCTGACCGAAGAAGAATTCAAGCCTCGCGCGAAGGCTACTCCAATTAAGTCTCTGGACAAGATGCGAGAATTGGCAAACTCAACATCTCGGTCCGCTGTGCAGCGAAGTGAACAGGCTCAGCAGAGCGAGCAAAGAAAAAGCTTGATCCTTCAGGCGTTGGCATTTGGAAGCTTTCTTCTGGCAGCGGTCATGATCTGGGCGAAATCATACATTTTCGGTGGTGCATTTTTCCTGATCTTTTTCGTGACGTCTGCTTACTATGTCTACGCCTCAATGAATCCAGTTGGAGCACAAACGACTACCTCCACAAAGTCGACCAAGAAGAGTGCTTCACCAGAGCCGACGGCAGACTCGGACGAAAATTGAATTCACCTCCACTAGAATTCATTATTCTGAAACGCCGCGGTAATTGCCGTGGCGTTTTTTTGTGTCGTAACGATCAGATGACGCTCGAAACTTGTGGAACGCGAACCGTTGCGGAGCGCCAATCGAGGGAATCCCCTAAAAACCGCGATCCTGTTGAATGTCGGCGAAGTCCCGAAGACGATAGCCGACGCCTGCCGCATCACAGACTCGACAGAACGCTCGCAATGCCACGCCGAAACCGTCTGGACCGCTGAAGCCGCCAAATTGGCCGCCACCTTTGACGTGGGGTTCCATGTCTGCGAATACGCCCGGCACGCCTCGATCGGTCATGCGCTGATGGAGTGTTGGAAGGAATTCGGCAATGTCGCTCATGATGGCGGCGTGGCTTGAATCACCCTCGTCCGCTGGGACGAAATGCTTGACGGCTTCCTCGTCGACGTGATCGACCTTGCCTTGAGCCTTGGCCGAGTCCGGAACCTTGAAGTCTTTGATGTGAATCCAGCCAAGCCCCGGCTTCATCGCCAAGTACTGTTGATAGACTTCGTCGGGCGAGTAACCCTGCATGACCAAGTTGCCGCCGTCAAAAATCAGCACGCAACCATCGCGATTGATCGATTTGTGCATGTCGGCAAGCACCGGTCCGTTCTGCCCCACCAAGTTTGCTTCGACTTCCAATCCGTAGGTCAGTCCATGCTGGTCACAAACGTCAACAATTTGTCCGACCTGGTCGGTGGCCTGAGCAAGATGGTCTTTCAGGTCGCTGCCACGCGGATGATAGAAAGAGAATCCTCGGACCAGTTTGGTTCCCAGTCGGTTGGCTAGATCGCAGGCACGCGGAACATCTTCGGCTAGGTACTCCGCGAACGGTCGATAGGGAGTGGACGTGCCATCGTCCTGATCCAGCAGTTTCACTTTTCCAATCGGCGACCCAAGCGACGAGACTTCCAGTCCGTACTCTTTCAGTTTTGCGATGACGGTTTCCAACTCCGCATCATCAAGCCCCATGACATTCTTGATGCCGTTCCCCGCATCGACGAATCGAATCGAAAGATATCTCAAGCCCAACGCCGCAAAAGCGCAGAATTGTTGATCAAGCGTTTTCTGGTTGGCGGCTTCGTCAGAGAAACCGGAAAGTAGCAGCGACGTGGAATCGGACATGGTTTTGAAGGTGTTCGAGGACAGGTTTTAAGGTTCGGTGTGGAGGCGTGGTGTCACGCCTTTGCGACATAGTCACATTTAATGATCGAAGAAATACCGCCCCGGGGTGTAAATTTCGCGGTCAGCACCGCGCGGCGCGGCTGAGCAACCGCCACAAAATCGTCCAGAATCGTGTTGGTCACTTTCTCGTAGAAAATGCCTTCGTTGCGGTAAGATTGAAGGTACATCTTCAGGCTTTTCAGCTCAACGCAGACTTTGTCAGGGACATATTCGAACGTCAAGCTGCCGAAATCCGGCTGGCCCGTTTTCGGACAGACCGAGGTAAATTCGGGACATTGGATTTCGATCACGTAGTCACGGTCGGGGAAAGAGTTCTCAAACGTTTCCAGCGTGTCGCGAAAGTTGTTGCTCATCGGTATATTGTGTTCAGAAGAATTTGGTTGGGCGGGGCGACTGATCGTTTCAGTAGGTGGCCAATTGGCTCGCTACGATGCGCCTCGCTAAATCGCCCTCCAAGATAACCCATCGTCCCCGACCGAACAGCCCGACATGCTGATTTCCGAAATCTATCAGTCACGGCAGGGTGAAGGATCGCTCACGGGGACGGAAAGTGTTTTCGTCCGCACTAGCGGATGCAACCTCCGTTGTGACTTTTGCGATACGCCTTTTACATCTTGGTCTCCAGAAGGCCAGAAGATGTCGGTGCCGCAAATCGTTGCCCAAGTGCTAAACGAACACTCGGCCGATCACGTCGTGATCACCGGCGGCGAGCCTATGCTCCCGCGAGACATGCCCGAATTGTGCGCCGCATTGTCGCAGGGAGGCAAGCACATCACGATCGAGACGGCCGGGACAATTTTTCAGGAATTAGATTGCGATCTGATATCGATCAGCCCCAAGCTGAGCAATTCGACTCCGCCCGAGAGCAGGGCAGGGGAGTGGACGCGGCGACACGAGGCGACTCGGTTTCGCCCTGAGATTGTGCGTCGCCTGATCGATCGACACGACTACCAATTGAAGTTCGTGATCGATCAACCGGCAGACATCGACTCGATCATCGACTACCTTAAATATGTGCAACCGATTCGATCGGACCGGGTGATGCTGATGCCGCAGGGCATTGATCTTGAAACGCTCAACGAAAAAGCGGAATGGATCGATCCGATTTGTCGGGAGCACGGTTTCACTTACTGCCCGCGACGCCACATCGAGTGGTACGGAAACAAACGCGGAACCTGAAAACGCAGAACTGCCAAACGACAATTTTAAAACGACTCTAGCGAAAGACCACCTCATGCGTGGATTTGGATTTTTACTGTTTGTACTGGTGACTTTTTGCTGCTGGGGGATTTACGGCCCGGTGCTGCACATCGGGCAGGCGGAAATGTCGGGCGTACCGGGGAAGCTTAGTTCGCTGCGACCTTTCATCTGTGTGGGAGTGGCTTACTTTCTGATCGCGGTCGCGTTTCCACTAGTGGTACTAAGAACCAAAGGCGAGCAGGGAAACTGGACCATGGGAGGAGCGATCCTGTCCTTTGTCGCCGGAGCCGTTGGAGCCATCGGAGCGTTGGGAATTATTCTGGCGTTCAAGTTTCAAGGGAAGCCAGTTTACGTGATGCCGTTGGTCTTCGGGCTGGCTCCGATTGTCAACACGTTGGTCACGATGGTCATGGCTCGGACATACAAACAGGCGTCCGCGTTGTTCTATCTGGGGATTATCATCGTTGCCTTGGGAGCGGCGGGGGTACTGACATTCAAACCCAAAGCCAGCCATGCGGCTCATGATAGCCACGACGTAGAAGCGGTTGAAGCATCCGAAGCTGAACCTGATGCGGTTGATGATGTTGCGGTTGATGATGTTGCGG
>CAZLYM010000112.1:3790-12987 GCA_964563475.1 uncultured Pirellulaceae bacterium
TGATGATGTTGCGGTTGATGATGTTGCGGCTGATGATGTTGCGGCTGAAACCGTTGCTCCAAAAACAGACAAGCCAAACCCATTTTGGATTGGGCTTTCGATTGCAGTGACTGCGTTATGCTGGGGAGCTTACGGTCCCGTGCTGCACAAAGGGCAGGCTCGGATGAACGGAAGCCGTTTGCGACCGTTTTTGTGTGTCGGATTGGCGTATTTTGCGATCGCAGTGATTGTTCCGCTGTTTTTGCTGGGCACGTTTGAAGAACCGGGAGGCTTTCAAAACATTGGCGGTGCTCTCTGGTCACTCGCCGCGGGGGCCGCCGGAGCGATCGGCGCGTTAGGAATTATTTACGCATTCAACTTCGGCGGCAAACCGATTTTCGTGATGCCATTGGTGTTCGGATTTGCACCGGTAATTAACACCTTCACCGAGACGTTTACCAAGGGGTTGCTCGGTCAGGTCTCTACGATGTTCTTCGTCAGCCTGTCGATGGTGATTGCGGGAGCCGTGATCGTGTTGGTGTTTGCTCCACGAGGCAAACCTCCCGTGAAAGCCGCTTCGTAGGCTGTAAGTTGACTCAATCGACCTGTTAAATTCAAACATGACTGACGAAGAAAAAGTTTTGGCAATCGATGACTTGCTCAGCCATGTATGGATGGTTCGGGCATTTTTGAAGCATTGCGAGGAAGCGGAAGAAGACGAGGAACTTCGTGAAGTTCCTCGGGCGCTGTACGACTACATGCTGGCGTTGGGGCCTCCGCTGCGCGACAAAGATTACGCCAAATATTTGAAGCAGGCGAAGAAGAAGCTGAAGAAGCTAAACAATGCGGTGGAATTATTCACCGAGATCCAGCCCGAGATCTCGTCGCACACCAACTTCCAGATGGCGGCTCAATCCCTGCGAATTGCGGTCGAGCAAGTGAGCAAACTGTTATCTTAGCGTGTGCGGTGCTATTGATGCGGCGACGGAAGTAACGGAGCTTTTCGCAGTTGCGGAAAGTAGTCATCACATTTCATGTGAGGTATTCCTCCGTGGTCATCACTCGAAGAGTGATAGCAACTACCGCACGCGGCATTCAAAACGAATCACGCCGCCTTCGCTGCCGGGTAGCGGTTCTTTGATCTCCCACCGAAGCGTTTTCGAGCCAACGTCATTGCGAGACGTGACCAGCTTCGCAGGAACCGAGCACTCAGCAGTGCCCACGATGTACTCGAGGCGTGTCGTCAAGTTGTCGATGATCGTCACGTTACCGATTCGCTTGCTGCTCAGGTTGTCAAACCGGATCGTGAACTGAACTTTCTCACCCGCTCGGGCCGCAATCTTCGAGGCAACTTTGACGACGCGTAGAATCGCATTGTCGCCATCGGTTTCGTATTGGTCGATTTGTTGAACTTTGGACACATCGTTGACGATCACCGGTTGGACTCGTTCGGCGATCACCTGTAACTCCACGTCTTCCTGCCACACCTTGGCCGATTGCATGCCAAGTGCCAGACGCGCGGATTCAGATTCCTCGAAACGTCCCAACCGGATCAATGACAGGTGCTCGTACGGGGCAAACGTGTTTGCGAATTCGTAAATCTCGGTGGTGGTGTCCGCCCAGACACCTCGTGTCCGATCGAGAAACTGACTGGCTCGGCGAGTGCCCTCGTATCGCTCGACGGCGATGTGCTGTTTGCTGGAGGTAGAAAAATCGGCGCGTTCGGCTTTGGCCACGGGAGTCAATTCACCCACGATGCCTGCCGGTTGGCTCAGGCGTGCGTTGTACACCCGATCGACTCGGCGGACCGAACCAAAACGCGGCGCGTAGATGGCAACACGGTTACTGGGCGATACAAGACGCTGACCATCAAGAGTATCGAAATGCCCAATCGTGTCTTCACTGTCGAGTCCGATCATGTTCCACGATCGATCGACTTTAACGGACAGGCCGCGATCATCGCCGTCGTAGACATATTCGTCTCGTCGAGTCGGTTCGTTGGCTCGGTTATGGGCGGGTTCTTGCCAAACGGTTGGTTGAACCATTCCAAAGCCGCCGAAGTTACCGAACTTTGGAACCGGAGCATCATCGGCGGGCTGACGTTGAGGCAATCGAGTGGCTCGTGGGCGACGGGCGAAGCCGGAACCGGGGTCGTCAAATCCCAGAACTTCGGTTTGCCAAGACGATTGAGTTAACCGCGACGTGTGTTCGTCTCGTTCGGGGATCGCCGACGCACGGTCGGTCGTTGCCGCACCGCTAGTTGAGCGAGTCGATTCGATCGGCAACTGAGTCGGCCGTTCGGTTTGACCGAACAGCAGCGACGGAGTTGCCGTTAGAAACAACACCAATCCAGTCCGAGTTGCATCACTGAGTTTCTGCATCATGATTGTCCAGGATATTCGCATGATTGGCTGCCCGTCATCTTCGTAGATGGTTGGAAAGAACGTTCGAACGACTGGCAGACCGATTGCCCTGGATGATCGGTGGCAGATCTCGTTTCGGCTGACGATCGAGTTCGTCTGTTGCCGTGCGGGGTAGGGCAGGGCGGTCGACTGGCGAGTTCAAGCTGTACTGGACGGGTTCGGGAAGCAAAATTGGGGCGGGCCCAATCGTCCGAATCGTGTCGGTCGGATTTCCATTAAGCGGCACTCGCGAACCAATACGTAGAATCGCCATCGGACGGCCAAGCGATTGGGATGCTCGCAACGGATCCTCATTGGCCGACACATCGAAACCCGGTTGATGGTCGGGAGAATGTCGATGCGGAATGACCATGTCACCGTGTTCCAAGTAAATGACTTTCGTCACCATGCTGCCATCAATGACTTGCAGCAGGTCGTCGCGAGTGATTTGGATTTCGATCGGGAACCGATTTTCCATGCCTCTAGGAGGGTATAACCGGCCCAGCAATTCAATTGAGGGGTACAGTTCGACCGATTCGTGTAAATTCAATCCGGACACCTTCAGTTGATAGACCGGTCCGATTGCAAGCCCAACCGTCGTTTTCGATTGAGCTGCTGACAGAACGCTGCCGTTTGAAAGTACCGATACGGTGGTTTCACGTGGCGTAATGATTCGCACTGGCTGAATGACCGTTGCCAGATCAGGATCCGCTTTCCGGTATCGCTCGGCCGCCAGTCCGGGGGCCATGTCGCTACGAACACGGTTGTGGCGTACTTGGCCGACACTCGAGGCACTCATGAATGAAAGCAGCAAAGTACACAAGGTCTGCATGACCAAAATGTTCCGCCAAGTTGTTACCGAAAATGCCACTGTGATCTCTTGAAAAGAAAATTTTGCCTAACCGTTAACGACAGCGAAGTGAAAATCAAAAAAGAGCCGCGAGAGCAAAACGCTGTCGCGGCTTCGTTTGCAGTCACTGCCGACTATCGACGCAACCTGCCAGCGAACGGCACGACCGTTGGAGCACAGTTTTCTGGAAGCTGTCCATAAACTGCGTTAGCCGGTGGTTGCAGGTTCTGGTGCGGCGGGCGAATCGTGTTCTCTTTGATCAAGACACGATCAACCGGACGCGGGTAGCTAAGTCCCGGCTTCTGCTTGACGTGAACATTGACTTTACGAGTCGGCTGAGGAATCTGGAACGCGGTATGGTTATGAATCGTGTGTTTCTTAAGTCCAGCCGGGCCGCCCAGTGGAATATGAGGAGGACCAGGCAAACCAATGTTCGTTCCGGTAGAAGGCAGACCGTAGTGTGGCCCGTTCACACCCGAGACATAATCGGCGGTTCCGCCACCCGGGCCGCCACGTCCGCCACCCAATGGCAACGCTCCGGCAGCGATGGATGGATCTTGACCGGGAACTTCCAGATCTTTGTTACCCATTCGCACGATCGCAAGGATTGAGCCTCGACGATCCGCTTCAGTGATCGGGTCGACGCCCGGATCAAGCCGAGTGCTGACCAGAGTGTCAACGCCGGCCAAAGCCAGTTCTTGAAACTTGGGATCGGGAACGTAGATTACTTTGGTGACAAAGTTCGCTGCGGCGACTTGATCAAAGTCTTCTTGAGTGAATTGAATTGGAATCGCGCTGTGAGCAAGATAAGCGGCGGTGCGAGGCGTCGCAGTACCGATCTCAAGCGTTGGATACAACTCCATCCCAGGGCGACCGTCGATGTTGGTGATCTTCAAGCGGAAGATGCCGCCTTGAGCAAAGTTCTGTCGGCCAGGAACCGTCAGTGGAACGGAATCGTAACGACCGATGCCCGATATGTCCCAGCTCACGTTCATCAGTTCAGGCTTGTCGAACAGCACCTGAACGGCTTGCTGGACAACTGCTCCAAATGGGCCGTAACCAGGTCCACCAGCGGGACCGCCGGGTAAAGCAGACGCATTCAGAACGCCTGGTCCTGGTCCACCAACGCCCGGTCCAGGCTCAAGTAGCTGCTGAGCCGGTGGTAGGTTGTGGCTGTGGGGAATCCCCGTCCGAGCCAAGGCAATCTGGCCGGTGGCCGTGCTCGTCGAAGCGGCAACTGCCAGCAACGTCAGACCCGTGACAAATCTTGCAAACATCAGTCTTCCCCCTGAGATTACTCGCGTCTCGGGCACTTTCGTGGTGGCCGCGAACGAGCGTTTCTAGTTTGTTGCGTCATGCGACGCAGTCTTCGTGTTTTGGTTTCAGCACGTTCAAGCCACCCTTTTCAGAGCGGCTCTTTCGAAAAAACTGCCATGGACGCGACCTTCGCGTCGCTTCTAAGATGCTTTCAGGTCAAAACGACACCCAAGCACCGGCAGGTTTCCCGCTTTGATCCTCAATCGGCGTCCTACAATGCATTTCTTTGGAAGAATCCGCATAATCGGTTTATGAAGCAGGAATTAACGATAGCATTTGGCCTGCTAGCGGCAGGCGCCATGATGGTTGGCTGGCATTCGGCTGGTTCATTTGTTCGCGCGACCGATGCGCCTGAGTCGAAATTCGAAACGCTATCAGATTCGTCCTTGGAACCGCCCCCAATACTGGTCGGCCAGCACCGAGCAACCACCGGGGCGGGAGCCGAGCCTCGTCTGGCTCAACGGAATCTTGGCCGCCCGCGACCGGTTAGTGATTTTCGGTTCGACGGACAGACCACTGACCGAGCTGAGCTAATGCTCAGGCGAGCCCGGCACATGATCGACGACGGTCCCGCGTTTGAATCGAGTGTCTCGGTGCAAGCGGCTTTCTTTGGTCAGTATGTGGCTGGGTCGGGAGTGTACATTCAGGCGGGGCAGGGTGCTGGCAAGGCTCGGACGACGTTAGCGTTTCACCTTCCTTCGGCAGACCAAGAGAAACAAACTTCCCAAGCAATACCGCCTCAGCAGAAAGTTACCAATCTTTGCGACGGTCGATTCGTCTACCGTTTGCACGAAGATCTGGTCGAAGGCGAGCAAACCCTAGAGTTCTACGATCTTCAGAAGATCAAAAATTCAAAATCAGACCGCAAAGAAATGCCATCGATTCAGCGGCCAGATATTCCGTTAGCTCCCGGAGAACTGATGGCCAGTGGCATGGCAGGACTGCTGCAGCATCTGGCCGACGATTTTCGTTTTGCCATTATTGCCGAAGAGACGACGGCAGGGCGGAGTCGGTTGTTGCGAGGCACGTGGCAACCGAGTCGAGTCCAAAGTCTGGTGGAACTTAACTCAGATTCTGGGAACCAACAAGCTGATCTGTCATGGTCTCAGCTTCCGCCCAACCTTCCGCACGCCGTCGAGTTATCACTGGACCGGAACTCAGAGTGGGAGTTGTTCCCGTCACGTCTGACGTTTTACCAGTTCCGAGTGATCAACAAGCGAACCATGGCTGACCCTGTCGTGGTGATCGAGTTTCAGAATCCTCGAGCCATGGGCTCTATTTCAGACGATCAATTTGTCTTTCGCAGCGAAAACCTTGAAGCGACCGATTTGACTCAGCAATACCTTTCTAGGCTTCGCCCCGGACCGCAAGATGCGCTTCGATAGTGCTTGATGTAAAGACGATCCAATGCCATGGCGTAGCATTTGTTCACGCAAGGCAGAGCGGAGCAGGGCAGGGGACTCCCCCGAAGTTGTGACGCGAGACCAATCTTATGCGAACCGTAATTCAGCGAGTAACCCGGGCCTCAGTGACGGTCGATCAGAAAGTGGTCGGCGAAATCGCGCAAGGACTACTTGTGCTGTTGGGCGTTGAAAAAGACGACGATGCGAAAGATCTGTCGTATCTAGTCAATAAAACGCTCGGCTTGCGGATTTTTGAAGACGACGACGGCAAAATGAATCGGTCTGTAGTTGATGTCGGTGGTGACTTACTGGTCGTCAGTCAGTTCACTTTGTTGGGTAACGTTCAGAAAGGCAAACGTCCGAGTTTTGTTGACGCGGCCGAACCGAGCATCGCGAACGAACTCTATCAACAGTTCGTGCAACAGACACGCGCGGCGGGTGTGAAGACCGAAACAGGCATCTTTCAGGCGGACATGGCGGTGGAGTTAATCAACGATGGGCCGGTGACCATTTTGCTAGACAGTCGCAAAAGGTTTTAGTTCCGGTTTTAGTTTCGACCAAAGCGAGTACGTTTAGGAAACGTGCGGGAATAACTTCGGGATTTTGGTCGTCCGAAGCCACTAGTTGTCGAGCCCTAGTCCGAAAGCCAGTCCGAAGTAGTTTCCGGACAGTTCTTTAACGAAACATGTCGGGAGCGTCGCCTGCTGCCGTATGGTCGAGGCCATCGGCAGGGCTGTTGAAGAAATGCAGCACCCAATCAAACCCGCTCTTGGTGACTTCTTCTCCCGTGCCACAGTAACAATCCATCAGATAGTCATCACTCGCGATCATCGTCGCCAGCACAATGACTTTGGTGTAGATCAACATGTTTAGAATCGGGCTATTGCCGTACAGTTTTAACGCCGTACCAAAGCTACGTTTGATTCGGATCGTTTTCCCTTGCCAGTCAACCGAATAGATCTCGTCTAGTACCAAGTGAGAAAGAAAGCCCATCACGACTGCCCACGATTTGAAAAGGCGAACCTCAGTCGATCCTGAAAAACTGACTAGGAAGGCAATCATTCCCGCGATCAAGGCCGCCGGAATACTGTGCCACATGCCTCGGTGCTTCGCATAGCGTCTGAACAGTCCACCGACACCAAACCGAATCAGTAGATATAAAATTCCCGTAGCCAGCACCATGTGTTCGGGTAACAAGTCCATCGTCTGAAAACGCGGCAGCATCAGCATGGGGACAAACACCGACAAGAACGCCAGCATCTCTCGCTGAGGAATTCCACTGCTGCTGTCTAGATCGGGAAGCATCCCCGATGCGCTGCATAGCCCACAGGCAATCATGCAGTGCTCAAGCGGTAGGCCGTACGTATAGTACGCGGCGGTTGAGTAAATAAAACCGAGCGACGTACTGGCCGTGATGTGAGTTTTGAAATCAGCCATGATTCAAATTGACGAAAATCCGTTTTCGCGAGTCCGCAAGAATGACGGCAGGCAAATGCAGACCCTCATTCAATGTGCCAATTAGACCTTGCAGCTCCGTGTTGATTCAATCCCGATCCGGCAGAGCAGGGGACCGCTAGCAAAAACCATTGGGCAATTTCTGACGTAAGCTTCGTGTCAGCCAAACGGGGGAGGATTTCTATTGAGCCAATTCAAGGATTTCAGTCTAATCCTCAGGCGATTTTAAAACACTTCATGGAGGAGACCCATGTCGCTTTACGACTTGGTGATGTTAGTTTTGTTTGTTGGTGCGATCCTGTTCGGACTATGGAAGGGGCTTGCGTGGCAAGTTGCTTCCGTCGCAGCCATTTTTCTCAGCTACTTTGTTTCCATGGCCTTTCGCGGGCAAGTGGCAAGGTTTATCACGGCCGAGGCACCTTGGAACCAGTTTGCCGCCATGCTGATTCTATTCCTAGGAACATCGCTGGTTGTTTGGTCCGTTTTTGCGATGGTCAAAGGACGGATCCGAGAACTCGAACTCAATGGCTTCGACCGCCAGGCGGGGGCGATCTTGGGCGCACTTACAGGTGGTCTGCTTTGCATGGTCGTCACGATGTTTGCTGTCACTTTGCTGGGCAATACGGCTCGAAACGCAATCTACGCGTCTCGATCGGGAGGCTACATTGTGCGAGGCATCAATCAAGTTTCTGCTGTGGTGCCGACTGAAATCCACAAATACATCGATCCTTACATCGCTGATTTTAACAACCGAATTGTTGATCCCAACGGCAACCTGCCAAATGTCGAGCCTATTTTTGGCTCGCAAAACAACCCACCGTCAGCCGGGGGATCGGTGTGGCCCGTAGCCACAGGAAACAATGGAACTGTCACAGTACCTTCATGGCAGCAGCCGTCGCAGCAACCGTCTGGATATCAGCCCCCATCCGGATATCAACCACCGGCAACCAATTCTGGATTACCTACCAGCGGTCAGTACTCCTCGGGTAGCTATACGCAGAACCCCAATCAGGTACCGACCTATCAGGGGCAATGGCAGGTTCAACGCAATCCCCAGCCACCGGCTGCCAACACTGGATATCCTCAAAACGGATATCAAGGAAACAGCGGCTATCAGACAAACCAAGGTTACCGCCAGCCTGTTCAATATTCTGGTGGCCAGCAACCTTATCAAGCTCAGCCGCAAGCTGGCGGAGGAACCTATGCACAACCGACCGCTCCTCAGCCGCCGCCACAGCCACAGACGCAACCTCAGACGCAAACCGCCAACGGGTGGCCAGACGTGAACTTTCGAATCAATTCAAAAGATCTGCTCGATCGAGCGATTGATGGAACTCGCCGTGCGATTGAGAACAGCACTCAGCGCTAGGCCGGATGCCGATCTCAAATCCGTTCGTTGCCGGCACTCGCTCAAAACGAAACTGATTTACGACAAGGGCAGGGCAGTGGAGGGGGATTGCGATGCAGGCGAGCTAATCCTGCTGATCCCCTAATGGTGTGCGGAACGCAACGGCGTTCAATGTTCAAAGCGCTGAGTAAAACAGCCGGGACTCTACGAGTCGCATCCGTACTCAGATGCTGGGGTTGGTCACTCGGTGAATCTATTCGGATGCTTCGGATGTCAAGTCGAAATCGACTGTATTGCTTCCGCTCTCAATGGTTGCCGACAGCTCTGTCTTTTTTCGGTCGAGGTACTTGGGAGGCATTGTTTCTTCTCTTCCCTTGCCACCGAATTCGCTGGTAGGGGGATCGTCTTCTCTGTCGATGTAGGTGGAGATCGTGACTTTGTGT
>CAZLYM010000113.1:0-12967 GCA_964563475.1 uncultured Pirellulaceae bacterium
GTTATCACCAATCAGAACGTGGACTCCATCAAGGCAAAATACATCGTCGAGGGAGCCAACGGCCCAATCGACGCCGATGCCGATGACACGCTGCACCAACGAGGCGTCGCAGTTCTGCCCGACATCCTAGCAAATGCGGGTGGCGTTACCGTCAGCTATTTTGAATGGGTACAGAATCGACAGTATTATCGCTGGAATTTGAGTCGCATTCGACAGGAACTGGACGCCGTGCTGTCTGCCGGTTTTGAGGCCGTCTGGCAAACGGCAAGCCAGCACAATGTCAGTCTTCGCACTGCCGCCTTCATGATCGCTATCGACCGCGTGCATAGCACCATGGAACTGTCGGGATATTGATGCGGCATCTGTGGTGCGACCAGCCTGCGACCGCCAATCGATCGGTTGATAACATGAGCCGCAGGGCGATAGCCCACGGTTCTTTGGCAGTTGGGTTGTGACTCAACGGTCAACGATTTAGGCTTAGAGCCTATCCCATAACATCATAACCCGAAGCGTGAGCGAGGGACGATCCCGCAAATTCCCTCGCTCACGCGTCGGGTTAAGATTGTGAGCCGAGGATTTGGGATAGGCTCTTTGTTCGGACAACGCCCACCGCGTGTACGGCCTTTGGTTTTCGACCGTGCATCAAACAACAAACTGCTCAAACACAAAGCCTCACCGGCTGTTGGTTCACACTCATTTTATTCCTCGTGACTCCACGTTCCCACACGCATGAATCAGTCAGCTGATACTTCTACCGATTCGCAACCTGTCTCATCGGACTCTGCAAACCCTCCAGAGACACCCCAGACGTTCGATCAAACCATCGACCGCTATGAAGCAAGGCTTGCCTCGCAGCAAGCGATTGTCGATCAATGCGTCCAGCGTTGGAACCGCGTCGCAGTCCTGCGTGGCCTGACGTTTTTAATTTCACTGGTCCCTCTCGGGATGGCGATCGCCGGAGTGGCGGGAGTCCAATGGCCATGGGTTGGCTTGGCTGCCATCTTCTTTCTAGGCTTCCTGACCATTGCTTTTTTTCACGAAGGCATGCAAACCAAATCCCGCCGAGCCACCTCGATGGCCAACTACTACCGCGAGTCACTCGCGCGATGCCGACGACAATGGAATCAGATCGATGCTCCACCGGTCGATGTCCCACCGGAATTTATTGCCGTCTCAACGGACTTGAATTTGCTCGACAGTACGTCCGTCTACAGGTTACTAAGCATCGTCCGAACGCCCCGGGGCATTGAAACGCTTCGCGACTGGATCATCAACGGCGCATCGGTCACTGAAATCAAACGGCGGCAAGAAGCCGTCGCCGAACTGAAACCGGCGATCGACTGGCGTGAGAAATTTTGGCTGAGCTGCCAACAGTTGGTCTCGGGCGGATCCGGCCCGCGCGATTTCGTTCAGTGGTGCGAAAGTGGCGACTGGTTCGCACAACGCGGCTGGCTACTGTGGGTCGCACGAGCCACCTCATTGGTTTCGATTGTGGCATTGATTGGAATTTTCGCCGGCTTTGGGCTCGCGCTGCCCATCCTAGGCATTTCCTGCGGTATCAATTTTCTGCTATCGATCCTCTTTGCGGGCTCCATCCACGAGTCATTCAACAAGGTTTCGACAAGAGCCGATGAAGCCAACCTTTACTTGACGCTGTTTGATCGCATCACCAACTACCCGGCCAAATCCGAAAAGCTACAGTCCCTACAAACAAAACTGAAGGATAAAAAGACGGGCGCCCATCGGAACTTGCATTCGCTGGGTCGCTGGACCGCGTTGTCCAACATCCGGCGTAGCGCGGCATTGTTTTTCCCATATATCGTGCTGGAGTTCCTGTTTTTCTGGGACGTCCATATTCTCGAACGAATGGAGAACTGGAAATCCGAATCAGGAGAATTCGCACGTGCGTGGTTCGACGACCTAGCTGAGTGGGAAACTCTGTGTGCGTTAGCAAAACTGGCGGCCGATCAACCCGAGTGGCCATTCCCAACGGTCGTTGAGAAAGCGTCAGGAAAACCGATTGTCAGTGGGACCCAAGTTGGGCATCCATTGCTGGACGAAACCCGAGTCCCCAACGATGTGCAGGTCGGCCCGCCGGGCTCGGTCCTGCTGGTCACTGGCTCCAATATGTCAGGCAAAAGCACCCTCCTTCGCAGCATCGGTGCCAACATTGCACTGGCGCAAATGGGCAGTGTCGTCTGTGCCAATGACCTGTCGCTATCGCCCGTCCACATCGAAACCAGTATGCGGATCGCGGATTCGCTTGCCGAGGGAGTCTCGTTTTTTATGGCGGAACTGAAACGATTGAAACAAATCGTCGATCGAGGCAAAGATTTTCAATCGGACACAAACCGCACGATGCTCTTTCTGTTGGACGAAATCCTGCAAGGCACCAACTCTCGCGAACGCCAAATCGCTGTCAGCCGAGTCGTCCGAAAACTGATCGATCGCGATGCCATCGGAGCCATTTCAACGCACGACCTAGACCTTGCGACGACCCCCGAATTAAAAGCGGCCTGCCAAACGGTTCATTTCAGCGAACAGTTTTCGGATGTCGACGGCAAGAAAGAAATGACGTTCGACTACCGCATGAAGCAGGGCATCGCGGAAACCACCAACGCTCTGAAACTGCTAGAGATCGTCGGCTTGGGCGACGATTAGTGCTAGGCACAGGCAGCGAAGAAACGGCAACTACTCAGAGACTTTGACGCCGATTCCACTGACAGGATTGGCTCGCACGACTGCACGTTTTTCGAACTGCACACAATAGTCGGACATCCGCACGTCCGCCTCAGGGTAATCCGTACTCACAAACTGCGCACCGCTGGCAAACGCCTTTTCACGTCGGCTCGTATCGTTCCTTCTCGCCTCGGCCGACCCGGCATCCGCGCGAGTCCGTACGATAAAGCCAGCCTCAACCAAACGCTGAATCTTCGCAAAGCGTCCCACCGGATCATTCACTTTAAAGAACGCTGCTCCGGGATCCTGTTCGCCGACACTCGCAAACATCACCCGCCCCTCCAGTGACGGGTTCTCGTCGATATATCGATCGCGAATCGCCCCACCATTGTCCAAGGCAAACATCACCTTCCCTCGGACCGAGTCCAAAGTCGGCCAACCCTTCGACAACACCGCCTCTCGCAACGTCTTCTCGCCCGCTCGAACATCATCAGGCAATACGATCTGGTGCGGTTGGAATACGGCCATGATCTCAGCATCAACCGCTTCAAGTAGCACCCGATCAAATGCCACCGGCTTCGTCAGGAGGCGATTCGGCTGAGAATCCTTCAGCTCGATCAAGATCATCACCGGCACATGTCGCGGGTTACTCTTCGACCAGTCCCGCACTTCTGTCAGCGCCTGCTTCAAGGTCAGCGCGGTCGTGCGAAAATCAAGATCCTGCACATGCAGCACCTTCATCCCCGGCTTTTTCATGACCTCATCCGGATCCACGTTGGCACCCGAAAGCCCGAACAGACCCGGTTTCGAATACAGCCCGCCTTCCGGATCTGCAAACACATCAAGCTCGATTTGCCGCACCCCCAATTCCTCAAACTGCTCCGTCAGCGGTCGATGCGTGTAGTCAAACGCATCACGCCATCGCTTGTTCATCGTCCCAATCACGCCCAACATCGATTCGGCAGGCGCGATGTGATACGAGTTATGCGTACCGATCACTTGCAGCTGATTCATTCGCACCGGCTCAGCACTCGGTCCGATGTACAGAGCCACCAAGCCAAAAGCCAGAAAAGCGAAGACCAGACAAAAAGAAAGCGTACGACCGCTCAAGAAAAACTTACCCTCCCGCTGACGCATGTGAATATCACGCTTACGTCGCGAGCCCCATCGTGATGCAGGGTCAATGGCCATCGGAACCAACGGCTTCTGGCAGAATCGATGCGTTCCCTTCCAGCCCCAACAGATGCCGCGCCCGCAACCTGAGCAAATCCGATTTTTCCAACACCGGGTCATTGCGCACAATCAACTCCGGATCGACTCGCAACTGATTGAGCATTTTCCAATGCATCGCCATCAACGATTTAAAACTTCTGGCTGCATCGAATTCCAGATCGTGAATCAATCCGCCTCCCGCGTCAAACATTTTCTCGATCCGAGAAGCATACAGTCGGACCAACCAAGTAACCGGTTTGCTGGCCCGTCGAAGCTGCAAGCGATGCACATCGACCTCACACTCTTCCAAGTCTTCTTCCGCCAAGAACAAGCGACCACGATTGGCATCTTCCACGCAGTTCGCCAACAAACGAGTCATCATCATCGCCTTACCCGCTTCGCTGGCAGTGGCATGATAGTCGGAACCGGACTTCACTCCGGCAACCGTCACTAAAGCCGCCAGCGCTGAACCAGCGATCTGACTTGCGAATTGCTCCAATTGAGCAAACGTTTCATGACGCCGGTTGCGAATCCAAGTATCGGCCGCCGTCAGTGGATCAAACAAAAACTGGGCGGGGATGGAAAAACGATCCACCGTCTCCGCCAACGCAGCCAGCTCCAGCGTCGAACTGTTGCCTTGCAATGCCTGCTCCAGATCGTCATGCGTCTCCTGCCAGACGTCCAAGGTCTGCCCATCGCTGCTACTCAGGTCCAACAGGTCTAGGACTCGCATCAAATGATGCAAAACACAAATACAGCCGGTTTTTTCGTCGGCCGGTATATTCCCCATCACCCACAAACTGTCTTGGTAGAATTTCTTGACCGCCGATCGGCAGTTTCGCCGACCTGCCTTCAGATCCTCGCTGGATATCCCAGAATTTTTTTTGTCAGAATTATCCGGCACAGACATAATGTTTCCCAACTTTCGTTCCAATCCCTCGAACTAATCAGCCTATCAGTTTCGACAGTCCGAGTAAATTGAAGTCCTCACGGCAAGGCACAACATCGCTTTCATCGCCTGCTTTCACCTTCTCGGCAGACGCAACCCCGTTACCTCGCTGTTTGTGGATCGGTTGTTTAAAATATCCGAACTGTTAGCTTTCATTTTTTTCGTTTTTCGAATCGCACTCACTCACCAACCGACGCCATGAAAATCTTATTAGCCAGCCCACGAGGATTTTGCGCCGGGGTGAACATGGCGATCGAGAGCCTAGACTTGACGCTTCGAACGTTCGGAGCCCCCGTCTACGTGTACCACGAAATTGTCCATAACCAATACGTGGTCGATTCCTTTAAATCCAAGGGCGCGGTTTTTGTTGACGAACTTTCAGAAGTACCCGAAGGTTCCGTGCTGCTGTTTTCGGCCCACGGCGTTTCGCCCGAGACCCGCCAAGCTGCTCAACAACGAAACCTCAACGCCATCGATGCGACTTGCCCACTGGTCACCAAAGTCCACCTAGAAGCCATCAAGTACGCTCGCGAAGGCTATACGATTTTCCTGATCGGACACGATGGCCATGATGAAGTGATCGGCACCATGGGCGAAGCCCCCGAAGCAATGGTCCTAGTCGAATCAGAAGAGGACGTCGATCGCCTAGAAGTGCCCGACGACGCGCCCAAGGTCGCCTACCTGACTCAGACCACACTTTCGGTTGACGACGCCAACCGCATTATTGCTCGGCTGCGCAAACGGTACAAAAATCTAGTCAATCCACCCAAGGAAGACATTTGCTACGCGACTCAAAACCGGCAGGAAGCCGTTCGCAAAATTGCAGGAGACGCAGACCTGTGCTTGGTACTGGGCAGCCAAAACAGTTCCAACAGTCAGCGCCTGCGAGAACTGGCCGAAGAATTCGGCACTCACTCACATTTGATTGACGGAGTGGCGGACATAAAATCAGAGTGGATGCAGGACGTCAACACCGTGCTTGTCACAGCCGGAGCGAGTGCTCCTGAAGTCGTGGTCAACGAATGCATCGAATGGTTGGTCAAGAATTATAACGCCACGGTTGAACCCGTCGTGATCCGTGAAGAAAACGTCAGCTTCCCACTGCCTAAAAAGCTTCGACAGCTAGAGAAGTCATCGTAAGGATTTGCCAACAATAAATATTACCGAGTTTAGCTTCAAATCGCTCGCTTAATATTGGCGATAAAGCATACTGATGATGTAACCTATTGCTCCACAAGTCCTTCGCCGCAGCGAAAAATAACTTTATGGCAAAACGCAAACTATCATCAATCGCTCCGGCCGACGCAGAGTCTCATGGTGGGTCACCCACAGAGTCTCATGGTGGGTCAACTAGGACGACTTGGCAATGGTTTGTCAGCTTGATTCTGCATGTTGCCGTCTTGGCAATACTGGCGATCATTAGCATTCCGACTGGAGTCGGCAGCAACAGCCTTGATGTTTTCGCCGAGATGGCCGAGAGCGAACCGTTCATTCCCGACAGCGTTGATGTTGTCTTCGATCTTGACGCGTCTACGCCGATCGACCAGTTGCCTGAAGAATCCACTGAGCCCCCAGTTGCTGAACCATTGGATCCCAGCACCCTCGTTGTGCTCGATTCTCGAATGGTCGATCCCAAAGATGTGAAGCCAAAGGAGGAATTATCGAACATCGAATCGATGGAGCCTCCTACTGAACCGTCGACCCCACAACCGCGCGACTCCAACCCAGTTGGCAAGAAAAAAGAAAACGCAATTCGTTCAGTCAGTAGCGTTAACGGTGTCATCGAGACGATCGGAAAAGACATTGCGGCATCGCTGAAGGGCAACCGTACGCTCGTCGTCTGGCTATTCGATCGCTCCCCCAGCCTGATCACCCAACGGGCACAAATTCTTGAACAACTTACGAAAGTCTATTCCGGGATGGGCGGCCTGAGTCTCGAAAACAAAGTTGCATTCGCCGACCATAGTAAAAAAGCTCTGTTGACCCAAGTCGCTGTGTTTGGCCAAGACTATGAGCAGGCATTGACCACGCCCGTATCGACATTCGAACCGGTTGAACGCTCGATTAGGCGAATTGTGCGGGACGACAGCGGCATCGAAAATGTCATGAGGGGCGTTCAGAAGGTCGTCTCTAAATATCGCGGCCTAAGTCGTTTGGACCGGGACAAGGGAATTCGAAAATGCAACGTCGTGATTGTTGTGATCACAGACGAAGCAGGCGACGACATCGATCAAGTTGAAGAAACCATTGAGGCGTGCCAACGAGCTAAAATGCCGGTGTATGTGATCGGCGTTCCCGCTCCGTTTGGCGAACAGGAATCGATCGTAAAGTGGACCGACCCTGACATCCCTAACGCGCCAACGGTCCCCGCCGTCGTCACCCAAGGGCCTGAGTCACTTGTGTATGAGCGTGTTGCTTCTAGCTGCCGCTTGGGACCACTGGAAGACACCTACGCCGCACGTCGCGCGCTTTTCCCTCCCCCCGTCGATTCGGGGTTTGGCCCTTACGCATTGACCATGCTTAGTCGCGAAACGGGCGGCATCTTTTTTGCCGTTCATCCCAATCGAGAGGGCTCGCCCCAAGGCTGGGGAAGCGTGGCGAATTTCGCATCGCATTTGACGAAATTTTATTCGCCCGACGTCATGAAGGACTACGGCCCCGATTACTTGCCAGCGAAGGATTTTTTCGACTTGGTTGACCAACAGCCGATTCGTCGCGCAACCATCGACGCCGCCAAACGCTCCACATCGGGCGAGTTGATCCTACGAACCAAGCGATTTTTCGGCAAAGACAGATTCAACCGACAGATTGCCGCCGCTCAACGTGAGGCTGAGGATTATGCAAAACGCCTCAGTAACGTTTATGACGATTTGAAGAGCGTCGAGTCCCAACTCGATTACGAAGCATCCAAGCGTTGGCGAGCGAACTACATGCTGGCAATGGCGAATGTCGAAGGATCGCTCGCACGCCTGTATAGCTGGATGGCGCTTCTGGAAATGCTGGATAGCCGTCAACCTTCATTTGACATGCATGACCAAAGCCGAACCAACAATTTTTGGATCATCAGCGAATCCAATGAACTCTTGAAGGACGAACGAGTGTACTCCATGGTTGCAGCGGTCAAGAATCGCTGCAAAAAGATCATCGAACAACACGCCGGAACACCGTGGGCAACGGCCGCTCAATGGGAGATGAATGTCCCGTTTGGATTTCAGGCAAGTCAGTACTACCAACCACCAACTCCCAAGACGCCCGGGCCACGCACACCGACGCCAACTCAGAACCAGCCGCGCCGATTGTAGTGAGAGCGCACCTAAGTATCGGCCAAATTGCGATCTAGCGATCGGCGTAAACGCGAGTGGTTTCTTCCTTAGTAACCTCAGCTTGACGGCCATCCGTTTCCAAGTGGACGGACACGCGGTGGTCTCCCGCTCCAGTTCCCTTGCCACGGACAACCACGCTAATCTCATCGCCGGGGCTCAAGGTGCTAATCGGAGCAAACAAGACCTGCTGGCCTCGGATATCGTTCCGGAGATTTCCCTCCACGCCCGTTGGCTGCAGACCGTTCGGGAAATCGACCGCCAGTTTCACGTTCGTGGCGATCTTGGTGCCTTGATTGACGACTCGAATGCGATAACTGGTATCGCTACCAATCTCAATCGGATCGACCACGTCATCGATGTCAAAGAACACGTCCACTAAGTGCTCGACTGCCAATGGCTGAGTCGAATTGGATTTCTGATTCAAATCGGCGATTGCCTCAAATTTGATATCTTGCTTGCCAACATCCACGGGCGTGGTCTCTAACGACACGGCCGCTTTGATGCTTGGCTGAAGCTCTGCTAGGCTCCAATAGACGGAATGAGAATTCCGATCGTAGCGTCCTTGATTGTTAGCCGTCACAAAACGCAAACCGCTAGGCAATCGAGCGACCAGTTCAACATTGGTCGCCTTGGCGGTTCCGCTGTTTTCGACACTGAATTGATGCTCCACGTTCCGCTTCAAGAAACGTCGAGTCGCTCCTTCGGCCGACGTGACCAGCTTCGGTGCGACGACTTCCATGTCGATTTCATGCTTGGCTCGCAAACCACCGCTGGCCGAGGCAAACATCACATTTCGCAATCGACCAATCTGAGCCGCTTTCAGTCCTAGCTGTACTCGCTTGGACTGGCCAGGCATTAAGGTGCCGATCTCATATTCAAGTTCGCGATAGCCGTCGGCGTACTCCAACTGCTCAGGCACATCTTCCTGAACGATCACGTTGGTCGCCGGACCATCGCCTTTGTTTTCAACAATCACATCAAACACAACCGGGTCGCCAATCAACGCTTGTGGTCGAGCTGAATGGCGAATCTCCAGAACCGGTTTGGTGACTCGTGTTCGCATCGTCGCCTGAGTCGCAAAGGTCACGTGAGCAACGCTGCCGATTTCGCCAGGACGAGTCGGTTTCATCTGGACGGTGATTCGTTTCTCCTGACCGGGTCGAAGCTCGCCGATTTCCCAATCAAGTCGGTTGCCAGATCGGTTGGGTTTCGGGGCCGCCGTCAGAAATTCGGTTCCAGCCGGAATCTCATCAAACACACGAACGTCTTGAGCCATCACGCGACCGACGTTACGGACCACGATCGCAAATTCAGCTTCACGGTTAACTTGAATCTCACGCGGAGAAATCTTTTCAATCGTCAGGGCAGGGGACTGAACACCTTCCAGCGTCCGGTCACCCGGAGCGTCACTGGTTCGAGTCGCTACCGCAACAGAAGCCGAGCTTGAAGACAATCCGGAAGTTGGAGTCGAACGAACATTGCGATCGAACGATCGAGGCCTGCTGGTGGACGAAGCCGGACGCGATGGCGAGGAAACAACCGGACGCGAAGGGGTGGTTGACGGTCGGCTTGAACGGTCGAAAGACGAACCACCAGACGAAGAACCGCCCGAGGAAAAACTGCGACTGGAAGAACTGCGATTGGAAGAACCGCTTGTTGAAGAACTCCGAGTGGCCGAACTGCGAGCGGAAGAGCCCTCGCGAGATTCACTCTGGCGCGTGACAGGTTTCAGGTTTCTCGATGTGTCAAAGGACGCGACCGGCTTCTTGTCTGCTTGGCTTGCTCCAAAACTGCCTCGACCGAATGACGACGGCTGAGTTGACGGTTGAGCAATCGGCTTCGCAGGACCACTACTCGAAGTTCTAGCCGTCGATCCATTGAGCCCGCGGCTGATCGACTCACTGGTTTTATTGGCGGTATCACGAACCGTCTGACTGGCTTTACCCGCCAGATCATTCGTCGTTTGAGCAACCTTGGTCTTGAACGCGTCAAAGCCACTCTGAATCGAAGGTGCTTGGGGTCGAGTCATTGGCTTGGCCGCCGCGACCGGCATGATCGTTGGACGAACTGGTTTGACCGCCGGACGAACTGGCTTAATCTCCGAAAGACGGCTGTTCACAGTCGATCGCAAAGGCTTGTTGGACGACCCCGACGCTTGAGGCTTCTTGTACGGCTTAGCACCAAAAGATGTATTGACGGCCGGAACTTTTGGAACGCTCGTAGTTAAATTTTTCGCAGGTGGGCGGATTGCAAAACCATGATTGCTCTTGGGAGTGGCAACCTTGTTGAGGTTGCTTTTCACCACGGGCAGAGCAGGTGGCTTGGTCGCCGCAACTTCTGATTTTGTCGTCTCAGCAACCCCGTCGGCCGATGCAACTTGATCTTCTGCTTTGCCAAAATGCTTCATGGACGATGCGACCGCAAACGTCCCCAGCACTACAAAGAATCCAACGGCCAGAATCCGCCCCATCAACGCTCGGGTGAACCGCGGGCTGCGCTCGTCACTATCTTGATCTTGTGTTTTCGAATCCGCCATGATTCATTCCTGATACGGCATCCTGCCGCGTGTAACAAAAAGGTTCTGGGATGGAGCGTTGGACGACAATCGCACCTGACATTCTCAAAAACCGAGCCCAAGGGCTCAGTCCGAACCCACGTCGTATCACAGCACTGGTCGAGAATTCGATAGTCCGTTCATGTCCAACATAGCCAAGCAATTTGGCAACAGCTCACGCAGAAATCCGCGCAAGCGACGCCAGAAAACAACTCAGCAGCATGTTGGATAGCAAAGATTTAGTGTCTCCGGCAATACCATTCATCGCCTTCACCACCCTAACGGGTTAAACAGAAACCCAGGCGGCAACTCAGATTCAAATCCCAGTTTGACAGCAGCGACGAAACACTACACCGTGCTAGCACAACGCAACCACTCAACTAGCAGCGTGAAGGGGCTGTGATTTATTGCATGTTGTGTTTGTAGTACCGCCTTTAGGCGGAATCGGACCTGAACAAAGCGGCAAAGATTCCGGTTAAAACCGGTACAACGAACGACCCGGCGAACTTGGTGGAGCACGTGTTCAAAAAACTAGCAGCCCAAAGACGTCCCGCGAAACTTCGTGGTTGCCTTGGTCGTGCTTTCGTGCTTGCACTTTTGCTTGCACTTCATGCCGCTTCAACCCTTGCGGCAGACCGGTTAGACAGAAGACAAGTTGAAACCTACCGCTCAGGATATTGAAACCTCGACGGATTTCCTCGATCTGCTGGTGAGTTTTATCTTGCCACTTGCCTTATTCCGAATCCGGTTCACCCGCAACGACTACCAGTTTATGGTTCTCAACGTCGTATTGATACTGTCGGCCCCCAGGCAAAACGGGCAGTTGAATATCGTTCGCTTTGATAATCTTCTCCATGAACTCTTCGTGGTCTTTTGGGTAGCGGCCATGGGTTGCGTTGAAAAAACCCAACGCCTTTTCAATCCCCAGCTTAGATATCTTCTGTACCGCCGGCCCATAACCTGCCAACGCCCCGATCCCAGGCGTCGCCAAATGTTGCTGGTTCACCTTCCCGTCATCGACTTTCGCGTCCCCCTCCGGATCGAACTCGCCCACGTCCTGTGTCGTCTTCCCGAAGATACCTCGGTTGTCCTTCTTCGCCTGAGGTTCAGCCGGAGGCACACAACCAACCGCTAACGCCAGAACCCCAACCAAACAGAAAAACATCCATTGACCACCCAGCTTGCTATTGGTCGTCTTGTTTTTGATCGTCGAGCACATGGGTTTATCCTGAAAACGAGAATGAAAAGCAAAATCGAAAATCTCAAATCGCGGAGCCAACAGGCTCAACTACCAAACTCAGCGCCATACCGCCTTAAGCTGCTATCAAGGAGCCACCTAGAAGTATACCAACCCACCACGCCTCGAAGACCCTGAAACCAGTCGCTGCGGGGCTGGCCCAAGAAAACGAATCCGGCTACCCTGAGAGGCCGCAGTTTCCCTCAATTTATGCTTTTCGCAGTGTCTTCCACAGCGACACCAATGCTTTTTACCACAAATCTTCAACACGAGCCCTCATGAGCGAATTCACCAAGGTGGCTGTCACCAGCGATTTGGAACCAGGCCAGACAACCATTGTCGAGGCGGACGATCGAATTGTGATACTTTTTCGCGACGGCGAAGACTATTATTGTATTGACGATATCTGCACTCACGACGGCGGCACGTTGAGCGACGGACCAGTTCACGGTTGTGAAATCGAATGCCCTCGCCATGGAGCCCGTTTCAACATGAAAACGGGTGAAGCCTTGTGCATGCCGGCGTACCAAAACACCACCACCCATGAAGTCAAGATTGACGGCGATGATATCCTCGTCAAAATCAACGAAGATTAATAAATCAAGAAACAGGAAACTAAACTATGCCTCTGCAAGAAGATCAAGTCCGCGAAGCAATTAAGCAGGTGATCGATCCCGAACTGTTCGTCAACATTGTCGATCTTGGATTGATTTACGTTGTCGACGTCGTGCCGATCGAAGACCAAGATGACAAGTACAACGTCAACATCGAAATGACCATGACCAGCCCCATGTGCCCCGCCGGCCCGCAACTGGTCGCCGAAACTCAGAAATACGCCAGTGACTTAGACCAAGTCGAAAACGTCGACGTGAAAGTCGTCATGGATCCACCATGGACTCAAGACATGATGTCCGACGACGCCAGAGATCAACTGGGAATCTTCTAGTTGGACAGCGCCAGTTTTTCAATTTCACCGTTGTTTTTAAAGCGGCGCGGCACCGGGAGGGCGCGGC
>CAZLYM010000114.1:0-3395 GCA_964563475.1 uncultured Pirellulaceae bacterium
ACCGGCGTGCAGTTTATTGATCCCGAGCCAGTCTAAATTCAATCGCTTCGAAGAAGGCTTGTCCCTCTCCCGCGACCGCTAGTTGGATCGTCGACAAACCTTGGTAAGTTTCAGGCTTTGGGATTTCGCCAAGCAATGTTGCTCCAACCATGATTCGCCAATGGTCGGGCTGCGATTCGATTTGAAACGTGTGATACTTAGCGTCTGTGTGTTTGAAGTCGAAAGACGCAATGACCGAACCATCAGCCAAACTCAGACTAGATTGTTCATGCGTGAAGATCGCGACGAACATGGTTTCCTGCTCAGGGTCCAGCCACCGGAATTGGATCTCTTCAGACTGATGATGTTGAAATCCGCAAGTGAATCGAAACAGGTCAAGCGGTTGTCCGTCGGAGTCAACGCACTTGAAATTTCGCCAGCCGGTTCCGCCCGCCATGACCTGCCCACCTTCAAGATCCTTGGCAGGTTCCCATGTGCCGACAGACTTCTGCGTTGGTTCAAGACTCTTCCCTCGGAAGAGAGGAATGGGCCGGCCACTAAATATCAGTCGATTACGAGGTTCGCTGGTTTCATCAGCGACGGCAGCAGAGCTACCGCCGTCATTAGGGTCTGAGGTTGGTTGCTTGAAAAAATACGTGGCCAAACCCAGCATCAGCAGCGCCGCGACTCCGGCCAAGGTCGCAGTGATCGGAAAACGGCTGGGCTGCGACGTGGGTTGGTTGTCTTGTGAATCCTTTTGGTTGTGCTCCTGTTTGAAGTCACTTTTTTGGCCGTCGGCGCTTGTTTGCGAGGAACGTAAGTGCTGTGTTTTAGCCGGGGGCTGTTTGATGCTGGAATCATTGAAGTCATTTAGGTCATCGACGGACGTGATTTTAGCGGCAGCCGTAAAATCTGAAGGGCCCAATTCAAAATCATCCGATTCGGAATTGGCTTCAGATCTTAAAACGGAAATGACAGACTCAATTTCCTTGATCAGTTTCGAATAGTCGCTGATTCTTTCGTCACGATCATGACGACACATTTCTTTTAGTAGCAGCAAACCGCGTGGCGTGATCCCATCGGACGCTTCCGAGAACCAACTGTCTTCAAGCTTCATTTTGTTGGAAATTACTTCCAATGGCCCGTTGCCGACGATCGGAGGGCACCCGGTAATCAGATGCCAAAGGGTGATGCCTAATGAGTAGATGTCGCTGCGATGGTCAATCTCCAGCGCCGAGACCTGCTCAGGAGACATGTAAAATGGTGTGCCGCTGACAGCCGGTTCCATGGTGATCGCTGCGTTGGTGGATTGGTCCTTGAATCGTGCTAATCCAAAATCGGCGATCTTGACGAATGGGACCTCGGCAGGCACACGCGATCCCGGAGGTGCGCTCGTCAGGATCAAGTTGCCAGGCTTAATGTCACGATGGATGATGTCGGATTGATTGGCGCAATCGAGTGCATGGCAAATCTGAAGCGCCATTTCCCAGGCAAGCAACTCGGGGATCGTCTCTACTTCCAGCAAGTGCTTCTCGGCGTCGATCCCTTCAACAAATTCCATCACCAAAAACAGTTGGTCTCCGTGAAGACCGAAGTCGAAAGCAGAAATGATGTTGGGGTGGCGCAGTTGGCCAATGATTTGAGCTTCACGTTCAAACCGCTTGGAAGCCACTTCGTTTGTGCCAAGTGACTGATTGATTGTCTTGATCGCGACGGGGCGACGCATCCGAATCTGAGTCGCCTTGTAGACGACGCCTACGCCACCTCGGCCAATCAGTCCGTCGATCCGATAGCCCGGCACCACATCGGTTGGCTCAGCGAATGCCTGAAGGATTCTGAGATGTTCTCGATTGAGAAATCCACGCCGGATAGCGATTTCCTTGAGCGGGTAATTTGAATCAGCGCTTTCGGCCTCGATTGCTTTAACCTGCTTCTCATCGAGAAACCCAAGTCGAGCCGCGATTTCAATCGTCGTCTTGGATTTAGCGTCTGGCATTCAGTATCGGGGGTTAGTTTTTCTCAATCTCATCGAGCTTTTCAATGAGCGCCTTCACGGATGGTCTGTCCGCGGTCATGTCCGCACCCACGTAAGCGAATTGTACACCACCTTGTTTGTCAATGAGATAGGTCGAAGGATGAGCGTGCATGCTATGGATATCAAAATAGTTCGTAGCGACGAATTCTTTGTCAAGCACAATGGGAAAGGGAACTTGGTCAACGTCTTCCTTTTCCGTTTTTAATGCCGCTTCGACGAACTCGTCCAAGTGATCTTGCGGACCAGGGTAGACGACGATGATTTCACAGTTCCGGGACTTAAACTCGCTATAGTTGGCGATCAGACGAGATGTTTGTGTCTTGCAAAACGGGCAAAGCACACCGTTAAAGCCTTCAGTGAATACCAGCAGCACATGTTGCTTCCCTTTATAGTCGGCCATTTTGATCGTGCTGCCGTCCTTGCTGGTGAACACTAGTTCAGAGGGGCTTTTGGGCGGACGCACGTTGGATTTAATCTTGTCTTTGAACTTTATGTCCGCGGGAGCCGGAAACTTCATCTTCTTCTTTGCGGCCATGCCCTCTTCGGTTGCTGCAGAAGTTTCATTGCCTGCTGCCGCTTTTGAATTTGTTTGGCTGGCTTGCGGATCGGTCGCACTCGCAGTGTTCGTTTGCGCAACTTGATCGCTTGATGGATCAGTAACGCTTGCTGCTTGGTTCGTCTTTTCACAGACGACGATTAGCGCTATTGATCCAACCACCAATAATGAAAGAGACAACCATCTGCGAGAATTAAATTTCATGCCAGTAGCTCTGTCTTTGAATGAACGGGAATTCATAGGCGTTATTACAGCTTCCAGCTTGACTTTAGTCAAACCGCCTGCATCGCTGATGTTACGTGGCTTACTTGATCGCATCGGCGAGATGAGAATCTTAGTTCGCCGGACGGCGGTTCACTGAGATTCGCTGCGATAACCGCCGGATTTTGCTTACGACGAGCCACCGTGATAACCCACCTTAGGTGATCACAAGGCGACCACAATTGGCCTCGCGCTCGCCAAGTGTGGCGTTGAAGATAAACAACGCTTTATCACTGGCTGCGGTATTTGGTATAGAAGGCAGTGAGCGTGTGATCGTTGTGGATGGTAGGCCGCCAAGCGGGGTGCTGATCGCGAAGGCGAGCCTTTGCTCGTGCTCAGCGCAGTTTACTTGATACTCAAACGCTTGATGTTCAAGCGGTCACTAGTTTCCTTCGACAACCGGCTCGACCACTTCTTGGACCGCGTCGATGATCTCAGGAGTCGCCGGAGTCTCAGGAACCACTGGAGTCTCTGGGACCACTGGAGTCTCTGGTACTTCGATCGTTTCTGGCGTAGCTGGCTCCACGGTTTCCGTCGCTGGTTCGACAACTTCGGTCGCTGGTT
>CAZLYM010000114.1:3495-12940 GCA_964563475.1 uncultured Pirellulaceae bacterium
ACAACTTCGGTCGCTGGTTTAACCGATTCGGTTTTCTCGGATGCGGAATTAGCCTCGTCCGGGTTCAGCTTTGCGGGATCGGCAGGAGCCGCTTCGTCCGTGCTGGCCGTAACTGGTTTGACCTCCGGCTGTTCCATTTTCACTTCGTCGCCGGATTCTGTTGGCGAGTCATCGGGCATTACCTCATCCGTTCCCGGCTCATCTTCTGGGACCTGAACTTCCGGGAAATCGATTTCGGGGCGAGTCGGAACGTTTGGTCCAGGAGCGTCACCCAACGGCTCGAAATCCTTGAACTTTTTGTATGCGGCAACGAAGTCCGGGTTGGTCGATCGAGCAACACCTCGTTTGGCATCAGACACAAAGTGTGAATCGGGTGCTTCCTCGATCAATTGAGTGTAATACTTTGCAGCTTCGTCAAACTGACCCAGTGACTCGTTCGCGTAGGCCATAGCAAAGACGGAAGCCTGCTGGATGTCTGAGGACTTGGCACTCGCCGGAGCATCAAGAATCTGCTGGTAGCTTTCTTTTGATTTCTCGATCAGCCCAAAACCTTTGTCGCGATCGGTTGCCAGTTGATCGATGCCCTGACGCAATTGAAAGTCCCCTGCCGACTGCAATGCATGCATGGCGGCCTTCGTGTTGGGATACTGAGACGCAACTTGGGTCAGACGATCAACGTTTTGAGAAAACGAAAATTCTGCCTGAGCCGTCGTTAGTTCCTGCCACGGCGCTGACGAACTCTGTTGTCGACTGTCGATGAGCAAAGTGATGGCGATCAATGCAAGCAGGCCCAGAACCACAGCTACGCCGATCTTCGTCAGATACGGACGCAGCTTGTCCATCATTTCATCGTTTTCTGAACGTTCGGGGGCGGCGGTTGGAAGAGAGCCAGTCTGAGTCGCTGATTTTTCGGTCATTGTCTGATTATTCCGGGTCGGTCCTTCGACCTGATGTTTTGGTTGGGTTTGAATCGCACCACGGAGAGACCCCGCCGCGCGAAAAAACGCGAGAAATTCGGACGAATTTAATCGCGATAGTATATGGTCACTCAAAACAGACGGTCAATAGCGACCAAGGGGGCGGATTTGAGACTCTCAGGCTATTAGCTTCGTTCGGCTTGGGCAAGTTGTGCCTGTCACGAAACAGGCAACCGAAGAAAACTTGCCCCAAGTGACAACGGTTGTCGGTCACGGAGTTACTTGGTCTGGGAGTTGCGGGGCTCGAATTTCCACTGTTTCCTCAGGTTCGGCAGCCGACGGCCAGTTTTGATGTGCTGCGGTGGTAGGAATCGGTCAGTTGTTCAACATGCCCAAAACGATCGAATTTTCCTCCTTCCCCCGCGTTGCCCTCGGGCGGCAAGTCTGCAAAATCGACCGCCCCAGCGTATGCCTTGAACGATTCATCTTCTCCAATCAGCTTGCCAACCGCCCATGAGTGGACTCAATCCCGGACAACATGACGCGGTAAACACCCTTTCCGGGCCGCTGCTGGTCTTGGCGGGTGCCGGGACTGGCAAGACACGAGTCATCACGTTCCGAATCGCAAAACTGATCGAAACTGGGGTGCCTCGGGATCGAATTCTGGGCGTGACGTTCACCAACAAGGCTGCCAACGAGATGAAAGAGCGGCTGGGCAAAATGATCGGAGCCCGCAAAAAGGCCCCTGCCCCGCACTCGAAGTTCCAGCCCAAATACAAGAAGACCAAGTCCAAAGCCGAGCTCGAAGGGGCTCAGCCGTTCATTTCGACTTTCCATTCACTATGCGTCAACATTCTGCGACGGCGAATCGAGGCACTCGGCTATCCGCAACGATTTGCGATCTACAGCCGAGGTGACCAAGAGGCTCTTGCGCGCACGGTCCTGCGTGAGATCAACGTGGCCGACAAACTGTTGGCTCCTAATCAGTTGCTGTTTCACATCAGCAATTGGAAATGCAAATCGATGAACCCGGGCGCAGCGATTACTGATAGTGATACCGACCGTCAGCACTTGGCCGCGATTGGCTACCAGCGTTACCAGCGTCAGCTGAAGCTTTCCGGCGCCGTTGATTTTGATGATTTGCTGTTACTGACCGAGCGACTGTTCGAGGAACACGAAGACATTCGAGCCGAAGAGGCGGGGCGGTTTGATCATCTGCTGATTGACGAATACCAAGACACTAACCAAAGCCAGTATCGAATTGTCAAAGCGTTGGCGTCGGAGCACCGAAACCTGTGCGTGGTGGGCGATGACGATCAATCGATCTACGGCTGGCGTGGAGCGGAAGTCGAGCACATTTTGTCATTCCATCGCGACTGGCCCGATGCCAAAGTTGTTCGCCTTGAGGACAATTATCGTTCGACCGGTAGCATCATTCACTTTGCCAACACGCTGATTAAATTTAACTCCTTGCGTCACGACAAAGTGCTCAAGGCCGCGCGAGGGGAAGGACTGCCGCCGGCCATCCAGCAGTATGAAAACGAAACCGTCGAGGCCCAAGAGACGGTACGCTCGATCGAACGGCGTTTGAAGGAGCATGGTCGCGAGCCACGTGACTTTGCCATTTTGTTTCGCACCAACGAACAGCCTCGCGTTTTCGAAACGGAACTGCGAAAAGCCAAGCTGCCGTACATTCTGGTCGGCGGGATGTCGTTTTTCGACCGCAAGGAAGTCAAAGATCTCCTCGCTTACCTACGCTTGGTGGATGAAACTCCGGATGAGATCTCGATCCTCCGAGTGATCAATACGCCGGCGCGTGGCATCGGCAAGAAATCGATCGAGACCTTGCTCAATCACTCGATCAAGAACAAAGTGCCGCTTTGGGACCTAGTGACAGGCGACGCTCCACGTCCGAAGTTGACCTCAACCACGATTTCTGGCTTGAACCAATTGGCCTACCACATTCAAGAAGTTCGCGTGCAAGGGCAGTCAATGTCGCTGGTGGACATGGCTCGAAACATGGTCCAGACGATTGGCTATCGACGTGAAATCGACCGGCTCTATCAAGAACCGGAAGCCCGTGAGGCTCGCTGGTCTACGGTCGAACAGATTGTTAGTGCGTTGGGTGAGTATGAACAGTCTCGGAAAAAGCCGAAGCTCAGTTCGTTTCTTGATAAACTGCTGCTGGGCGAGCAAGACACGGGCGACGAAAAAGAGAAACAGCTCAAGAAGAACGCGATCGCATTGATGACGATGCACAGTGCCAAAGGGTTGGAGTTTCCTGAAGTCTACTTGGTCGGTATGGAGGAAGGCATTTTGCCGCATCATCGTTCTCTCGAGGGGGATGAAGCGGGCGTGCCAGAAGAACGAAGATTGTGCTACGTGGGCGTCACGCGAGCCGAAGAACTATTGACGATGTCGTTGTCGTTGACGCGGATGAAGTGGGGAAAGCCACGCGATACGGTCCCCAGTCGGTTTCTGTTTGAGCTGACCGGGAAGGCCGACCACCCAGACTACGCGAAGAAACGCGGCGTTTGACGAAAACGAATGTGCTAGCTGTTGGTGTCTTTCAACTGTGTGACGTTGACGCATTTGGGCCGCATTTCTACTTTCACAGCTGGCTTTTGCGCTGCGGAAGCCCATGCGCGCACGGATTTTCAAGTGCGGCAGATGATTATCGCCATGGAAGGCAGATCAATGATTGATTGCTTGAATCTTGTTCACATCCGACGATTCCTTTTTGGTTCGCTGGTTGGATCGCTCATCCTGATCGGAGTGACCCTCAACTCCGGCTGTAAGAACATCACTAATCGGGCGCAAAGTCCTGATCAGACGCTGCCCACCGGCAAGGATGGTAGTGACACAAAGGAACAGCCGCAAAAATACATCGGCGAAACGTGTCGTTTCTGGGGCACGACTATGGCTCAGATTGAAGGGCTTACGCTCGTGACGGGGTTGAACGACACCGGCAGCAATCCGCCGCCCACCCAACAACGCGAAGAACTGATCAAGACGCTTAAACCACGTAAGGAAATCAAAAACTCGAAGCAATTGATTGCCGATGTCAGTACCGAAATCGTACTCGTGCGCGGCATATTGCCACCAGGCATTCGTAAGGGAGAGCCTTTCGATATCGAGGTTCAGGCATTGCGAGATACGGAAGCCACCAGCTTGGAAGGCGGCACGGCTTTGCAATGTCGGTTGCGTCCACAGGCTCGGGTCGGCCGATCGGTCAAGGCAGGACACGTCAAAGGCCTAGCCAAAGGGCGAGTGATTATCGAGAGTACGTTTTCGACGCGTGATGATGAATCCACTTCACTGCGCGGAATTGTTCTGGGCGGTGGAATCGCGTCAGAAGATCGTGAGATGGGGCTAAGGCTGACCGGCGAGACGGTTCACCCGAGAACGACTTCTGAAATTGCCGTGGCAGTTAACAAACGGTTTACCATCATCGGTCGCAGCGGTCGGATCGGAGCGGCTGAAGCCAAAACGGATCGAGTCGTCAATCTGTTGGTGCCCGATGAATATAAGCTGAACGTGGGACGTTACATCCAAGTGTTACGGAACATGGCCTATGCCGAAACGGTCTCCGCACGCGTCAATCGGATGGAGGCGTTGGAACAGATGCTGGCGAGCCCTGCCGAAGCAGAGCTGGCAGCGTTGCGTTTGGAGGGGTTTGGACGCGACGGACAACCGGCGCTCAAGCGAGCTCTCACGAACTCGGACGCCGAAATTCGCTTTCACGCCGCTCAGGCATTGGCCTATCAGAATCAAGAAGACGGAACCAAAGTGCTGAAACTTGCCGCTCGCGACGAACCGGCTTTCCGAGCGTTAGCGTTGACGGCCCTAGCGACGCTTGATTCGCTCGCCGCCAGTACGGCACTCACTGACTTGCTGCACGTTCCCAGCGCGGAGACTCGATACGGCGCCTTCTACGCACTACGAGCAAAACCTTCTCAGAGCCCAGAGATTGTTGGCGATTGGGTGGGCGATCAATTTTATCTTCACGAAATTGAATCGGACGCCGATCCGATTCTGCACTTTTCGAAATCCAAACGCAGCGAGATCGTCGTGTTCGGAAACGATCAAACGGTGGCCCAAGATTTTCTGTATGTCGGTCCGGGGTTGACCGTCCGATCGGTCAACAAGAATACGCTTCGAGTCAAACGGTACCGTCGCGATGGTTCTGATTCCACAGAAAAATGTTCCAATCGAGTCGTTGACCTGATTGATGTTCTTGCACGCGAGGGCGTCGACTACGGGCAAATCCTAAAGATGTTCCGCGAGGCCAAGCAGAATGAAACATTGAATTCGCGGCTGGTCGTTCATGCGTTGCCTCGTTCGGACCGTGAGTACGTGCCGGGCGAATCGGATGGCCAATTGCCGCCCGAGCGATCGGAAAAATACATCGCCCAAGCGGCTCCGACTTTGTTTCAGGACCTAGCGGATGATGGTTCGGCGGATGAAGGCTCGGCCAAGAAAGAAAGTACGGAATCGGCAGACGTTGCCCAGAGTGGCCAATCGGACCCCGTTGAGAAGCCTCCGGTCAAGGTTCACAAGGATAACGCGGTTCGCAAAGCAGCCGCATGGAGTAAACTGAACCCCTTTAAAAAGAAGCCGTAATCCATCGAGAGCGTTCCAGCGATTGTATTTCAAACCTCGCGACGCCAAGCGAATTTCCTCGGATTCCGGTCGATTTGAAAGACGCTTTCCCTGAACCAGAAACCTTGCCCACGATGAATCGAGCCAACGCATGTTAAAAGCGCTGGAGCTGGCAGGCTTCAAGAGCTTTGCTGACAAAACGCGATTCGAATTTCCGGCGGGTGTTACCGTCGTTGTCGGCCCTAACGGTTCGGGTAAATCCAACATCGTCGACGCCATCAAATGGGTTCTTGGTGAGCAAAGTGCCAAGAGCCTGCGCGGCAAGGACATGTCGGATGTGATCTTCAAGGGGTCCAGCGGTGCCGACGCGCGGCGACCGGCCAACAGTGCCACCGCGACGATTATCCTCGACAACACCGATCGCCGATTTGCGTTTGACCAGGACGAAGTTCACGTTTCACGCCGAGTCTATCGGAGCGGTGAAACGGAATATCTGATCAACCAAGAAACCAGCCGCTTGAAGGACATCAAGTCACTCTTTCGCGGGACAGGAGTCGGGACGGACGCCTACAGTTTGATCGAGCAGGGCAAGGTCGAGCGGTTGCTTCAGACGAGCCCCAAAGAACGGCGGGCGATCTTCGAGGAAGCTGCCGGCATCAGTCGCTTCAAGGCGAACAAAGTCGAAGCTCAGCGGCGATTGGCTCGCGTCGATGGCAATCTGATTCGTCTGGCCGATATCGTGGACGAGGTCGGGAATCGCTACCGTAGTGTCAAGGCTCAAGCGTCCAAAGCCGCTCGCTACAAAGAATATTCGGACAGACTGCAACACCTGCGGACCTCCGTCGGGATGAAGGATTGGCGCTCCCTGACCGAGAAGTTGACTCAGGTCGAAACCGAAAGCAAGCAGCAACAGACTAAAACCGCCGAACTGTCGACTGAAATTACTCAGAAGGACACGCGGCTCAAAGAGATCAGCGAACAACTGGAACAGATCTCAAGTCGCCTGCTAAAACATCAAGATACTGCCGCCAGCATTCGAGAACAGACTTCGGATGCCGAAGCGTCGGTCAAACTGAACCAGTCGCGGCAGAGTGACTTGAACGATCGCTCCGCCCAGCTGGCTGAACAGATCGAGCGCTCGACCGGACGGTTGGCGGAACTAGAGAAACGGATCGCAGACGTTGAAAAGGATACCGAACCGGCCGAGATCGAGTTCCGTGACCACAGTGAACAGCTGAAACAATTAGAAAGCGAGTTGTCAGAAGTCGATCAGTTTCTGAACAATTCAGCCAACCAGACTCAGCAGCGTCGAAGTCAACATTCGGACCTGATGAACCTGATTGCCCAAGTTGGCCGCGCGGTCAGTACCGCAGATTCGCAGCTTGAGGTTTGCGTCGGCGAAAAGACGCGATACACCAATGAAGTCGATCAGCTATCCACCGCGCTAACGAACCACCGTAACTCATATCAGGCGTTCGAAAAAGAAAAGACGCGACTCCAAGCCGAAGCGGAATCGAGTGATTCCGCGTTGGCCGATGGACGAAAGGCGTTCGATCAGTACAAATCAGAACGAGCAACTTGCCAGCAAGAATTGGCAGACTTCAAGACGCGCCAAGCCGGACTGACTCAGCGAGCCGAAGTGATTGAGGAACTCGAAAAGAGCCTCGAAGGTATCAACGCTGGCGCTCGTGAGCTGCTGCAACTGGCTCAGTCGGATTCGACTGGAAAGTTTTCCGAAGTCGTGGGATTGGTCGCCGACGTCGTGGCCGTCAACGTGCAACACGCGGCGCTGGTCGATGTCGCATTGGGGGAACTGTCGCAGTACGTGATCGTCGATGGCGATCGACTGATCAACGCGTTGGCCGACGAGTCGATGAAAGTGAACGGGCGGCTGGGATTGATTCAACTGGACAGCCCACTAGAGCCCAACGCGGAGCTTCAAGCGAATCTCAATGGCGAATCAGGTGTGATCGGTCGAGCCGATCGGCTGGTCCAAGTGAAGCCACAATATGTGGACTTCATTCGCAAACTGCTGGGCGGGACGTGGATCGTCAAAACGCTCAGTGTGGCACTGCATTTGAACAGCACACACAACCATGGAAAATCAGTTCGCTTCGTGACGCTTGACGGAGAAGTGGTCGAAGCCGACGGCACCGTCGTGGTCGGTCCCAAGTCGGCCTCCATCGGTTTGGTATCGCGGCGAAGTGAACTGCGGGCGCTGCGTCGAGAATTGGCTCGCTTAGAAGAACAGATCGAACAGGCACAGACCAAGTCGCAGAAGCTTGAACAAGACGTGAAATCCTCCGAAGCGAATGTTCAGCGGATGATCGATGAGAACTCGGAACTTGCCTCCCAGCTTGCCGACCAATCGATGAAGGCTAACGCCGCCAGCGAACAGATTTCAGAAACAGAAACGCGAATGCAGCACGCCAATGCGGCACTCGCTGACGCTCAAGCGAAATCCAAACAACTGACCCTGCAGCTGACCTCCGACCGGGAGAACCTAGTCGCTCAGGAGACACAGATCGGATTGATCAGCCAATTGTTGGCCGATGATGAAACGCAGGTGCAAACTTCTCAACAGCGTCGGAAGGAAATCGAACAGCAGCTGACCACATCCAAGGTGAAGCTTGCCAAACGCGAGCAGCAATTGGCCGATTTGCACTCACGCGTTGCGCAGTGGCGATCGGAATTGGAAGACCAGCAAAAAACGGCGGCTCAGCTTGAGCAACAGAAAACAAACGATGCGACCGCGTTGGAACAAGCGATAGAAATCGTTAAGACCGCCACCGAATCGATTGCCACGCTAAATCATCAGCGTGAAGAAACGGCGGACCATGTCCAACGGTTGACGACAGAGCGGGGCGAGATCGACGACGAACGCCGCAAGCTGGCCATGGAACTGTCTAGCAAACGTGACGCCCTTCGCACCGCTCAGGACCAGACGCACCAGGCCACCTTGCGAATCGAACAGCTTTCGATGCAGCGGAGCCAGTTGGCCGAACGGTTGCAGGACGACTACGGAATCGATGTCGCCGATGCGGAAGCCGAGATTCAGCTGACCGAGGAAGAGCTTCAGCAACGGGATCAAGTGGATCAGGAGATTAGTCAACTACGGAAGCAGATTTCCGATATCGGTTCGGTCAACCTTGAATCGTTGGAGGAACTTGAAGACCTCGAGGGTCGGTACACCCAGATGGAGTCACAGTACCAAGATCTGGTGCAGTCGAAAGAGACGCTCGAGAAAATCATCACGCGGATCGACTCTGACAGTCGAAAGCTGTTCGTGGAAACGCTCGAGGCGATTCGTCAGAACTTTCAAAAGTTGTTTCGGCAAACCTTCGGTGGAGGCCACGCGGATATTATTCTCGAAGAGGGAGTTGATCCGTTGGAGGCGGGAGTTGAAATCATCGCGACGCCGCCGGGCAAACCTGAGTTTAACAATTCACTGTTGAGCGGTGGTGAAAAAGCGTTGACAGCCGTTTCATTGTTGATGGCCATTTTCCAGTTTCGACCCAGCCCGTTTTGCGTGCTCGACGAAGTGGATGCTCCGTTTGACGAAGCCAACATTGGGCGCTTTATTGATGTACTAAAGAGTTTTCTCGGTTGGACCAAATTCGTGATCGTGACCCACAGCAAGAAAACGATGACGTCCGCCACGACATTGTACGGCATCACGATGCAGGAGTCCGGCGTTTCCAAACGCGTCAGCGTACGGTTCGAAGACGTCAGCGAAGACGGACACATCTCCGAAGAAGCCATCAACCGAGGCGACTCAGAAGACGCCGCGTAGGCGTTTTTTTGTAAGCCTGATGTTCGCGACTGTACTGCGCGAGTGTGCTGCAAGACACACAAGAATACGTTGCGGTCGTGAGCACAATGTCGGCATGCTTGAAACCTATCCCACAAGCTCGATTGAGGATGAG
>CAZLYM010000115.1:0-12937 GCA_964563475.1 uncultured Pirellulaceae bacterium
GTTGTTCCCATGTCGTTTGAGGATTTCAAAGCCGCCAAGCCGGGTGTCGACGCAGATATCGCGGATGAAACCAATTCGGAGTTGGTTTGCGGGCTGATTCGCAAGGGCAGTGAATGCACAAGTTCTTCTCTGCTTGATCGTTCTGGCTTGGAAGAGGTCCTTGCTGCTGATTCTGACGTTCTAATTATTGACGTTCGCGAGCCGCATGAGTTCATGTTTCAGCAATGTTGGAACGAACTAGGGTTTGAAGAAGTGCCACGCAACGTGCCTCTGACTCGACTGAGTGATTTTCTGCCTGAGTTGCTGGCGGACGCTGGCGGATCAGATCAGAAAGTTCTGTTTTTGTGCCGCAGCGGAAGACGCAGCGGTATTGCGGCCGGAATTGCTCGACGTCTCGGTGTGGCGAACGCAATGAGTATCGCTGGCGGTTTGGCTCTCAATACACAGCACTGCTCATCGAGCAGCAAGCCGGACGCGGAATACATGATTTGAATTTCTCGCTCCCAGCGTCACACCACTAATTGGCGACGCTTGGTTGAGATGTCAAGAAACAAGAGCGAAAACGGCTTTGGCTTTTTCGGTACTTGGTCTTTAGTTTTGTCCAGATGTTGTTGTCAGTTCAATGACGTGGTCTACGACACCCTTGGCGGGGACATCCAGTTCGATGAGTGGCCTGTTGAGGTAACGAGCGGGAACGAAGGAATATTTCTTTATCTTTTCTTCGATCCTTGCAACGTCATCCTTGGCGGCTTGAACGGTCGCCGCGTCCGCGCCGGCAGACCGGAGGTCATCTACTCGATCGTTAGCGTCGCGGAGCTTTGTGCTGGTGGCGTCAGCAGGCAGTCGAATCGTAACTCTGTGTGTTCCAACAACGGCCCCGGGTTTACCGTGCCTGGAGACCAAGGTGAATTTTCCTTCACTGTCGGTTGTGCCCGTTGAGAAGGGCCCCGGTGTGGGGTTTTCCTTCGTAGATATTGGGCTGAATGCAATCGTCAAATCAGCGACTGGAGCACCCTCATAGGTAACACTGCCGGTGACAGGAGCCAGTCTGAATCCATCGCCTTGGCATCCGACAACGGGTAACGCCATCAACGCGCAGCACAGTAAACGTATCGAGATCGTGAGTTTGGAAATTTGTTTGCTCACTAATTGTATCCGGTTCGAAGTTAGTGCTTTGTGACAAATAAAAAATTGGGTTGCTCTTCTGCATAAACTACTTGGTCACAGCACTTGCAATCATTGGTCAACCCCAACATTAAGGTGTGACAAAGCACTTGTTCGTCAAACAATTGGGCTTACCAACGGGGCACCCAATTGACTCGTCATTCAATCGTTGGGCAGTCGTTAGAACGGGAGATTAACTTGGCCGTCGGCTTTTACTCCCAACAATTCCAATGCGATGACGTCGATGTTGTCGTTGAGCAAGTGTACTGAGGCATCAACAAAGACAGTCGCTGCAACGCCAGGGTGCTCGCTGCCGAAGCCTCGGCCGCGCCCAGAGCCGTTGATTGTAAATTGGGTTCCACCGACTCGTCCTAGGTTGCTCCAGCGTCTGGTACTGGTGGGATGTCCAATCCACGTGTCCACATGATCGTGTCGCATCGTCCCGATCCATAGCGCACCGCCGTTGCAAGTATCGCTATCGCCGCCTTCGCTAGAAAGGAGTTCTAACTCGCTAGATCTTTCGCCTAGCAGGATAACGTTGCTGGTGCCATCGCTACACGATACGATTGTCTCGGTTACATTTCTGCCAAACATTCCGTAAAAATTAAAACCTTCAGGGCTATCGGCGTCGCGACCTATACCAGTCTCTCCGTTTTCTGTGTTTCCAGTACAGGCAACGTAGTTGGATTTGCCGTACTTGGGTGTTCCGTCATCGGTCCAGAACTCGGACAGGTCACCACCGGTATCACTTGGGCAGCGGAAACCCGGCAGTATCGCTCCCGCTAATGGAACTCCATTTTGGTCCACATGGTTTGGTCCCCAGGTGACCAGTTGCTCGGGGCCGGGCGATGCGCAAACCTCTAAAAGTTGGTCTGAGAGATTTACTTGCTCAGCGAACGGCAGGATGAAAAAACCCCAGCCAAACCAGTTTCCGTGTTGGAGTCCACCTCTCACGTTTTCTGTCGTCACAAACTGAGGCTCGTGGGGAAGCGGATTGCCACTCCAGCCTGGCGGAAAGTGCCCGCGAGAGCTTTCGTAGTTGTGCATGGCCAATCCGAGTTGGCGGATGTTATTCAAGCATGCCGAGCGGCGAGCCGCTTCACGAACCTGCTGCACAGCGGGCAATAGCATCCCAATCAAAATGCCAATGATCGCGATGACCACCAATAGTTCGACCAGCGTAAAGGCTCGCCGAGGAGACTTGCTGTGCATCTTCGTTCCCTTTCAATAGAAATGACATCACTTTGAAATAGGCGAAATTCTTTCTAAGAAGCACCGTGTGCTGTGCTGCTCTCTTCTAGGCACGTCAAAGACGTAGGTCTCAAGCTTATAGTATTCCTTCTTTGCGAAGACACAGCAAGCGATTTCGGAAAAGAAGTATCAAGAAAAGCCAGTTTGTTTGATTCGCCGACAAAGTGGCTGTGACAGTTCTACCGTAGTGGAGCTGACAGGAACCGCAGGTCGAGTCGGGCGCGATCTACTGACGATTGTTGGTCAGTTTGGGCGTCATGGAAGGCAAGCGTTGAACATTCTGTAGTGATCAATCGAAATTCCGTTCCTCCGTTGACGATTTTTGATGGTCGTCTAAATTCGAAACGAGTACAGTGAGGTATGTCAAAGCTTCGCGTAAGCACGGTGCCTAGGCTAGGCAGAAACTGTGCGTTTGTTGGCGAAACAGATTGCCTCAATGGCGACTAAGGACTTGTGGATCAGTACGTTACTCAAGGGATGTGCTTTAACAAAGGTTTTTCGCGAGTGATTTGAATCTGAATTTGGTAGTTTACTGATGAGTCAATCCTCGCGTACAACAAACCGTTTTGGAATAAGGGAATGAGTATGAGGTCTGCTTTAAGCTTGTCATTGGCGCTATTGGTCGTTCTTACTGGCACCACGGCGCAAGCCGACGATCCACCGAACGTGCTGTTCATCTCCGTCGACGACATGCGCCCCGAGATCGGTTGCTACGGAAATACTGAAATCGTCACGCCTAACTTTGACGCTTTCTCTCAAACCGGTACGACATTTCTCAAATCGTATTGCCAAGCCGCCGTGTGTGCCCCGTCGCGAGCGAGCGTGATGACGGGCCTTCGTCCCGATTCAACTCGGGTTTGGGACTTAAAAGGCAAGTTCCGAATTAACTTGCCCGATGTCGTCACCATTCCGCAGCACTTTCACAAACACGGATACCACACGGTATCGATGGGCAAAATCTTCCATAACCACATGCCTGATCGCGTGTCTTTCGACGAACCCGATCTTCGACCGGCAAAGTACATGACTCAAGAATTGATTGACCGCGAGCCCGAATCGTTCTACCACGACGATGAGAACAATCGACAGTTAGCCGAAGTTCGCAAAAAGCGTCTTGCGAAAAATCCGAATCGCTACGCCAACGGATGGGCCTATGGGACCTCGACCGAGTCCTTTGATGGTCCTGACAATCAGTTTTACGACGGTGCCCAAACGGATCTCGCAATTGACAAAATGCGAGAGCTCAAGAAGAAAGACAAGCCCTTCTTTCTTGCTCTCGGTTACTATCGGCCTCACCTGCCTTTTGTTGCTCCCAAAAAGTACTGGGACATGTACGACCGAGAAAAACTTTCTCTTGCAGACAATCCTTATCTGCCAAAAGACTCGCCCGTGATGGCGATGAATTCGATGTATGAACTGCGAGGTTGCTACGATCTGGAGTTTGTAAAACACCCGTCCGAGTTCAAGTTCGACGAAGCAAACGCTCGCCGGTTGAAGCATGGTTACTACGCGTCGGTTAGTTTCGTGGACGCTTGCTTTGGCAAACTGATGAACAGCTTGGATGAAATGGGGCTTGCCGACAACACGATCGTGGTGGTGTGGGGTGATCACGGCTGGAAGCTTGGCGAGCACAACAGTTGGTGCAAACAGTCGAACTACGATATCGACGTCCGCGTGCCTTTAATGATTCGTGTTCCAAAACACCCCGCGGCTGGGTCAAAGACCAACGCGCTGGTTGAGCTGGTCGACCTGTACCCCACGCTCTGCGAAGCTGCCAATATTCCGGTCCCGCCGAAGATGGAAGGCACCAGCTTGAAGCCGCTGATGGAGAATCCGGAACGTCGTTGGAAAAGTGCCGTATTCAGTCAGTTCCACCGTGCCCCCAAGGTCACGCCGGACAAAGGGCGTTACATGGGGCTGTCAATGGTCACCGACCGTTATCACTATGTCGAGTGGCGAACTTGGGACCACATCAAAGGTATCGCGGGCGAGCTCAAGGCGACCGAACTGTACGACCACCAAACCGACCCGGACGAAAACCAAAACATCAGTGGGAACGAGAAAAACAAACAACTGCTCAATCGCCTTGCCAAACAGCTACAGTCAGGTTGGCAGGAGGCTCGTCCGAGTCACTAAAGGTTGGCTTGGTGGCCACACGAGACCCTTGCAATACGAATTGTTGATTGCGGCTTGTTGATTGCAGCCCGTTGGCAGCGAGTTTTAGGAATCACAACCCGAAACGTGAGTGAGGGACGAATCGTGGCTTGTTGACACGTCTAGGTTGGGACTAAATCAACACACCCTCAAGCGTAAGCTCACTGGCCAAATGGTCCGCAACCCGTATGACCTCGGTGTTGGGTAAATGCCCGAAAAAGCCGCCTTGGTGATTTCGAGATTCAAAAAAGACAAAACGTGGTCATCCTTACGCTGGGTATTTTAGAACCTATCCCACAACCTTGATTGCGAATGAGCCGTTTTGGCGCTAGCCACGGCTTTTCGTTGATCAACCGCGGCTAACGCCGTTCAGCTTATTGGTTCTTAATCTGAACGCACTCGATTACATAAAATTATGAAGTCTAATGAAAAATGATGACTTTAAATATGTGCGAGATATACCTTTGATTCTACCGACGCGTGTTTTAAAATATTGGCTAGGGCACCGTTAGTTGTGTTCTTTCTATTCTAAACACTGGATTACTCCTGCCATGATGCGACACTTTGCAACTGCAGTTCTCGCAAGCTTAATGCTCTTCTCCTTGACAACGGTCTCGGTAGCGGAGAAAGCCGTTACCATCAAAGCGTCGGTTAAACCCGAAGCTAAGAAACCGAACCACTTCACAGTTGCGGTTCAAATGGATATTGCTTCCGGATGGCATATCTACGACGAGGCAGGTGAAGGCCCGGAGATGGTCACGACTCTCAAGTTGGAATTACCTGAGGGCGTGACGGCGATCGGAGATTGGAACCGCCCCGACAGCATCGACGGGAGTGCGTTGGACTCATTGGTTTACGAGGGACAAGTCAGCTTTTCGAAGAGTGTTGCGGTCCAACCGACTGCTTATGGTGAAAGTATCAAAGTGATTGTTTCGTACCAAGCCTGCAACGATCGAGTGTGTAATAGGCCGCAAAATAAAACCATTGATATCTCGATCCCTAAAGCGGAACCGTCTGGTTCTAGTATCTTTGACAGTCCCGTTATGCTTAGCGTCAAAGATGCCCCGCTCAATACAGTGGCGAAGAAGCAGTTTCTGTCACCTGGGATTTTCGACGTGGATGGAGACGGGCAAGCAGAGCTAGTGATTGGGGATCTCTTTGGAGATGTTGGTGTTTACGAGAACGTGAATACGTCGGGAACAGGTGACCCTGCTTGGGGCCCCCGAGAATCGCTTAAAGGTATTGAAGGCGAAGCGATCCGAACCTCCAACTGGTGATGCGTTGGCGCGAGTCCACAGTTTGTGGACCTAAACGGTGATGGCCTGAAAGATATCTTGACCGGAAGTTTCAGCGGTGCCCCTCAATGGATCAAGAACACAAAAGACGGTTACAGCGAACCCTCTAGTGTCGTCGAAAAGGACGGGGACATTGTGATGCTGACCAAGTACTGGAGTGATGAAGCCGAGAAATGGCTTGAATCAGAACGTTCGGGTACCGATGGGCAATGTACCTCGGTAGCCGCGGTCGACTGGGATCACGATGGCGATATGGACTTGATTCTCGGAGACTACTGGGATGGAGGTCTATTCCTTTGTTTAAATGAAGGAAGCGCGACAGATATGAAATTCGCCTCCACGAATCAAGTCATCAAAGTGGGCGGCGAACCTATCGTATTCGAAGGTGGTATGGGGGCACCGCGCGTTGCAGACTGGGATGGCGATGGACTCTTCGATATTGTGATGGGCACGATCCGTGGACAAGTCGTCTTACTTCGCAACGCTGGGTCACAAGGCAAGCCTGACTTTCCTGAAATGACTACGCTTGTCGAAGCATTGCCTGGTGATTCTGGCTCGAAGCAGATCAAACGGGTGTTGGCTGAGGACGGATCGCCGGTTGCCCCGGGATCTTCGTTCCACATAGAAGTGGTCGATTACGATCGTGACGGCGACCTTGACCTACTGGTCGGCGGGCGTTCCGAGTGGCTTACGGGCCCGGAGAAAGTGCCGACCGAAGAGGACCTTGAACGCGCCGAAGAACTGAAGGAACAGGCGTCCGATGCGTACCAAGTATTCAAAGAATATAGGAACACGGCAGAAGGCGAGGAAGCTTTGAAAGAAATAAAAACCACCGACAAATACAAAACGCTGCTCAAGAAGTATCACTCACTAAGGAAAGAGGCTTATGCGATAACTGCCGACCCTGTCGAGCGAGGTGATTTTCTTTGGTTGTTTAGACGGAAGTAAGCCGTTGGTAAGTGACGGCAACGTCACGTCCGCCAAGGTGTCTATCGCTTGAATGACCTAGTTGGCTTCGTTCGGTTTGCCGTCACAGAACCTGATTGTGTGAAACGCCTCATGCTGAACCCCGAATTAAGCCAGTTAAAACATCAAAAACGCTACAAGGAATTCTAAATACGCCTTAGAAACCAAATATTTCAGTCCCAGTTGTTACTTGACTTGAAGTCACAACCTATATTTACTAACGTTGATTAAACTGCCGTCAGCAGCACACCACTGGCCGCATAAAATTGATACTCCTCTTTCTACCTGAAAAGCCTGAGCAGTTCATGACTTTCTCTGGGTTCGGCGGTAGCTTACTCATCATTTTTTTATTCGGAGTGCTGCGTGATGAATTCATTCAGACGACACGCTTTTACACTTGTTGAATTACTTGTTGTCATTGCGATCATTGGCATTTTAATTGGCATGCTTCTGCCTGCTGTGCAGCAGGTTCGTGAAGCGGCACGTCGTACCCAGTGCTTAAACAACATTAGGCAGATTGCATTGGCTGCGATGAACTACGAATCTGCCCACCAAAGGTTTCCTCCAGGACATCTTTCGACCGCGCTCCCGAACCAAGCTTTGACTTCAGGCTCCCCACAGCAAGTGGGCGTATTTTGTCAACTCCTTCCTTTCATGGAGTTGAACAACGTCGCTGATCTAGTTGAGCTCAGTTTGGGCCCTGATAGTGGAGGGGATGATGGGAACGGTAACGGCAGCTGGCGTAATTTCGAACCGACTGTTGGACAATTTAACACACGACTGGCTTCGCAAACGAGACTTCCTGTCCTCGAATGTCCGTCGGATCCCACTGTTCCGGAGCAGCTGTACGTGGTCAGGTATTACAATGACGCGATTGTTCCCGCTCTCCTAGATGATGATGTGTTTGGCAACAGTTTCGGAACGACAAACTACTCACCTGTTGGAGGTGTGGCAGGAGACAACACAGGAGCCTCAGTAAACGGGATAGTCTTAAACGAAGCTTGGGTTGGCCATAATGGGATCTTGGGCAACAGATCCAAGACTACATTTGGGGACATTTTAGACGGGTCAAGCAACACGTTGCTCTTTGGAGAAATTGCGGGACAGCAAATTGCGCTTACTAGTGAGGTCCCGGTCTCGTATGCGTGGATTGGTTCAATAAACCTACCTATGATGAATTGGGTGCTGGACTTTACTGATGATCCTAATGTTCCGGCAAGTACTAATGAGCGGAGGCGCTCCGGCGCAAACCTTCAAAGATACACTTCGCATCACTCAGGAGTCGTTAACTTCGCCCGCGGCGATGGGTCGGTCGATACTATTACCCAAGATGCGGATGAAGCAACGATGTTTAGTCTGTCAGCCATGAGAGACGGTGGCGTCGTATCGTTGGATTAGATGGCTCCTGTAAGAACGGCAGTTTTAGCCCTTTAGCTAGGGCGCTGCTTGCAGATGATTTGGCCCTTGTTGGACTAGTGCTTTTCAAACGCATTGTTCTTGTTCGAGCAATCATGTTTTAGGATGGGTGAAATGAAAAAGGTCGTGTTGCTAGTGCTAGTTTCGACACTGGCTGTAATTTTTACAGGCTGCGGTGGTTCTAAGGAGGCAGAGATTCCTCGTTCGGAAGATGTTAGCACCGAAAAAGTGGAAGAGTTTGTAGCTCCTTCTGGGAGTTAAGATTGATTTTCTAGAGCAATGACTATGGTGCTCCATAACAAACTTTCAGTGATTTACCATGGATTGCTGAAGGTTTTTTAAAATAAAGGCAAATCGCTTTCCGGTGTCGTCGTTAGAGCTAATTGCTCAAACGCCAAATGGCCACGCTGGTGTTACCGCCGTTGGCAGGTTTCTTCTGTTGAAAAAAACACATGCGTTTTGTTTATGACTTAATCGCCTTGAGTCTGGTTGTTATGTTATTTTTATTCGGAGTTATGTATGAAAACTACACGTAACCGAAGTGCTTTCACGCTTGTTGAATTACTTGTTGTCATTGCGATCATTGGCATTTTAATTGGCATGCTTCTGCCAGCCGTTCAATCGGTTCGTGAAGCAGCACGCAACACGCAATGCAAAAACAATATCAGGCAGATCGCATTGGCGGCGATGAACTACGAATCTGCGAACCAGAGGTTCCCCCCAGGATTGCTTTCAAAAGCCCTCAGAACGCAATCGTTAAATGATGGTGAGCCACAGGAATTGGGAATCCTTGTTCACCTACTTCCTTTTATCGAAGCGAATAACGTTGCTGATCTAATCGAGCCGACCTTGAATCCTGATCGTTTTGGTAATGATGGTGCAGGTGTAGGATTCTGGGGAGATTTCAACGAAGCCGGTGGGAGGAACACGAGATTCGCTTCGCAATTTAAGATTCCTTCGTTTCAATGTCCCTCGGAACCAATTGAAGCGGATGGCGTATTATTGGCTTTCAGTACCCAGACGGGGGCTTCGCCTGATTGGGGGTTCTTCTTCGACCTTAATCTCCTGCGATGGTTAAACACTACTGGCTACGGTCCAAGCGGCATTGGCACAACCAATTACGCAGGTGTTGGAGGTGCGGCGGGAGACCTTGTTAACTCGGATACAACTTGGGCTGATTTTATGGGAGTATTTGGAAATCGGAGCAAAACCACTTTCGAAGATATCTTTGATGGTTCAAGTAATACGTTTCTATTTGGAGAGATCGCTGCGGAAGATAACGGCTGGCCGGCTAGAGATCTCGGTGTGACTCAACTTGGGTACTCGTGGATCGGGAATGTCGTCATGCCAATGAACCTGTGGTCAAACGCTAACAATACCACACGTGCGTTATTCACTTTTGACTCAAATCACGTTGGGACTGTCAACTTCGCTAACGCGGATGGATCGGTTCGTACCGTGCCTGAAAGTGCAGACCTAGAAACGATGCGCAGCCTTTCAGGTCGCGGCGATGGTTCAGTTGCAGTAAATTCGTTTTAGCAAGATTTGCTTAGGCAATGCCTGCGAGGAAAGTTCAAGAAGCAAATCGCTTTTATTATTAGGATGTTTGATAGAAGAGTGTGATGAAGAAAACCGCGTTGTTATTGCTGGTCTTGGCGTTGGCTTCGACAGGGTGTTCAGGATCTCAAGAGATTGTGGAACCCAGTCGAGAAGATTTTGTTACTGGAGAAGTGAAGACATATACCGGAGAGATTGTGGAAGATCCGTCGGACGATGAAGATTCTGAGTAGAACGTGTTGGCAGCGGGCTACTTTTAATCCATCACTCAATCATTGCCGTTCCACAAAAATGGTCTGACAAACTCGTTGGCGACGTCTAAGATAGGGGCTACTCGTAGGAGCCCCCTTCAACTCCCAACCAAAGTTCGATGATGGACGATCAACCAACTAAGAGCCTATCCCAGAACATCAAAACCCGACGCGTGAGCGAGGGACGCCCCCACGAATTCCCTCGCTCACGCGTCGGGTTAGGATTTTACGCCGAAGGTTTTAGGATAGGCTCTAAGACAACGACTCCAACGGTTCCATTTATCGCTTGCGTGATATTTCTTTTGGGGGTCGGGATCCAACCTCTGGCTGCACAGTCCTTCAAAACCAGCACCCGCCTAACGCTTGGAACAGATGCCTATCGAAGCGCCTCGGTTCGAGCCGGAGACCTCGATGGCGATGGCGATCTAGATCTCGTTGTTGCCAATGGACGGCACTGGCCTCAACAGAACTTCGCCTTTCTAAACAAAGGCACTGGCCAGTTCACTATCATGCGCCCACTGGGTACCGATCGAGCAACAAGTTACGCCTGTGAACTGGCAGACTTTGATGGGGATGGCGATTTGGATCTTGCCACCGGAAACGATATGGCACCCTGCCAGATCTTCCTAAATGATGGAACAGCCAATTTCACATTCAAAGAGAACTTTGGCGGCGTTTCAAGTGTGCGAAGCATGACCGTGGCCGACGTCGATGGCGATGGTGACCAAGACATTTTGCTCGCCTGTCGTGGGCGAGCCAACCAATTGTGCCTCAACGATGGTCAAGGCGGATTTCACAAAGAAGTTGAATTCGGCACAGGCTCAGACGCCACGATCGCTGTCAAAACAGGTGACATCAATGGCGACGGGCACTTAGACCTCGTTCTCGCCAATCGTAACAACCAACCCAATGCTTGGCTCATCAATGACGGTTCGTTGAACTTTGATCAACAAATCAAATTTGGAGATCCGCAAAGCCAAACCCGAGCCGTAGCGGTCGGAGACTTTGATGCCGATGGCGATCTTGATTGGGCGACCGCCAACATCAAACAACCGAATCGCGTTTTTCTTGGTGATGGAAAAGGGGGCGTCAAAACATCAATCGAAGTCGGGCCTCCCGAAAACCGCAGCTACTGCATCGATGCGGCAGATCTCGATGACGATGGCGATCTCGATCTCGTCGTTGGCAACGTCGGCCAGCCGAACAGCCTGTTCTTCAATGAAGACAGCGGGAAACGCTTTCGACATGAGAGTTTTGACAAGCAAAATCATGCAACCTATGGACTGGTGGTTGCCGACATCAACAGCGACGGCCGATCCGATCTGGTCACTGCGAACTCGGACGCAATCAATCAAGTGTTCCTTAACGCCATCCCGCGAAACGACGATGAAAAAAGCGGCAACAAGAAAAAGGAAAAACCTGTCGCCGAGCAACAGCAGAACCAAGCCGCCAATACGGACGTCGCTGAATCGAAGGCTGAACCGAAGAACGACACGGACTGGCCAAACTTTCGTGGAGTCGGTTTTCGAGGTGTTGCTGAGGGCTATTCGCTACCAACAAACTGGAACGCCGATGTAAGTTCTGGCGACCTGAAGAATGTGCTCTGGCAGATCGATGTTCCGGGCCTTGGACATTCGAGCCCTGTTGTGGTCGGTGATCAGCTATTGTTACTCACGGCCGTTGCCCAAGACCGACCGGGGGATCTGAAAATCGAAGCCGGCGGCGGAACTGATGCCGCCGAAGACAACGGCGTCCAAGATTGGTTGCTGCTCTGCTACGACAAATCCAACGGCAAAGAACGCTGGCGAAAGACCCTGCGCCAAGGCAAACCAAAAGCAACGCGTCACGGGAAAGCAACTCATGCCAACACCAGTGTCTGCGTTGCCGGAGATCGCATCGTTTCCTTTCTTGGATCGGAAGGGCTCTACTGCCATGACCTCGACGGCAATCTACTGTGGGAGCAAGATCTTGGGGTGATCGATATTAGCAAGTACGGCATCGGCTGGGGCTTTTCGAGTTCTCCGGTCATACACCAAGATCGCATCGTACTCCTCTGCGATGATCCTGATGATCCTTTTGTGAGTGCGAGAAAGCTAAGCGATGGCAGTGAACTGTGGCGGACGCCGCGAAAGGGTGTCGGCGAACGAAGCTGGGCAACGCCCTTGGTGCTTCAGCATGATGGGGACGCTCAAGTCGTCATCAACGGATTTCCGTGGATCGTCTCTTATGACTTTTCCGACGGCAAAGAGCGCTGGCGTCTCAAAGGGGGCGGCGACAATCCAGTCCCGACTCCTTTCGTTGTGGATGGCCTGCTCTACATCACCAACGCCCATGGTGGCCCATCGCCAATCTACGCGCTCCGTCCCTCGGCTAGGGGCGAACTAACGACTAACGATACTGAATCAATTGCTTGGCATGTTGGCCGAGGAGGTTCTTACATGTCGACGCCGGTGGTTTACGCCAACCAAATCTATCTCGGGAGTTCAAAAGGTGTCCTCCGTTCGTTTGACGCCACGACGGGAAAGAAGATCAAGCAGGGCCGGATCGGCAGCAAGGCTGGCATGATTGCATCGTTAGTTGCTGGTGATGGAAAAATATTCTGCGCTTCAGAAAACGGAAGCGTCTACGTCGTCGAAGCCGGAGCGGATCTCAAGGTGATCGCCACCAACAAGATGGACGGCCCTTGCTTGGCGACCCCAGCGATCTCTCAAGGAACGCTATTCATCCGCAGCACCAAGCGTCTCACGGCGATACGAGCCAACTGAATTGGCGACTCGTAGCGCCATGGCTCTCGTTGAACCACACGCACCCAGTCAACTTACATCCCAACGGGATGGCAGCATGTAGCCGGTGGTCGAGCGCAGCGAACACCACCGGTAAGCC
>CAZLYM010000116.1:0-12911 GCA_964563475.1 uncultured Pirellulaceae bacterium
TGACGAAAGGAATCCGCTGGTTCCTTAATAATGCCCGCCAAGATCCGTCAGTTCAAAAACTGCTTGATCGGTTCCTTCCTGTGGCACAGAAAACTTGGCTTGGAGATTGCTCTCAAGTTTTGGACGCGATTGCAATTTTTGCTCGACTTCAGCAATCATCGATTTGATTTTCGCCACGTCCTCGGGTGAATCTTTTGAATCCCGAAGTGATTTTTTAAGCGAAGACAAAGTCGTGACACCGATATCTGACCAAGAGAACCCTACCTTGTGCGCGCCACCGACGGCCCCACTTTCGCCATTACGTGTTTTTAGGGAGAAATTCCCTTCTTCGTCCGTCACTCCAGTCGAGTACGGCCCCGCCACGGCCGAGTTGCCGACAGGAATCGGATTGAACACCACGCGAATCTTTGAAAGCGGCGCCCCATCGAAAGTGACTTTTCCAGACACAGTCGGGTACTCAGAACTCGGACCACATCCCGCACTGAATAACGCGACCGCCACAATAACAAACGCTCGGAAATTTTTGACTTCCACCGTTGCCCCCTCGACTACGTTCATATTTCAATCAATTCCACCAGCGCTGCCGCGTCACCAATCACCTCTCACACCAAGCCTATGAAGCGGTTGCTTTGGGATCAAATTAGAAATCCCCTATCACTTCGCCATCTGCGATGACTGACAGCGCGATTAGTGTATCAAAGGAAAGATTATCGACAAGGAAATGAACTGATCCATCCGCGTACCCAACGTTAACCCCACCAGGATGAAAACTGGCAGTAAACCCTTCGGTTGGCCTAAGGCCGTTAACGCCAAAATCAATCGCCGAAGCAGGACTGTTATCTTGAATGACGCCAATGTACGCTTCGGTTCGCCCCGCCGTCGGGCCATCAGCTGCAGTTGCACCATTGCGGCGACCTGACCAAATAGCACCATAACCAACCTTCACATTTGATGAGCTCGGGTCGGTACCAGCCTCAATCTCGGTGATGCTCGATCGTTCCCCCATCGCGATGACATTGCTACTCCCGTCGACAATATCAGCGAACGAGGTTTTCGAGTTTCTGCCAAAAATACCCCATTGAGTGGCCTCGAGTCCAGTTCCCGGTCGGTTTAATTGCAGAACAGAACCGCCTCCGTCGACGGACAGCACACCAGAAACGCCAACGTAGTTATTTCTGGAGTGCAAAAACCCGTTGTCGGCAATCGGTTCAGCAGTAAGCGGCATGTTAAAATCGCCGTCTGGCGATCCATCAGACGGGCAAAGGTAAAAAGGAATCACAGTTGAGACCAGCGGCACGCCGTCAGCGTCTGCGACGGTGTGAAAGTTCACGGCATGGTCCCACCCATTGGTTGCCGACTCAAATTGATCGAACAAATTGACTTGTTCAACAAAAGGCAGCAAGAACATGTTCAAACCAATTTCCAATGCTTGGGAAGAATCTGATGAACTGGGAATGATCGGATTGGCCGTACGAATATTGGCAGACTGGTTATTATTATTCTGACCAGGCGGAAATGCCCCACGTGCACTTTCAAAGTTGTGCATCGCTAAGACGTTCTGCCGAAGATTGTTGGAGCACTGGGTCCGGCGAGCGGCTTCCCGAACCTGTTGAACGGCGGGCAACAACATCCCGATCAAAATACCGATGATTGCAATCACAACTAGTAACTCAACTAACGTGAATGCCCTCCGCTTTCGTTGATAATTCATGGAAATGTCTACTTTATAAAAACAATTAAAAAAACGGCTTGCTTTATTCCCGGAAGGGATTGAAAAGAAAAATGCAGAACAGGCAGCGATGAAATCTAGACTACTGCCATTGGATTGATGTGATTCTATCAGACGTTAGACGAGCGCCGTAAGCAGATCTTACTCAAGGCCAGCCCCCAATCTGATCGTCATTATCTTACCCAACGCCCCAGAAAAATCTACGAAAGCCCGCTCAGTCAACGGCTAAATAAAGCTGAAACCGGTTCCTGAAGCACTCGGACACGTGTTATGCCAAGAATCAGTAAGCATAATCTGCACCATCTCGACTGAGCTGGCAGCTCGCCTCGATAGCTTCCAGCGACTGCGTCAGCTCGGAAACCAGCCTCGGATTTTCTGATGAGATGTCATTTTCTTCGTAAGGATCTTTGCTCAGATCAAAGAGCCGAAACTTTCCGTCCAAGTTTTGCTTCTTCGCTTCGCGCAACAGTTTGTAGTCGCCGCTGATAATCGCTTTTCCGTCAGTCCCCTGATACAGCCGACGGTAGGTCAAGAACAAATCTTTGTCTCGCTCGCGAACCTTCCCGTTGATCACCGGCATCAGATCAATTCCGTCAATGGGGCGATCCTTCTTCTTCGAAAACGAATAACCTACAACGCCGGCGATGGTAGGAAAGTAGTCAACCGTACAAACGCGTACATCCGTTTTGAGACCTGGCTCAATCGTCCCGGGCCATTCAGCACAAGCAGGAACCAAGACGCCACCCTCATACATTTGATGCTTGTGCCCCTGAAAAGGCCCCGCCGACGCAATCCCTTTTTTGGCCATCCCATCCGAGGGACCGTTGTCACTACAGAAGAAGATGAGAGTATCTTTTTCGATTTTCAAATCTCGAAGCAAGTCTCGCAAGCGGCCGATTTGTTCGTCCATCGCCGTAATTGCCCCGTAATAATTCTGGCGAGCCTTTCCACTTTTCGAGTACAGCTTCTTGTACTTTTTTCCAGCGACAACGGGCTCGTGCGGGGTGTGAAACCAGACCGCGGCAAAAAACGGCTTGGCTTTGTTTTTTTCAATGAACGGCACGACGCGATCCATGATCACACGACTGTCATCCCCGTCAAGATTTTTTTTAACTTCCTTCCCGTCATGCATATAAGGAAAGCCGCCCTTCCAAGGTTGGCCGGCAATGTTGGTTTTGCTTTTCCACCCTTTAGGCGTCACAGTCGGATCCCAAGTTGGAACCGCACCGGTGGTGGCAAACACTTCCTGAAAACCATGGTGGGAAGGGGGCGAGAAGTGGCCACGTGTGCTTACTTCACCTGGCTTGACCCAACCAATGTGCCACTTGCCAAAAAACCCGGTTGCATACCCTTTGCTCTTCAACATTTCCGCGACCGTGTACTCACCGACTCGCATTCCCGCCGTGTGTGCAGCCAGAATTCCATATCGAAAAGGAAACCGCCCCGTCAAACAACTTCCTCTAGTCGGTGAACAGAGCGGCGCGGCGGCATAAAACCGATCAAATCGAACTCCGTTTTTGGCCATGCTGTCTAGATTGGGCGTAATAATCTTGTCGTTGCCGTTGAAACCGACATCGCCCCACCCCTGATCATCGCTCATGACCATGATGATGTTTGGTGAACGATCTTTCGAATTGTTCGCACAGAAGCCCGCGGGTACGCCCGAACTGAAACAGACGCAGACAGCCAATACAATCTTAAATTTTGACAACATGATATCCAACTAAAAGTATGAGTTCGCGATTAACAAATCACCGGCATGCACGCAACTATAAATACCAATTCATCACCACCAGTTGCTCACTGCTGCCATCCGAAGCACTGAAGCACGATAACGCGGTTCGAAATTTTCATCGCCAAACAGTAAATCGTTAAACCAGTGTGTCAACGGCCAAAAATAGGCGTTTGATTATTCCTCGAACAGGCTCTCTATCCTAACCGCAATTCTTCTTGAATGCCTCCGCCGAGACTCGAATTCGGTTTTAAGAACTTACTAACTCTAACCCACCATACGCCCGGCAACGCCACCTGAAGTTGCGCCTGACCATACTGGCATTTGTTAAAATCGATACCCTGATTGGTACCATTCAACCAACGCCATTCATTTTGGTACCGCTCGGAATGCCCCCTCTCGCGTGCTGATGGCGAAAGACAGTTACATTTCACGCAAGTGTTCGAATCCTTACTAAGTGAAAAGGCCAACTCAGTCGATCATTTCCTTGACAAAAAGCCACTCGGAGATACACTTGTGACGCGCCTCCACTCTTCTCTCTTCCCACCGTCACCTCACTTGGTTCCCGTTATTTTAAGTGTGATTTACAGATGCCTTGCGCGAACAGCCGCCCTTCGTTTTTCCTCCGCCTCCCTATTCACGTACTCACTTGCTTGCTGGCCGCACTGGTCCCGCTCGCTGTAACGAACAGTGCGACCGGTCAAAATATCATCCGCCCATTATCGACCGATCCCAACGGACAGACTCCCAGCATTATCGGGCTCAACAGCGGTAACTGGGTGCGGGGCAACAACAGTGCCACTTTCTGGCGGTGGACCGGTGTCAATGGCTCACGGACTTTCACTTCGGCACCCAACATTGAACAGGAAGACGACATTCCTGGACAAGGGGACGGCGTCGTCAGTCAAGCAAGCTTCATGTTCCGGCGTTCACTTGTGCGAGCCAATCCTACCAACCCAGGTTTGATTAACTTCGCCGAGTTCGAAGACGGTTACCGAAACAACCTGTCAGATTTTATCGATTACGACTACGCCTACAGCCAATACCGAGAAAACGGCATACAGGCACTCGCTTTGATCAACCGCACCGAAGGCCAATTCCCCTTTGCGGAACCTGGGACGGCTAACGCGTGGGGCGACTGGTGGGAACACTGGCAGCACTACTACGCACAGGCTTACTACCTTGGCAGCAATCATAATGTCGAACGATACAGCATGTACAACGAGCCTGACCAATCAAGCCAAGATGTGACTCAGGCTGACTACCTAGTTCGTTTGCAACTTGCCTCCGACGCGATCCAATCGGCACTCGAAGATGTCAACCGTGACTTCGGCAAGAACCTGCAACCCAATATTATCGCTCCCATCACCGCCGGTTCAGCCAACGAGTACTTTCGTCGACTTGATAACAGCGACACACGCGATGACGATCAAGGCTGGGGTGAATTAGTCATCAACAATTTGAACACGAATTTCCTTGGCCAAGTCGATCCAAACTTTCAATTAGTCCACACCTATGGCTACCAGCAGTACAACGCAAACGGCCGCGAATACGCGTCTGACTTAGACTTTATCAAGGACTCGACGCGAGACGACATTCGTGACAACAACCTTGTGGGCGACGTCGGATTTGCCCTGACCGAATTCAACGTACACTCCAACGGCGTCTTCGAGACCCGTTCCGATGACCTGAACACGCCGTCCCGCTTCGCACGTCTTGGCGGGATATTTACCGGCCTGACCAACGAAGAAGTTGACGAGTTGTACGTGTTTAAATTCGACTCCAACGCGATGCGAGACTTTCAGGGCAACGCCGTCTTTACCAACAGTCAGCTTGACTCACCCTTCAACGTGGGAGGCGCCACCAAGGCAGCCGGTGTCCTGAAACTGTTCACCAAAGGTTTCGCCGGAGGCCACGATCTAATCCGAACATCGGAAACAACAAACAACTTGGACGTTGCAACGAGCTTCCATCAAGAAAAAGACATGTTCTTTATCTTGTCTGCCAACGAATCGTCTGGCACCGATCGAAACCTGACATTCGATCTGTCGGAGCTTGGAATTGAAACCGGCGCGATGGTACAAATCGAAGAAGTCGCCGAAGGGCACCTCGCCGAAGTTACTCTTCGCGTCCCGCTGCCCGCAGACGGGATCGTCACATTTGAACAGGAAAGACAAACCGTCCTGTTGCTATCAGTTCCTCGAACCGCAGCCGATCAACAGCTCACACTAACCGCAACCGACGACGCGACCGTCCGAGCAGCCAACAACAGCGGCGGTAACTTTAACGGCAGCAACAACATCTTCGTTCGCAACGTGGCCGACGCGGCCGACGCTGGCGGACGAGCGGCGGGAGTAATTCAATTCGACGGATCATCCATTATCGACTCGACCGCCGTCGAACGTGCCTTGCTACGAGTCCACGGAGAAATCAACGAAGGTCGCTCGCAAGCCGACTACGTGACGACTCATGTTTACGGGATTGTTGGTGATGACTGGGATGCCGACAGCGTCAGATGGAACAACGTCGACAATCTCGCTGAATCGACTGGAGATGCGACGCGGATCCGCGACAACTTTGTTGCGGGCGTCGGTCAAACTGCCGAATTCCTTGGGCACTTGACCTTTAGCGACGATACCGAGGACATCACGCTTGATGTCACCGACTACGTGAAGCAAGCGGCAGGCCAAAATATTCAATTCCTAGTCGTGCGTGAAGTTCGCTTTGACGGTGAGAATGTTGACCGCGCTTTCGGAGCCACTCGTTTTGACTCAACCGAAAACTCCAGCGGGATGGGGCCTCAGTTGTTACTGGAACTGCGAAACGTTACGCCCCCAAGTCGGCTTGGTGACTTTGACATGGATGGCGATGTCGATCTGGCGGACTTGGATCGATACAACGGAAACATTGGTGCCGCCGCCACCGGTGACCTAGCCGAGATCGACCTGAACGGAAACAACATCGTTGACTTGAGTGATTTCGCAGAGCACTATGGAGCATTGGTCGAAACCTCAAATGGAGGCATCGGCACTGCCGTCGGCGATATCAACTTGGATGGAATCGTTGACGTCTTGGGAGACGCATTCGCATTGGTCTCAAACTTGGGCAGTTCTGCAACCAGTTGGTCACAAGGTGATTTGAACGGTGACGGAGTAGTCGACGTTCTGGGAGACGCATTCCTCTTGATTGCCAGTCTAGGCGCCGACAACGGTGGCGCTCAGTAAACCACCCCTTTCACCGGCGCGATCACTTCACCGTCACTGCCACTTTACCGGCGCCGTATCCGCGCCGCATTGGCGGACACGCCAGCAACACTCACTCCGCCAAAGCCTCTTGAAATGACCTTATGAGCGATTGCAAATACGGCTGGCAGAAGATCGTATTGTGTCCACCGGGGATCTGAACCGTGGTTAAATCTGCAACCTTCGCGGTCCAGCCATAGTCGTCGGGGATATGATACATCGCTTCAGGGTATTCGCCCTTAATCAGGTGCATTGAAATGTCACTCTGCTCAGGCACGTACTTTTTTGCAAGCGCACCGAAGACCAACTCCAACGCCAAAGGACGAAGCTCAACAGACGGAGGCATATTGGACTCCGTCAGCTTTTCAAGTTTACGGACGCGTCGTTTTCGTTGCATGATCAATTTGTAGTCATGAACACGCTCACCAATTGTGCCGGGCGATCCAATTCGATACAAAAATCTGGAAAGTGGGTTTCGTGGTTCCATCGTTTGCGGATTCGGAGAATCAATGTTAATGATTTTCTCCACAACATAGCCCTGCGCCTTGAGCAACGGAGCCATCTCAAAAGCCAACAGACAACCAAAGGAATAGCCAACCAGAGTCAGTTCCTTCTCACAGCCAGCGTCAATCAGACAGTCGACATAATCCCGCGCCATGTCAGCAATGCTCTCATGTCTGCAAACCAACGCTCCTTCTTGATACAAAATTGCCGATTCGAGTATCGCAGTTGGTGCCGCCTGTTGAAATCCTTCAAACAATTGCCGGTAAAACATTCCTCCGCCCCCAGCGGCATGCATGCAGGCAACTCTGATCGGCTGTTGTCCCTCCATCCGCGTGAGCAATGGCCAGTTTCGCGACACCGTTGTGAGCGAGTCGCCCTGACGGCGATCGATGTAATCAGCCATGGTGGCGATGGTCGGGTTGGGAATCAAAGCCGCAACTGGGATCACTGCCCCGCCAAACTCTGACTCCAACAACAACACCAGTCGCATCGCTGAAAGCGAATCACCGCCAATTTGAAAAAAGTTAGCTTCTCGCCCTAGTCGGCTGGCCCCCAGAACTTTCTCCCAAACCTTGGCAATCTTTTGTTCAGTCGGTGTGAGCAACGTTGACTCACCATCGTGGCCATCGCTGAAGGCTAGGTCCACCGACGGGTTGGGAAACTGACTCAGATCCAGCTTCCCCCCGGTGGTAACCGGAAACGATTCCATCACGATAATTCTAGTCGGCACCATGTAGGCTGGCAGTCGCTGGCTTAAAAACTCTCGGAGCTCCACTTCGTCCAAGCTACCTTCGGATCTAGCAACCACATAGCCGACTAAGTGTTGAGCATTGCTACTGTTGCTCGATAGCTGCCGAGCGACAACATGAGTTTGGCTGACTTCAGGATGGTTTCCAAGGCAGGTCGAAATTTCACCTAGTTCGATGCGATAGCCACGTAGCTTGATCTGGTCATCAGCTCGACCGATGAACTCATAATTCCCATCCGCTTTCAATCGAACAAGATCTCCCGTTCGGTAGTACGGCAGGCCATCTTTGAGTGGGCTGTCGACAAATTTCTTGGCTGACAGTTCTTCCCGATTCCAGTATGCGGTCGCGACCGCAACACCGCCAATATACAGCTCGCCTACTTGACCTGTTTTCACTAACTGGCCGTCTTTGTCACAAACACAAAAAATTGCACCACGGATTGGTTTTCCGATGGACGGCTGGACTCCTGGGGACAAGATATCGTAGCTTACAGCAATGGTGGCTTCGGTCGGACCGTAAGCGTTGATCAACCGAGCTTCCGTGCCGACTTTAGCAAACCAAGACTCAACGAGTGTTGGATCGATTTTCTCACCGCCAAACACAATCGTCCGCACCGAAGCGGGTAGCTTCAGCGATTCATGCGTTGTGAAACTTGCGGACAACACATGCCAGAATGCCGTCGGGACATGCAGGTTTTGAATATGCTGTCGACCAACGAAATCGAGAAATTGCTCCATCGAATTCAACGCCTCTGGCTGAATTGGAACCAGCGTTCCGCCCGTGGTCAGCGTTGTAAAGATCTCCTCTAGGGACGCATCAAACCCGACCGACAGCATTTGCAGCGTGCGTTCACCGTGGGAGAGTCCAAATTCATCTGACCACCAATGACAAAGGTTGCAAATTGACCGGTGAGCAATCGTTACGCCCTTGGGTTGGCCACTCGAACCCGAGGTGAAAATCATGTAAGCAAAATCGTTTTCACTGACCTTACCAAGGATATCCACTTCGCCAGCTGACGGTTTCTCCTCGCGGCCGCGATATCCCTCCGCCCAACGATCAACGTCAATCGAAATTGGAACAACCGCCGAGTTTTCCAGCGCAAAAGAATCTTTCTCTCGAACCAGCAGCAACGATGTCGACGAGTCTGAAAGAAGAAAATCGATTCGCTTGGCGGGCTGCGCAGGATCAATCGACAGGAAAAAACCACCGGCTCGTAATACGGCAATTTGAGCAACGTAAAGCTCGACCGATCGTGACATTAAAATCGCGATGGGTTCCGACTTCAGCTGTTGATCACTGCATCGTGCGCGAATTTTCAACGCCACCTGACGGCTCATTCCGTCAAGCTCTGAGTAGGTCATCTTGAACGCCGGCGCATCAATCGCAACGCTGTCTCCGAACTGCTCAAAGCAAAACTCAAGAGCATCGGTCAGCGTTTTCAATCCCGAAATTTTCGGTTCGCAAGGTAAAACCATAAGTCGTTTGAGCTATTTCGTAGTGGCGATTCCAATGCCGGGCAGTGCCAGGCTCATGGGAATTGAGTACAGGGTGTGCATCGGACTTTTTACTCTTTCAGCTCTCCGAAAGATGATTCGGTGACGTGTACCACTCTGTCAGTATGCTGTGCTTCGAACAATTCCTTGTGACTGCCGCCAACTCCAGAAAGAGGAACGTCAATTGGCCCACAATTGGCTGGTTGCTCACAATTTGGCGTTTACCGAACAAATCGATGACCGCTTTTCAACATTTCCAGTTTAGGTCACGACTTAAGAAAAGCGATGTCTGACGGGATCCATCATTGAAAATACTGTGAGAAAATTAACCCCCGGGGACGCTAATGTTCAATACGCACCCCTTGCGGGTGTTCAGCCAACTACCGACAACCAAACACGCCCCTTTAAAGGGAATTAGATAAGTCCATGCTACACAAGGACTTACGACACTTTTCATTGATATAACGCTGACGACCAACCGTGTTCGAGCGATTCTCGATCCAATCTCGACCCAAATAAGGTGATACTGCGAACCCAAGCACGCACCTGTAGACGGACAGTCGAGCGATGGCAACACTGGCCCGAATTCGAAGTCCCGCTTTTTCAATGGACAATCGAATTGGCTCTGGCTAGGCCTCAACTTCTTACTCATCTAGTTCCCCAAGAAATTTCTCGGTCAAGTGCACAAGTCGACCCACATACTGCGTTTCAAACAGCTCCAGATGGCTACCTTCGGTACTTTCAATTCGTAAGTCATCCGCGACTCCGGACCAACCCATGGTTTCATCAATACGAAACTTAAAACTGTTACCCGTCGCCGAGACCACGCGAACGGGGCAACCAATCGCTTCCGGAACATAGCCTTCCTCCATCGCCATGTGTTGTTCGCGAGCTTTTTTATGTCGCCAAAAGTTGCTGGCCAACATTGCCGGACTGGCAATCTTAGCAACACGATGCTCGACCTCGACCGTCGTGCGATCCTTAATCGCTTTACCGATTCGCTTGGTCAGGCTGAACAATTTTACTGATGTCGATCGTTCTTCCTGATCATCCCAAAACAACTTCAGTCGCTCCAGCGCCCCGTTATGTTCAAGCAACGCCGGATTTCCAATATCGTACAGGATTAGGGTTTCAATTTTTTCACCGTCGGACTCCAACTGCCGAGCAATCTCATAGGCCAGCACACCGCCGAAGGAATAACCAGCCAGTCGGTAAGGGCCCTGTGGTTGTAACGCTCGAATCCGTTCCACATATCCGACCGCTAATTGTTCGACGCTGTCGGGAATCAGGAATTCCGGATCACTAAGAAAGGGTGATTCCAGACCGTAGATTGTCGACTGAGTCTTCAGTCGATTGGCGAACTCGCGATAGAACATCACTGCGCCATCAGCGCCATGTAGCAAGATCAACGGTGGCAGTGCCGATTCGGACTGCTTTAAACAGACGACCGCCGCCGGCAATTCCTTTTCAGGTGTTTCGGGTTGATCGGTGTGAGTTTCTTCTGAATCGTTCACCAGTCCAAGTTTTCGAATTAGCTTTCGCGGCGTCGGACTGTTAATCAAGTGAGAAATTGGCACCATCTTACCGAATACCTTTTCGACCTGAGCAATCATCCCGACCGCCATCAGCGAGTCGCCCCCCAGTTCAAAGTAGTCGTCATCGAGCGTCAATTGTTCGTTGCCGAATTGCTGCCGCCAAATCTCTAACATCAAATCTTCGACGTTTGCCGACCCATCACTGATCGCACCCACCCCGTCATCGCTTTGCAAACTCAAGGCCACACTGCGTCCGTCCTCCAAAGCCGCTTGCAATCGAGTGGAAAACGGTTGCTTAGACAAAACGACTCGTGCATGAATCGGGTTGTTCACGATATCGATCAAAGCTTTCGTTCCTTCGACGACCGTGAACGAATTTTCCGCAATTTCACGTTGCAATGCGGCATCAGACGAAAGATCCACCTGCGAGCGAACAGCCATCCCTACATCTCGAAACGCGGGCCAATTCACGGACAAGACCCTTGTGCCGCCTGCCGGTTGGTGTTTCATTTGACGGCACAGTCCATCCAAATAATTATTGGCGGCGCTGTAGGCGAACTGACCAAACAAACCAATGTCAGAAGCAATCGAAGAATAGAACACCAGCGATCCGATGGCGTCGGGCGTTTGGCGAATATACTGACAGCATACATCGGCGGCCAATGACTTGGCTGCCAACACGGGCTCTAACTGCTCCCAAGTCTTGGTGGCAACGACTCCATCATTCAGAACTCCAGCGGTGTGCAATAACAGATCGATTTTTCCGAACCGCTTATTGCACTGTTGCAGCGCCGCAACCAATTGCTGGCGGTCGGACACATCACACTGAACAACGCTCACATCGCACCGCGACTTCAGCTGGCGATAATCAACGATACGTTGCTGAAGCTCACTGGCAGCTTGAGTTTCCGCCGGTTCGGCTAAAATCTGATCCCATTTGCCCTCTGGCGGTAGCACATTTCTGGCCAACAATACGACCTTGAGATCTTCAAATTGACCGGCAAGTTGCAAGGCCATGTTCCGAGACAAACCTCCCAAGCCACCGGTACACACGATGGTCGATCCATTTTGAATTCGCGTAGCGGTGTCAGCAGCAAGAGAAACTCGGTCGTAACTCTGCTTCCACCAATTGCCTCGATCCAACGCCAATAGCGATTCGTGCAATTGAGAAACTAGCAACTTGCCTAGCATCGGTTGTGTCAGGGCCGAGGAAACGTTGCCACCTAGGTCGATGACTTTGGTTTGGATCGTGCGATATTCTTTTTGAATCACCGCCGCTGCACCGAGGAAACAATGATTCGCAGGCTGAGGCTTAACGGTAGGGTCAATGTCAGCAACGCCTTGTGTCAAAACGTTCAGGCAAACCGAATGATCGACAACCACGTCACCAATCGCTTTGCTCAACCAAGCTAGGCTTATTGTCGACCTCTTCTGCTGGTCCCAAAAGTCATCCGAGTTGGTCTTCGAATCCGCAGCGGATGAATTGCTTAATGTCCAACCATGGATCACACCAGCCAATGTTTCATCAGCTTGTACGTCCTGCATCAGCTTTTGATAATCCTCAAACTGGTCGGGGCGAATCGAATATTCGTCGTCGCTCAGTTTCGCATAACGCTCGGCGGCCACGACCGAAACCACATCAAGATTGTCTACCGAATCACTCAGAATTCCCTTGATCGCATCAGCGGTCATACCAACACCGGCCAACACCAACCAGCGGCTAGCCTGTTGAGCCACCGCATTTTCAGGTGCGGAAAGATCATCGCTCTGCTGCGAACCCTCCAAATGATCCGTCAAATGCTCGGCAAGGTGATCTTGTTTCCAAACCGGGACGTTGTACCAAGCACCGGAGGCCGCTTCGTCGGGCCGAGATCCAATGTGTTCCTTTTCCGCACGATAAGTTTGCTCATTGAAACAATACGTCGGC
>CAZLYM010000117.1:0-5513 GCA_964563475.1 uncultured Pirellulaceae bacterium
ACTCGTTCGGCCCTCTGGTCAGACTACGATCAAGACGGGGATCAGGATCTTTATATCGTCAATGAATTCGCAACGGACCAAATCTATGAGAATCAGCAAGGTTGGTTTCGCGAGGTGACTGCTGCCGTAGGGGTTCGAGAGATCGCAAGGCATCGTACGGTTTCATGCGGAGATTTCAATCACGATGGCAGAAGTGACTTTTTCGTTGCGACGGACGTGCCGTTTTCGGTCCAGCGTTCATTCGGTCAAGTCGATCGAGGATCAGAGCAACGTGATTTTCGAGACACCGTCACGGGTGACAGTCATATTTGGTACGCCCAAGAGGACACGGTGCAGTGGCGGCCATTCGCGATGAGAGCGCCACTGTTTTCCAACCAATCGGCGTATGGGTCGGTCGCGACTGACCTGAACAACGATGGTTTGGATGACATCATTGTCACCAATGGCGCACTAACGCGATTTTCAACCGACCAAGTGGACGACATGCTCTACCGCCGCATGTTCAACGAACTGGGGCGCGATGATGAACTGGATGCTCAGTCGGGCAAAGCTTCAAGTTCTCCGTCGCCCGGTCATGTTGCAAAAGTCATTCGTGAAACAACGGACATGTGCCGCGCCGGATATTCCTTTTCAGGTACTCAACGGAATCAATGTTTCTTGAGCATCGGGCAGCTTGGTTTTGCGAATTTCTCAGCGGCATCCGGGATCGACTTCCTTCAGGATGGAAGAGGGGTCGCAACCACTGACTGGGATCAAGACGGGGACTCGGACGTGATCCTGACCAGCAGAAATGGATGCCGCCTAAGGATTTTATGCAACCAACTGGACTCGGGGAATGATTTTCTCCAATTGACAATGGTTGGTACAGACTCAAACGCCGACGCGATCGGTACCCGAGCGTTAGTGTTTCTCAAAGACAAGCCGCATCCAATCATCAAGGCTGTTAGCGCTGGGTCAGGTTACTTGAGCCAATCCAGTAAGCGGCTGACATTCGGACTTGGCCAAGACGCGAAAATCGAAAAATTGACGATCGTGTGGCCCGATGGATCCAACCAAGACTTTACCGACGTGCGTCCGAATCGACGTTATCGGATTGTGGAAGGGCAGGACAATGCTGCCGAACTGCCGTCGAACCGATTGGACATTCGCTTGACAGCTGAGACTCACCGAGGGCGAGAGCAGTTGCCCGCTTCAACAAGAAGCCTATTTAATCCTCCGGCGCTCGTTCCTGACCTGACCATGATTCAGCCCGATGGAAAGACCTACCCGGTGCTAGGAATCAAGCCGGAGTCTGCCACCTTGGTCGTCGTGGTCGACGAGTCGTCCCAGTCTAAAAATTTGATCCAGTCTATCTCGGGCGAGGCCGAATCGTGGGATGAAAAGGGTGCCGAATGCATCGCGATCGTGACCGACTCGCTCGAAACAAGCGGACAATCGAGCCGCTCGGCTGGCAAAACAATGATGGCAGAAGTTGACTTTCCGTTTCGCTGGGGCGTCGCAACGGCGGACACGAAAACTCGCCTCTCGCTGTGGTGCGGCAACAATTTCGGTAGTCAGCAAATGCCGCGAACTCCTTTTGGGATCTTGTTCAACAAAGACCGTCAGGCGGTCGTGTTTTATGATGCCGATCAGGTCGTCGCTTCCAATTTGCTGGGCGATGTGCCGCTCACGGGCCTGAATTGCGAGAAAGTATGGAACAAAATCATGCCGATACCCGGTCGCTGGTTTGCTCCGTATCGGTATTCCATCGCCGATCGCCTAGCGTTTAGGCTTGCCGAGCTTGGGCAGCAGAATGCGGCAAAGCAGTTGAGTGAGGCAAGCAATCCTTTTCGTGCCTACGAACTGACAACGAAAGGTCTTGAACTGTTGTCGACCGGATCTTACGGGTTGGCAGAAAAGTTCTTTCGCAAAGCTCTGACGTTCGACTCCAAATCAGTGATGGCCCGCGTTGGTTTAGCTAAGGTGCTGCGGCGTGAGGCGTCGCAAGTGATCGGTGACGACACGAAATCCAGCGAGCGGCGACTTGAGCTGCAAGAGAAGGCGACAATCCATTTCGACTATGCGCTTGAGTTGGAACCAACGAATGTGGATGCAATTGTTGGACGATCTAATCTGGCGATTGATTCAGGGCAGATCTCTGAAGCGATCAAGTTGCTCAAACGCTTCGTCAAACTTCAGCCGGACAAATACGAAATTCATGCGATCATTGGACGCTTGCTGTTTCAGGGGAACAAGAAAGCCGAAGCAGCCCAGTGGCTGGTGGAAGCGTTCGAGAAACGTCCGACGCTGCCCTACGTTGCCGGCGACCTAGGCTTTTTGTACCTGAGCGTTGGAGAACACCCGCGGGCATTGCAGTTTCTTAAGCTTGCTAATCGGCTTCAACCGAGTGATCAGAATGTGCGCCGCCTGCTGGCAGAAGCATACTACCTGACCGGTGATTACGAGGATTGTGTCGCAATTTGCACGCGGGTCATCGAGGAGGAACCGAATTTTAAACGCACTAGAAACATTCTAGTGTGGGTGCTCGCGACTGCTCCTTACGGAAAACTTCGAGACCCAAATCGTGCGCTCGAAATAATCGAGCCGGAGATGAAGATTTTCGGCAAAAATTCGGCTGTGTACAACGAAGTCTACGCGGCGATCATGGCTGAAAAAGGTGATTATGACGAAGCGAAAGCGTATCAGGCCAAGGCAATCGGTTTGGTGAGAGATAGAGTATCGACTGAGACTTACTCAGATGCCCAATTGAAAGGCATGAGGGATCGGCAACAGCTATACGAACGCGGCAAGCCATATCGGATGGACAAGCCCTCCGAAACACCTCTCGGATCGCCCGGGACCAAGAAATGAGCCCTTTCGTGAAGACGGCCGCTGTGTGGCAACATGGTTTCAGCCGTTCTCACGTCAAGCAGTTTTGCCATCAAGTAATTTTACGGTTTCAGTCTTCCGGTTCACCGACATCGATTTGCGACCAGTCGATCTCGGAATTCTCCGCCTCGATTTCTTCCAGCAGCTTGGAAGCTTGATCGTAGTCGGACTTCTTCACGATCAACTGAACCTCACCCACCTCGTCGCCAAACAAAGACAGGTCGCTTCCTCCGTTAATGAACACGGTGATTCCTTCGTCCTCAAACAAGCCGATCAACGATTTGGCTTCAGCTTCGTTGTCAACGTTCGTCAACGTCACCAATTCAGGTTGTTGATCTGTCATTTTGGTTCTCCTTTTTGAGGGGGACGGTCATCGTGGCGGGGCGCACGCCGTACTGACAAAGTACAGCACAGGCAACATGTTTTCCAATACTTTCGGACGCGAACCCATGGCAGACGACCGGAAAAGTCGACAGGGCTTACGAAATTTTTGGGTTTTGTGTATGGTTTTGCGTTCATTCGCGGCAAACGTCGCGTCGATTTGGTCCGCATGTCCACCGAATTCGCCAATTTCTGATTCCTATGTTTGATTCGCTCCAAGACGGTCTCAAAGGCGCCTTCAAGTCCCTGCGCGGCAAGGGCAAACTGACCGAAGGCAACATGCGCGACGGCCTAAAAATGGTCGAACAATCGCTGCTGGAAGCCGATGTCAGCTACGATGTGGTCAAGGACTTCATGGCCAACGTCAGCCAGCAAGCGCTGGGCGAAAAGGTCTTGCTGTCGCTCAAGCCAGCTGAGCAGTTGGTCGGAATCGTCAATGAGCAACTGATCAATCTGCTGGGCCCTGTCGATGATTCGCTTCGACTGGATAAACCCGTCAACGTGATCATGATGTGCGGACTACAAGGAGCCGGTAAAACCACGACCTGTGGTAAGCTGGCAAAACTGCTGCAGCGCAACAAAATTGAGCCTCTGCTGGTTGCCGCTGACCTTCAGCGTCCTGCCGCGATTGATCAATTGCACGTGCTCGGAGACAGTCTGAAAGTTCCTGTCTACAGCGATCGTGAGACTCAGGATCCGATTGCCGTCTGCAATGCTGCGGTGGCTCAGGCGAAAGCCAATGGTAACCAAGTCGTTATCCTCGACACCGCTGGGCGGCTGGCGATTGATACCGAGCTGATGGAACAGCTGAAGACGATTGACCGGCAAGTTCAGCCGGACCACGTCTTTCTGGTCGTTGACGGCATGACAGGCCAAGACGCGGTCAACAGTGCCGCTGCCTTCCATGAAGCTTTGGAGCTTAACGGCGTCATCATGACCAAGCTTGATGGCGATGCTCGTGGTGGAGCGTTGTTGTCGGTCAAGCACGTGACCGGAGTGCCAATTCGCTTTATTGGTACCGGTGAACACATCGACAACCTAGATTATTTTCGCCCTGAAGGAATGGCCAGCCGCATTCTTGGCATGGGCGACATGATGGCTCTGGTCGACGAAGCTCACAAGCTGGTCGACGAAAAAGAGCAACAGCGGATGCAAGAGCAGCTGGAAAAGGGCCAGTTCACGCTCGAGGATTTCCGCGACCAGATGGTCAAGATGGCCAAGCCCGGCCTAATGCAGAAAATGATGGGTCTGCTGCCCGGAATGCCCAACATGGGTGAAATTACAAAGATGATGGGCGACGGCGACACGTCCAAACAGATCCGCCAGATGGTCGGAATCATTGACAGTATGACGCCTGCGGAAAGAAAAGACCCCAAATTGGTCGATGTTGTCCGCAAGCAGCGCATTGCGGCGGGATCCGGAGTGCCAGCAAAGCAGGTTAGTGATTTAATCAAACAATATGATATGATGAAGCCGATGCTAACCGGTATGGCGGGCATGGGCGCGGGAGACCGAATGCAGCAAATCCAAGATTTGCAGCGCCAGATGATGAACCCCGGTGGTAAAATGCCGGGCGTTAGTAACAAGGGAGCCAGTAAACGGCTCACTCCCAAGCAAAAGAAAAAGATGGCAAAGGAGCGTGAAAAGCTTCTGCGTCAACGTCGACGCGAAAAGAAAAACCAGGGCGGGGGAAGTTGATTAGGTAGCGTCAGTTACCAATCAATTAATCCAACGACCGGGTTCATCTTCCCAGCGAAGAGGCAAACTGTTTGAACGTGCATTTTGTGCGAGCTTACGGTTGGTCAAAACAAGTACGTTTCAGTAATTCGATTTTAGAAAGACAAAAGTGGCAGTAAGAATTCGTTTAAAAAAGATGGGGCGCACCCATCGACCGTTTTTCCGTGTCTGTGCGATGGACGCGCGGGCCCCTCGTGACGGACGTGTGATCGAAGAACTTGGAACGTACGATCCAATGGTTCCCGAAACCGACGCGCGAGCTATCCTCAAAGGCGACCGGATCAACTACTGGCTTAGCGTTGGCGCTCAGCCGACTCAAAAAGTTGGGACGTTGATCAAGAAGTACGGTGCCGAGGGAACTCATCTGGATGCTCAGACTGAAGCGATTGCTCGTTTGGGTGATCGTCGAGCGTCTTCGATTGCGGCGGCACGTGACGCGGCCTCGAAAGTAAAGATTCCAGAACCAGTAGCCGCTCCGGCACCTGAGGCCCCAGCAGCGGAAGCGCCGGCAGAAGGTGAAGCTCCAG
>CAZLYM010000117.1:5613-12837 GCA_964563475.1 uncultured Pirellulaceae bacterium
CAGCAGCCGAGGCCACAGAAGCTCCTGCGGAAGAAGCAAAAGCTGAGGCCCCTGCTGAAGAGGCGAAATCGGAAGCCCCTGCGGAAGAGGCTCCTGCTGCTGAAGAAAAGCCAGCCGAATAGTTCAAATCAAGTGATTTGCAATGAGGCTAGACGTTTTGACTTTGTTCCCGGAGATGTTTTCCGGCTACCTTAGTCAGAGCATTTTGAATAAATCCATTGAACGAGGGCTCGTTGAGATCCACGTTCATAACATGCGAGATTGGTCAACAGATAAACACAACAAGATCGACGATCGTCCTTTTGGGGGCGGCCCCGGCATGATTTTGATGGTGGAACCTGTTGTCAATTGCGTTCGCGACGTTCAAAAGATGGCACCCGATCCCGGAACGCTCATCCTGACAACGCCGCAAGGCCAACGGCTCTGCCAGCCAATGGTCGAAGACCTTGCGGTCCACAAACGGTTTATCGTTTTGTGTGGTCGCTACGAGGGCTTTGATCAACGAGTGATAGATATTCTGCAACCGATGGAACTGTCGATTGGAGATTACATCCTCAACGGTGGCGAAGTGGCGTCGATGGTTTTGATCGATTCGCTAGTGCGAATGGTTCCCGGAGTACTGGGGGACGAACTGAGTAATTTTGATGACTCGTTTTCACGAGGCAACCGAATGCTCGAGTATCCGCAGTACACTCGGCCAAGAGAATTTGAAGGACACGAAGTTCCTGATGTTCTGTTGGGCGGAAATCATGGAGCCATTGAAAGCTGGCGGAACGAACAAAGTTTACAAAAGACGAAACAACGTCGCAGCGATTTACTGGATCCGTGATCCCGTCGCTGTGATTGAGAATAAGATAACAATTGATTTGTCACCTCTTCGCTAGTTTCGAATGTGACCGAAAAAAGGGTATTCCAATGAGCCAAGAAATTATGGATCTGGTCGATGCGACCAGCTTGAAATCAGAAACACCATCGTTTGACGTTGGAGACACCGTCGACGTGCACTGCCTGATCCACGAAGGTCAGAAAAGCCGAACTCAGGTGTTTACCGGCACTGTCATCGGTCGCAGCGGCAAGGGTGCTCGTGAGATGTTCACTGTCCGCCGGATTGTGGCTGGACGGGGCGTTGAGCGTAAGTTCCCGGTTCACTCGCCACGCATCGACAAGATCGAAGTCAAGCGATCATCCGTCGTGCACCGAGCCAAGCTGTACTTCCTGCGTGATCGCGTAGGTAAAGCGGTTCGTTTGAAAGAGCGTCGTCGCTAAGCTTCGTCAAACTGACGTTTGGTTGGCATTGGGGCAAGCGATTGCGACCGTGCAAGTTGCGCCGCCAACCAAGCGTAAACCGTTTATCGACGAACCGGCACGCGCCCGAGCAGTTTAACGACAAGCAGGCATGCGCGTGCGTCCTCACAACGTTTAACGACGAGCCGGCAGGCGACCGTGTTCTGAGCCGTTCCACAGATGTGCCCATGCACAAGCGGTTCATCCGTTCGCCCACTGCCAACAACTAAGCAACTTCCGTGGTGGTTGAAGAATCGCCACACGTTGCATCTTCTTTTCGGCGAGTTACTATTCCTTCGTTTTGGAATCTTGGAACTCCAAAAACAAGTCCTTGTACTCCTGCACCGTCGCTGGGTCGCTTGCATACTCTAAAGGTGTTCTTCCTGTGTGATCGACGGCCTGCGCGTCAGCACCATTTTTCAGTAGCAATTTCACCATCTCGGGATATTCCATCCTGACGGCCTCGTGAAGTGGGAGAACATGTTTTTCGGTAGTCGCATTGACGTTGGCACCGGCTTGAATGAGCAGTTCTGCGATCTCGATACGCCTCCAAAACGTAGCGGCTAGAAGTGACGTTTCGCCAGCCCAACCGCTTGTGTCGCTGTCGTTTTTTGTTTCAACATCGTACCCCGCTGCTAAAAGCAGTTTCACAGCCTTTGGGTTGTCCAGCTTGATCGCTAAATACAACACGCCCAATCCGGGATTCGAAGAAGAATTTACAGCGTTCGGATTCTCGTCAAGCAATTTTGCCAGCAATTTAAGATCGCCAATTGCGACTGCCGAGTAAGCGTCAATTTGTACTCCGTGTTTTGCCAAGACGGAAACCATCTTTTTGATTCTCTTATTCTTTTCATCGTTGTCAGGGTGAATTCCAGCGACCGCAATTTGAATTAGCGACTGGTCGTTTTTGCTCGTATTCACGTTTGCGCCGTGAGAAATCAACGCATCGAGTAACTCGGAGCGGTCTTGGGCGTGAAAGGCCAGCCAGCTCGAATGCGAACCAACGACTACAGAATCGTCAAGTGCTTTCTGGCGGATCGCTGGATTCGCTTCTTTGAATTTTGGATGTTCGAGGATCGAGATTGCGTTGTCTGTTTTGCAAAAAAACGCCGCTACCTCCAGAGCGGTTTGTTTGTCTTCCTCGTCAGAGAAATCATGTGCTGTGGCAAATGGATCAACCCCCGCGTCAAGGAGGATTTTGATTGTCTCGGGTACGCCGTCACGGGCGGCAAAGTGCAGCACCGTTGCATTATCACCGACAATCCAAATGCCAGACCGGCCCCCTCGCCATGTGATTCGTTTTTCTAAATCGGCGCCCGAGTCAATCAAATACTTTACGATTTTTGGGTGTCGTAACGCAGCTTTAATAACCGGATAGCCCGTTCCTCCCTTGAAGTCATCGACATCGACGTTGTGTTCTTCGACAAGGAATTTACAAATCTCAAGTTGACCCCAGTTGGCAGCCTCACGCAGCGGACTTGAGCCATGTTGCTTGCCGTGTGCAGTGCTAGGATTCTCGGCCACGATCTTTTTGACCATGTTCACTTGGCCAAGCCTGATTGCCGAGACGATATCGATGTCATCACCAAGGTGCTCGACATACATCGCGACGATTTTTTGAAGTGCGTCAACTCTACTATTTGTGGCGTCACTGCGGTCTGAGATGTCAAGAAGAGGACGCAAGTCAGCAAGGGCCTTTTGAAGCGCGGTGCCAGAAACCGATTCGAGCACAAGATTAGGTTTCTTCTCGAGGATGAGCTTGACGATCTCTGGGGTCTCTGTGAGATGGAGCGGAGTGAACTTGTTGTAAGCCTGCGCGTTGACGTCAGCGCCATTTTCCAACAACCACTCGACGACTTCGACGTGATTGAATCTCGCTGCGACGTGAAGAGGCGTACGGCGATCTGTATCTTTTTTATGAACCCAAGAAGGGTCGTTCTTCATAAGCTCCAGTGCTTTTTGCCCATCCTCTGGTGAGCTGTTCCAAAGCAGAGTGTGCGGAGTCTGGGCCGTGCAAATTGGACAAAGTCCTAGGGCGGTTCCAAGCAACAGTGTGAAAACGAATCGAGCCATTATGAAATCCATGGAAAATGAAGCGGCTATGTGATCAGAAAACTGAAGAAACCTTAGAACGGTCGCACGCGATCCTTAAGTTCAAAACACCCGACATGATGCGGTCTCCGCGAACTGCTCTACGGCGGAAAGAATATAGGACCGCAGACTGCAGCCCATACTCCAATTACGATTGCGTCAACGACTAACCTCAACAGTCTGTGGGAGGCAGTTGGGTATTCTTGTCTGAGATCAACAAGAAAGACAAGAGCTGGGATTAGAAGGTAGGTGGAAATGAATATCGCAAATGATGAATACCCGCCATACTGCATCATCCTGTTTGTGTTGTCCGTTAGGACTTCCCAGAAGAACGCGAGTGGTATTGCGTAAAACACGATCAGCAACGGGATTGAGAGCGAGAACTTGCGTGTGCAGAAAATGATTGGCAGACGAATAATAATAATCGCCATCACCACGGCGATATGAAAGTTGGTCATCCTTCCGGCATTGCAAGCGGCAAGCGCGAATGCGAAGTAGCCAGTCAGAGCGAACAGTGACGCAATGTCAAATCCCGCTGCCGTAGGCTCAACGTTTTTTATGCTATCTGGTTGATCAGCCACGAAAATGCCTCTAGCCGAGACACCGGCAACACGCACCAAGTCGCGGGTGAATCGAACGCTTGACTCCGGAAAAAGCCTGCTCTTGTTCCTGCGTGGATGATACCACAATGCCCCAAGGGACGCCACGAAAAGGATGGCGCCCGGGTGTTGTGTGAGCTGAACACGCAAAAGTTACGCACTTCACACCACACGCTGGTGGTGAACCCTCGGGTCGTGGGTCTGCTACAATCGCACACCACGCTTACACGATACTTGGAGAAAAATATGAGTTCAATCAAATCACTGGCTTTGTCTTTCCTGCTGTTCACGGTTGTCGGAACTTGGATGTCGGCAAATGTGACGGCGCAAGAAGGCAGCGAGAAACGCGAGACTGCTACCAGCAGCTTTACTCAGGTGGAGTTTCCTGCTGCCGATGAGCTGATGATTACAGGGGATCTGTATCTGGCTCATGAAGACAAAAGCACACCGTTTATTGTGTTGTGCCATCAAGCCAATTGGTCGCGTGGTGAATATCGCGAGATTGCGCCGAAATTGAACGAGCTAGGTTTCAATTGCTTGGCGATCGATCAACGATCAGGTAAATCCGTCAACGACATCGACAATTTGTCGGTCAAGAAAGCCCGCGAGGCAAAAAAGGGGACTGATTTCCCTGACGCTGAACAGGACATGATCGCGGCGTTGAAGTGGGCAAAGGAAAACCACGCGGAAGGGAAACTGATCCTGTGGGGAAGCTCTTACAGTGCCGCGTTGTCACTGCGGATTGCGGGCGAGAACCCAGATTTGGTTGACGGGGCGCTGGCATTCTCGCCGGGTGAGTACTTCACACGTTTTGGAAAATCGGGGGACTGGATTGCGACGTCCGCAAAGAAGATCGCTGACCCCGTGTTCATTACTTCTGCTCGCCAAGAGTATCAGGCTTGGAAAGCCATTTTCAAGTCGATTCCGGGTGAGTCCAAAGCAAATTTTCGCCCCGAGACTGCCGGCAACCATGGCTCCCGTGCTTTGTGGGAGAAGTTCTCAGACAACGATGCGTATTGGAGTGCCGTGAAAGAATTTCTGAAGCAGTTTGAATCGTGATTCAATGCAAGAACGAAACAGACGGCTGGTTGTTCATGTCAATGCTGCGTGGGCATTCTAGATATCGAAGATCGTATCCCTGAGGCGGTGGTCGAGCGATTACTTGCCGCTACTTGCGCAAGGCAGAATTCGATTGCGTTGGACATTTCTGCATGCCCCGTGAAATGTACTGTGAAGTAACGTATTTCCGAAGATTGTTCGACTATAGGTGTTCTGGTCTATGGCGACAGGGCTGCTAAACTGTGCGGGATTAAAACTATTCGCGTTCAAAGAAATACTGTAAAGGAAATCCACGTGACCGAAAAAATGGATTCGATGCGACTTTTGTCTCCGTTGAGAAATTCAACCAGTGGTGAAAGTGCTGAAGAGCTTGCCGTTGAGCAATTGGAGCACTTTGGAATCGATCCGAACAGCGAATTCGGAGAATCACTTGGTAAGACGGTGAGGCATCTTTACGACACGCAATCTGACATCAGTGGATTGTGGGCGGCAGGAATGGGCGAGATGGCTCAGCTTTCTCAGGCTGACAAAATCAACCGGTTCAATTCCCTGAAATTCCTTTCGTTTCAATTGGCGAAGATGCTCGACACGGTCCAGCACCCTTTTCGAAAATCGTACCAAGCGTTGGGGTACTCCGGCGAAACAACGGCCTCGAAAGGGCCTTACGCCGTCTTTGATAATGTCACAGCGGTTTTCAGCGCCACGCCAGTAATCTCTCGTACCGCGACCTACATCTACGCCTGTGCCGAATGGATTGCCGACGCATTCAAAGGCAAAGAGTTGATGTTGGAGATCTATTCCCGGCTGCTCAATCCGACCAGCATCTGTCTTGCCAACCATATCGTGGACCTGGAAGCCGGACCTTACGCCGGCGAGTACCTTGCGTGGAACTTCAACAGCGGCATGGCGGCAATCGACGCGACGCTTTCCCATGTGCTTGGCCGGGACGATGTCATCATCACCAGTCGAAACATTTATGGTGGTGCTTATCAATTGATCAACGACTGGTATGCCAAACCTGGCAATCTTGATATCGCGGTCGAGATGTTTGATGGGTACACCGCCGATGAGTTTAGCGAGTGCCTTGAGCGTACTCGGGAAAAGCATGCAGACCGGTTGGCGAAGGGACGCAAAATCTATGTCTACCTTGAATCGCCCTGCAACCCGCATGGCTACATCGTCAACGTGGCCACGATTTGCCGGCGGGCTCATTCAGAAGGCTTGACCGTCATGCTTGACGCAACGGTGGGCACGCCTTTCCTCTACCGATCCCTAGCTCGCGAAGACGCCACAGAGCGTCCGGACTACACGATCCACTCTTACACCAAAGACCTGAGCGGTTCTGGAGGTGTGATCGCAGGATGCGTCATCGGTCGCAACGAGAACATGTTTATGCCCAAAGGCATGGTCACTGAGACCAATTCGTGGGACCAGACAATGTTCTGGAATGTGTATTACGTCAAAGGTGCTTTTTTGAACGCGGACGCGTCTTTCGAAGTGCTTCAAGGAATGAAGACGTTGACGGTTAGAATGTTAAGAAAGTGCATCAACACGATCATCCTTGCGAAATTCTTGGATGCCCATCCTAGCATTGACGTGACCTGCAGTGCGGTCGGAGACGACATGAACTCGGAGTTCCGCGAGCGATACATGTACCTTGGGCTGCCAGCCGCGCTTTTCACGATCAGCATCAATGACGTATCGAAAGCAGCTTTCCAAAGGTTTTTTGACGCTCTATCGCCAACCTTTGCTCACATGATCTCACTTGGTCAAACCAACACGATTGTTAGCTGCCCGTCGCTAACGACGCACTCGGAACTGAGCGATGAAGCGTTGGCTCAGGCTGGCATGTCGGCAACCACGATCCGATTTGCCGTCGGCGATGAAAGCCCGGCTGACCTGATCACTCACCTAGTCCATGCGGCCAGAGGAACATTGGATCTTGAGTCGGACTTTTCTTCGCAGTTCCCGTCCGAGTCGGAAACTCGCGAAATGATCTCCGAGGTTTATATTGACGTGCATTCACGCCACGTCAGCCATCAGGCAGCCACTCTCAATTTCGGATAGGCGACCCAAAAAGGTGCCCATGGCACCCGCTGTCGCTTCTTGCACACATTTTCGTCGCAACTGCGGCCAATCGTTTGAGTTGCTTTTTGTGAATTTTTGTGGCTGCCACGAAAATTCACAAGAA
>CAZLYM010000118.1:0-12543 GCA_964563475.1 uncultured Pirellulaceae bacterium
ACCATCGCCTGTGCCATGGTCGCCACGCTTGAAATCATCGACTCGCCACTTCACGTCCATTCGCAAACGACCGAGACTTACACCATCCTTGAAGGTGAAGGCCGAATGGTTTTGGCGGACAAAGTTGTGAACTTAAAAAAGGGGATGGTTGTCGCCATTCCACCCGGAAACCAACACGGCCTGGCAAGCACAACGGGATCACCCGTCAAAGTTCTGATGACTTTCAGTCCCGGTCTAGCACCCAAAGAGCACGAAGCGTTCCGCGACGAAGCGTCGCTCAACATCAGCACGAAGTCGTGGATTGAAAATAATCCAGACGCTTCACAATAAGGGTTTACTCAGGGAAGCTATTTCTCGAACAGATAGTGGCCGACCCACCATTCGTCTCCGCCTTTGAAACCGAACAGTTCGCTACAGGCGAGGTGAAAGATTCGCCAGCGATTGAACCAACGGAATGCCTCGGCTTCTCCGTAAGTGTCTTTCAGAACCTCCAATGCCTGCGAACGATTCTGATCGAGATTGGCCAACCACGCCTCGCATGTTTTCTGATAGTGTTGGCCGTTCCATCGCCAGCGGCGCGCGAGCGTTAGGTCTCGTTGGTACCTGCCCAGCAAATCGTCGCCCGGCATGATGCCGCCCGAGAAAAAATGGCGGCTCATCCAATCGGCTTTTGAGTCATCGTTGAATTTGTACGTGAAGCAACGATGACAGAAAATATGAACGAAGAGTTTTCCGCTCGGATTGAGCCAGTTGGAAATACGTTGTAGCAACAATTGATGGTTTCGCATGTGCTCAAACATTTCCACCGAGACGACTCGGTCGAACATACCATTAGGCTGAAAGTCATTCATGTCGGCAGTGATCACGGTGAGGTTGTCGCTCACGCCGTCGCTTTTCGCCTGAGCCAGAATAAATTCTCGCTGGGAGGAAGAATTCGAAACCGCCGTGATTTTCGCGTTGGGGAACTGCTTCGCCATCCAAAGCGTCAGCGAGCCCCATCCGCAACCCAACTCCAGAATCGATTGACCATCCGTCAATTCAGCCCGCTCGCACGTGGTCCGAAGTGCCACATCTTCGGCCGTCGCAAGCGTGTCGGTTCCTTCAGGCCAAAAGCAACTTGAGTACTTGCGGCGTGGACCCAGCATCAAACGAAAAAGCTCAGGCGGGACCTCGTAGTGTTGTTCGTTCGCTTTCTCGGGCACCAGCGCAATCGGAGCTTCGGAAAACTCGGCGATCAGATTCTCCAACCTAGCCTGATTCCGATCGCACGACCCTTGGTCGACGTTGCGTAACCGCTTTCGCAGCAGTTGACGAATTCCCGCTCGCAGCAAAACGTCCGCAACCCACCCTTGTTCCATCCAATCTATCAAACGTTCCATCATGATCGTCGCCGCCACGCATTAGCTGGCTGGATTTCCCGCCGTGAGGTTGGAAGGTTTGTCGAACACGATCTGAGCAAGGTTCGTCCGTCGCTCGCGGAATGCCGCCTCGCAATAGCATAGGTAGAAATGCCAGAGCCGAATAAATTTTTGATCGTAGCCGAGCCTGCGGACCTCACCGAGTTGGCTCATGAATGCTTGCCGCCAGATCTTCAGCGTGACGGCGTAGTCCTGCGAGTAATCGTCCATCCGAGTCATCTGAAAATCCGTGACGCGGTCAATCGATTGTTGGATGGCCCCGATTGAGGGCAAGCAACCACCAGGGAAAATGTACCGGCGGATAAAATCTGTTCGACGGATGTAACTTTGATAGTGTTGACCGGCAATCAAGATGCTTTGAATGAGTACTTTGCCGCCCGGCTTGAGCAGCTTTGAGCACGTCGCAAAAAACTGATCAAAGTACTGATGCCCAACCGCTTCGAGCATTTCGATGGAAACGATTTTATCGTAGCAGCCGGTCAGTACTCGATAGTCCTGCTGAAGCACGGTAATCTGATCGGTCAGCCCTGCCTGAGCGACTTGTTGTACGGCGTAGCGGTATTGCTCCTGCGAGATCGTGGTCGTTGTGACTCGGCAGCCAGTCGTCGACGCGAGATGAATCGCCATCGCTCCCCAACCAGTGCCAATTTCCAGCACGTGATCCGAAGAACAAACATCCAACTTCTGGCGCACGACGTCCAATTTGTGAACCGAGGCCTCGTGCAAGGATTCTCTTGTTTGAGGTTCCGTAGGTTCAGCGCCGGTCGGAAAGATCGCGGAAGAGTAGCTGAGTGTAGGGTCAAGAAACAGCTTGTAAAAATCGTTCCCAAGGTCATAGTGCTCGTGAATGTTGCGTCGACTGCCGGCGAGTGTGTTTCTTCGTAGGACGTGCCGAAACCTGTTCCACAAATTTTTCGCACGAGACCAACTACGATCGACTTGTTGAATGACGTCAAGATTTCTAATCATGATCCGAATCAAGGACGTCAAATCGTTCGAACTCCACTGGCCGTCGGCGTAGCTTTCTGCGGCTCCAAGCGTGCTGCCGGTGATCATTCGTCGGTAAGCAGCCGGATTGGCAATCGAAATGTGAGCGTGAAGCGAATCAGCTGTGCCGGCGTTGGATCCTAACGTCTGCTGTGTGCCTTCACCTTCCGTAATGGTCAGTGATCCGGATTCAATTCCACTTAGCAAACGATGAAAGGAAGATCGAAAAAAGGAATCCAATGCGCCACAACGACCCTCGTGTTGGCTGAGTGCAAATTCAAGCTTTGCCATCGCTGGGCGAGGATCCAAATCGACTTCCGTGTCAGTCGAGCAGTGGGTGTCGACCGAATCGAGTGCCGAGCAAAAGTGATTCATGATTGGAAGATAGGAGAAACAGATCGGTTTGTGAAACAGACGTTAAAAGCTCTATTTTGCGAGGCCTCGCTTGTCAGGATGAGGAACAAACGGAACCTTCTTCCACCACAGACGCAACGCTTGAAAGTAGATCCCCCCGAATGTCTGTAGGCTCATCAGTGGATACCTAATCAACATCCAAGACAAGGAGTAACCGTTGATGGCTCGCTTTTCTAACAGCATGGAAACATCAAAAATCCGATTTCCTGACTGCCAGTTCTCCATCTTGACACCCAGCCGGTCTTCGGGCCACGTAAAAATCATCCGGTAGTGCATCTCCATTTCCATAAACGGCGACACATGAAACGCTTTGTCGACACGATCGCTTGATACGCGTCGGCGAGCAAAATCACTTTCGTTTGCTGTGACCAGATACAAATGCTGCTCGCCCCACGGCGTATTGTTTACCTCGGCGATCACGGCCAGAACATGGCTATCGGTTGGATCAAAGCAATAGTAAAAACTCACCGGGTTCATGCGATAACCGAAATGCCGGACCTGAGTCAAAAGCCGAACCGGCCCGATGGGTCTTGTTTCTCCCAGTTCGTCCAGCGCCAAACGGACGCGGTTTTTCAACGAGGGTTCATCGGCAAACTTTTTCAGGTGATCGCTGGAGCGAAATCGCACAACCGAGCGACGATTCGTTGACCAGAGTAGTCGCCCGCGAAAAACATCCGGTAGCTCGTCCAGATCAAGCAACAACATGTAGAGTTGAAACTTAAACTGGTGAGTCGTCGGCTGTTTCCGACGATGCCGAACGGCTCCCACGTAAATGCAACTATTCAACCGTTGTTGCTCCGTGAGAAAACGTTTCAATCGAAGGGGCTGAATCCGGCGGCAGCAGTTGGCTGACGACACGCAGGGCGCTGACGACTCCGTCTTCGTGGAAACCGTTTCGCCAATAGGCTCCGCAAAACGATGTGTTGTTTTGATCGATCAATTCACGATGACGACTTTGCATTGTGGCTCGGTTGATCGAAAAGGTTGGATGAGCGTAATTGAATTCGCGAATGACTTTCGAGGGATCGATTCGGCCCTGATCGTTCAGGGTCACGCAATACGTTTTTTTGCTCTCAAGCGTTTGGAGCATGTTCATATTGTACGTGACCGTCGGGCGGTCCGAATCGCCAGCGGGGCAAAAATAATTCCAACACGCCCACGCTCGGCGATTGTCGGGCAACGCCGAATCGTCCGTGTGCAAGGTCGCGACGTTGGATTGGTACGGAAACGCAGACAAGATCTCTTGCTCTTGCTGACTGGCATTGTCACGAAGGATTTTTAAAGCCTGATCGGCGTGGCAGGCGAAGATGACGTGATCGAATTCGGTTTCGGTTTCTCCCTGATCGTTTCGCGTGGTGACGACTACTTTTTGTGCGTCACGATGGACGCCAGCAACCGGACAACCGGTTCGAATCTGATCCCGCCAGCCATTGATCAGCGGAGCAAGATACTGCTTTGAGCCGCCCGTGATGACTCGCCATTGAGGACGATTGGTCACGTCCAGTAAACCATGGTTGTGATAAAACTCGGCGATAAAGCGAATCGGGAATTGATTGAATGACTCAAACGAGGCCGACCAGATCGCGGCTCCCATCGGTAGAAAGTAGTGGCGCACGAATGATTCAGAAAATCGGTGCCGCGTTAAGAATTGCTCGACCGTCTCTGAACAGTCTGGCGACGCTAGTTTTTGCCTAGCCAATTTTGCAAACCGGCGAAAGTCGATCAACAACCGCCAGAACTTTGGATTTAACAGGTTACTCCGTTGAGCAAACAAACCATTCAGATTGGTGCCGTTGTACTCTAGGCCCGTTTGCTCACACGCAACACTGAAGCTCATTCGCGTCGGCTGAGTCGCAACGTTCAACTCATCCATTAGCCGGATGAAGTTTGGATACGTTCGTTCGTTGTAGACAATGAAGCCTGTGTCAACGGCCAACGTTTGTTCGTCCTCTTGGCAATCAATCGTATTGGTGTGCCCACCGATCCGGTCATTCGATTCGAATACCGTGACGTCGTGTTGGTGCCGTAGATAGTAGCCGCCCACCAAGCCTGAAATGCCAGCCCCTACGATCGCAATTCGCATTGAGATTCTGCCTTGGACTTGCGAAGTATGGAAGGGAAAACGAACTCAATCAGCCGAAGCGGGGGAAACCGAATCAGAAACAGAGGCGGCATTTCGAATTTGCGAACAGGAAGTTGTTGAACCGACCGAGTCGCAATGGTTCGTGTCTGAGTTGACTGCCGAATGCGTCGCTGCTTTTTTCATTCGACGAACGGCCAGTTTATACCGAGGCCAAGCGAAACACGAATAGCCAACGTTCAGGATGGATCGAACGATCGGCCAACGACTCAATGCCGTTAACTTGCCGAAACCGACTCGCCCGTAAATCTCGCGGAACACTTCGACCCCAACGACCCAGCTTCCGTCATCGTGGCGGCCGTGAATTTCTCTCATCAGCGTATCAAGCGGTTTGCCGACGGTTTGAGGATCGAAATTTTCGTGTGCGATATCGGTCAGGGTCAGACGGTTGTTCACGTCCATCCGTCGGACCATGTCAATCTCCTTCTTACACAAAGGACATTGAGCATCAAAAAAGACTTCGAATTTTTCGCCCTGATTCGGGTTCATGAGTTCCGCCATCAATTTTCATAAGCCCAATGGTTTCGCGTCGCTCGCCTAGGGCGACTACTAACCAACGGCTTGGATTTCTCTCAACCTGACCGTAAATGAGACGCTGCTGCAACGCCCATCACAAATTTGCGGGTTTAAACAGGGTTTTCAGCCGTTCCGATTTTGACGATTGGGCCGTTCAGGGGCCAGATAGTTGTCCGAAGTTGCGTACGCAGACGGCTAGGCCGACGGGTTTGGCCTATGGTTTCGGTGAGCGGTTACGTCGTTTTATTTTGCTCCCATCATTCATGGGTGCTTACAACACCGCTGGAAAGGCACTGTTCGAAGACATGATAGTTCGCGTCAAACACAAGATCTCGATTCTGGTCACTTGCTACGTGATGGGGTTGCTCGCGGCAACGGTCTCCATTGGCGCTGAGCCAAAGTCGACTCCGGCCGATGCGCACCCGTCCTCGAAGCGTTACACGGTGAAGTTAAATTCTGGAGACAATGTTTACGTGGGTCATCCCATCGTTCACAACGATCGCCAGACCGTGTTGGTGCGGCGAAACGGGCGAATCAAAATCTTCGATGCGGATGAGGTTGATAAGGTTGCGCGAGTTTCCAGTTCGTTCACTCCAAAAACCGGAAGACAACTAAGAGTCGAACTTCAAAAGGAGTTTGGCAGCAAGTACGAGGTTTCACTGACCAAGCACTACGTGGTCGTCCATCCTCCCGGAGCGTACAAGAAATGGGCGCTCCCGTTTGAGCAGTTCTACATTCGTTTTCGACAGTCTTTGACCGCACGAGGGATGTCGCTGAAGCAACCCGAGTTCCCAATGGTTGCCATCGTGTTGCTTAACCGAAGAGAGTACAGCCGATTTACGTCGAAATATACGTCGTTTTCGTTTGCGACAGATGGATATTACAATGCCCATAGCAACCGCATGATCACCTACGACAAAGGTGGAAACAGTGGGCAATCGTCAAGCGCCCCGTCATTTCAAACCATGACGACAGTCATCCACGAAGCGACTCATCAAGCCGCTCATAACGTGGGCATTCATTCGAGATTCTTTCAGCAGCCTCTATGGTTCAAAGAAGGCCTTGCAACGTTGTTCGAAGCGCCTGGAATCAACAATCCGATCGAAAACCGGAAACCTGCGGATCGCATCAACCGCAACCAGCTTTTCGTTGCATCGCGGGGTTTCAAGAAACATGAAAAGCCAGGCGTCGTTGAACTGCTGGTCCGTTCAGATGGCGCGTTTAAACGAGACGCTGGCGCAGCGTATGCGATTTCATGGGCAATGTCGTCTTATCTGTTTGAGAAATTTCCTCGCAACTACATCCGTTACATCAAGCTAATGAATTTGGAACCGAAAACATCAAGCCGAACGCCTGATGAGCGACTGAAAGTCTTTACCGATTCTTTCGGTTCCCCTGAGCGCATTGAGGGTGGGGTTCGCGCGTACATTTCGGGTCTTTCTAAATAGGTATTACCTCCGCGTCGAACGGTTTCACGGCACCGGTGCGTCAAACCAATAAAACGTTACAATTTCCCGCATGAAGTATTCGCTTGCAGGAGTTGCACCATTCTAAGAATCGACACGTCTTTCCAGTCCCCCGACCGCTCGCTTGCCATTGACGATCAAATGCTGGTGGCGGAATCTACGTCACGGGTACTGCGAATTTGGGAGCCAGAACAATCGATGGTTGTGCTGGGCAGGAGCTCTCCGGCCCAGGCTGAAGTCAATCTTGAGGCCTGCCGACATGAGAATGTCTGGGTGGGGCGCCGAGTCAGCGGAGGCCAGACAATTGTTACTGGTCTTGGCTGCCTGATGTATGGCGTCGTGATCGACTATCACAGTCGCCCGGAACTACGGATGCTGGACCGCGCTCATGAGTATGTTATGACGCGAATGAAGGAGGCGATCGCATCGCTTGGGATCTCGGTAAAAATTGACGGCGTGTCTGATTTGACGTTTGAAGGAAAGAAATTTTCGGGCAACAGCATGCGTTGCGTGAAAGACCGATTCTTGTATCACGGCACAATGATTTGCCAAGATTTCGATCTTTCCTGTGTGACCAAGTATTTGAAACGTCCCGTTCGCGAACCCGAGTACCGGGCCGGGCGGTCTCACGAAGACTTTTTGACTCGATTGCCCGTCACCTGCAAGTCTCTTAGACAGGCCATTATCAATCAGTGGGGCGCCAAGGAAGTACTTCCGCCTGATCAAGTTGATTCGCTGTTGCGCGACGCTGAGCAGTTGGCAGTGAGCAAGTATGGAGCCGCGGAATGGACACTGAAAGTTCCTTGAAACTGTCCTACACCTGAAACTGCCCTACTAAAGCCCCTACACCGAAAATTCTTCCTCGTTTACGTATCCCGATTGCATCGCGTTTCGATCGGGGAAATTCGTATTACGCTCGTATGATGCCGTACGTTCAAGGCCCAGTTTGTAAAAAATCGTCCCTCGTGTCCCCTGACATCATCAGCTCGCGTAAGGAATGATAGCGGAAAGCGTCTGATGAGCAGCAAGCCCTAGCGGGATAATAAGCTGACTCAGAGACAACGAAGGCGCTTCCTGACACACGCCGAAAAAGTTGTTTGATTGAAACGAGGAGGGTCATTATGACAAAATTCATCGCCTTTGGGATTTCGTTTATCCTAGGTCTGGTTGTCGCCACCAGTTTGCCAGGCTCCGTTTCCGAAGCTGACCAGCTGTCATCCCCTCAGAAACCAACGCTTGTTTCGAATGAGCTCCCAACCGTCGAGCAGACCGTGTGCCCGTGCCGCGGCAGTTGATGGTATCTCGTCACCAGCCCGAAACTACGTAGAGCCCATAGCTATAAGTTCAAAACCCGAAGCATGAACGAGGGACAGCCCCACGAATTCCATCGCTCACGCGTCGGGTTAGGATTTTTGCTACGGGATTTGGGATAGGGTTCTTGATCAGTCTATCTTGTGGCCCATTCGGGTTCTGCGAGAGCCACGGGCCCGGGCGTATCCGCTAGCGTGCCTTCAGCTGTTGGGTGCGTAGGAATTCCACGATGGTCTGCTCAGAGAGGACCGGGATAACCGTCGCGGCGGGAATTTTCGCAAAGACCCATAAAATCGGAAAAACTGTGACCTCCCGGCCAACCGGTTGCCGACAAAGTAACTGGACTCGGAGTTCGAGTCCGCGAGGGGGGAATCTCGCACGGTTTTGACCGAGTCGATACCAGTCATTGTGACAACGGTTCCAAATTGTCAAAACTGCCATGCGTTACCGGCATTGTTGGTCTTGCAGGCGTTCGTGCTTCTCCTGGTTTAATGCTTACCGAACAAGCTCTGTCAGATACCGCGAGTTCTTCTCTCGGGCAATCATGGCAGGCGGGACGAAACTAGCGAACTTGTTTGACCGCGGTCAACGAACTTGATTCAGGAGGAATCTGATGCGACGTATTGTGCTTGGAATCGCGGCAGCGGTTACCACGTTTGCACCTGCCGCAGTGCAGGCCGATGACCAGCAAATTGCTGATTTCATCCGAAACAAACTTCAAATTGAACAGCAACAGGGCAACCTGCGTGGCTTCAACGTTGACTTGCGTGTCGATCGAGGAACAGTCTGGTTCGATGGGAATGTATCCAACGCAGATCAGGAAGCCTTGATCCTGCGTACGGCTCAAAGTGCCGGCTATCTGGGCGTTGTTCAGGTAGTCGATGACATCGAGGTCTCGTCACCGGCAGTGGCGTCTCTCAAGGATAGCGAGAACACGATTCCTGCCATTGTGCCAGGACGAACGACGACTCGTACAGCGGCTCTTCAGACGCCACTTGGCGTTCCAACCAAGCAGCCTCAGACGGCTCAACAAGTTCAGTACCAGCAGCGGGCTGCGGCGCCAGCTCGATTTGCTCAGGCTGGCTCAGGCACACGCAACTTTGCTCAGGCCGGTTCAGGTACACGCTTTGCTCCACCGGCACCGGTACAAGACTACGCCGCACCCGTTGTCACGGGCGAAATCTACGGTGGTCCAGCGACCGATTATGGTGTTCCAGCTGGCGACTATGGAGTCCCAGTGGGCGGTGAGTACGTTTCCGATGGAGCACCGCTGCCATTCGCTTCATGCGATGGTGGAGGTTGCGGCGCACCGATTGAAGGCGTTCCCGTCGGCGGTGGCTATGGACAGCCACTTCCCGCTGGTTACGGTGGCGGACCTGGCTTCGGTGGCGGAGCCGGTGGTCCGAGCGAAGCTCCAAACCTACCCGGTTACGCTTGGCCTGGCTACGCAGCTAACCCAAACTACGGAGCAGTTTCGTATCCTAAGCAATACTCTGCCTCAGCATGGCCGTACATTGGCCCGTTCTATCCTTACCCACAAGTTCCTCTGGGCTGGCGTAAAGTCACGCTCGAGTGGGATGACGGCTGGTGGCAGCTCGACTTCAGGGATCACTAATTTTAGGATCGCCTAAAAAAAATGAAGAACCAAAACTCGCTTGAGCTATCTAGCTCGGGCGAGTTTTTTATGCGCCGGCAGTACCTGTTTCCTGTGTTTCTTCCGAAGCTTCTGGCGAAAACAGCCATTCATTTAAACGCAAGTGGCCAGAGCCAAGCCACGTGAGCCATCGGTTGCTAGCACGGTATTTTCGTAATCATCGGAATTATCCGCAAGTTCGTCACAGTTTATCACGATGTTAAACCTGACAGTGTTTACCACGCAAAAGGGTTTCGAGATGTCCTCAAAACGAATGACGGTTGCTATGTTCTGCTTACTTGCAGGTTCGACCGTTTTGAATACTGGCTGTTTCACAGCGACAGGGCCCAGCTTGGGCATCTTTAGCGTTCCGATTCCAGTTTCTCCTTATCAACAGAAGAAACGGGAAGACGAATGGCATATTCACGAGCGATACGCTCGTGTTCCGATCCTTGGTCCGGTGACCGCAGGCGGTCCGGTCAAGGCACTCGATCCTCCCAGTGAAGACGAGATCTGGCGGGCACTCGAAAGAGCCAATCCAGTTCAGGGAGGGCTTCCGTTCTTCCATGAGACTCAACGTAACAACGTGACGATGGTGGTCGATAAGATTGCCGACTACATCGATCCACCTCGAGTGATCCCGTTGATTGGGCCTGCTCAGTTGCACCACGCTCACTACAAGTGCACGATCTACTACACGGAGCGAAAAATCATCGGCTGGCCGATTCCACATACTCTGGAAGACGAGGACTCAGTTGAGGTCATCTACATTGACCACAACCACTTCCACATGGTTGGCGATGTTGATTTTGGCGACGCCAGCAAGCACTACTAGACCGCTGCTTGCAAAACAATCAAATGAAAACAACGCCGCCTGATCCGGGCGGCGTTTTTTATTGGTTGCACCTCACCCAAATGTTCCTCACCGCAGTTTGAGCGGCGCCGCCGAAAAGGGTTCGGAAAGCGAAGGCGTTAGGAAAACGTTGAGCTTCACCGATGTCCGCCGGTGCTGTATGTTGACGCCGGGCACTGGCCAAGATATTCGGTATTCGCGGTTGAAACATCTCGGCAGGTTTTCCAATGCTAGGCTTGCAGAATGGCCGCCCATCAAGGCTCAATGAACGACCCGAATCATAACCCGAGTGACTCTGAACCGACGCGCGAGGTGTCAGTCGACGAAACCGCGAACGAAGTCGATAACGATTGCTTGCTTGAACAGCCGAACACGTTTCTGCAAAAGTACTCGACACTGATCCTCTGCATCGCTCTGTTTGCGATCCCAATTGTTAGCCAATCCGCCGTCCGAGCGCTGAAGGTTTACTCCAGCGACGTCACGCAATGGCTGCCCTCCAAGTTTGAACAGGCGGAAACTTACGATTGGTTCAAAAACGAATTCGGCGTCGATGAAATGATGGTCGTCAGCTGGGAAGGTTGCACGCTGACCGACCCGCGTTTGCAACAAGTGCAGGCGGCTTTAGAACAGGCGCAGATGAATGAGCAGCCAGCCTTTGATTCTGTCACGTCCGGTCCTGATATGTTGCAGCGGATCTTGGATGTCGGCGTAAGTGAAAGGTTGGCCAAGGCGCGTTTGCGAGGGCTGGTGATTGGCCCCGACCAAGAAACGACCTGTATCGTTGCGACTCCTGCTGAGCATGTTCTGACTCAGCGCCGGCAGGTCTTTGAATTGGTCCGTGAAATTGCTCAGACGTCCGCTGGGTTGACGGCAGAAGATTTGAAAATGGGCGGCCCGACCGTCGATGGCGCGGTCATCAACATCGAAAGTCAACTGGCGATCAGGCGGTACCTTGGGGCTTCGGTACTGGTCGTCTTTCTGTTGACGTGGTACCGAATGAGGGATTTGCCTCTAACCATCATGGTGATTTTCTTTGCCGTGGTGTGCGCAATGATCAGTCTGGCGGTACTTTACGTGACCGGAGGCAAAATGAATCTGACGATGATCATGTTGCCGACACTAATCTTTATTCTGGGCGTATCCGGATGCGTTCATATGGTCAACTACTATCGCAAAGCGTCAACACGCGGCTACGGTTTGGCGTCTGCTGATCAGGCGGTCAAGGACGCCCGCTACCCAATCGTGCTCTCGGCGTTGACCACCGCTTGCGGCTTGGCGTCTCTGGCGACCAGTCAGGTAACGCCCATTCGTTTGTTCGGTATCTATTCAGCCGCGGGTGTGTTGTGCAGTCTGATCGTTGTTTTGTTGGTTCTGCCTGCTAGTTTGTATTTACTGAAGGGGCGCATCAGCAAGTTTTTTTCGTCTCGGGGAAAATTGACTCGCCGCGAACGAATCACTGGTGTCAGCCGATCGACCTCGATTCTGGTGAACTGGGTTTGTCGGACTCATTGGATGGTCGTGGTGCCATCATTGATCGGTCTTGCTCTATTGTCGACCGGCATTCTTAGACTCAATGCCTCGGTGAAACTTCAGTCCCGGTTCGCGCAACGGACTCGAATCATTCAAGACTATCAATGGCTTGAGGAAAACCTTGGCCCGCTGGTTCCCATGGAAGTCATTATTCACTTCACTCCGTCCAGTGACCAACGCCCATGGCAGCAGATGCAGATGGTTCGAGCAATCGAGCGGGCGATTCGCCAGACCACCGCTGTGAACGCAACTCTGTCCGCTGGCACGTTCGCCCC
>CAZLYM010000119.1:0-12543 GCA_964563475.1 uncultured Pirellulaceae bacterium
ACCAAACCTTCTATGGCAGAAATATTAACCGTCGCGATTGGCATTGGCCTAGCCGTCAGCCTGTTGTTCACCGAACTGTTCGGTTTGGCAGCAGGAGGCATGGTCGTGCCTGGTTATGTCGCTTTATCTCTGGATCAGCCGCTGAGCATTCTGCTCACTTTGCTGGTGGCGATCATCACGTATTTCGTCGTGCAACTGATGTCGACGTTTGTCATCATTTACGGACGTCGACGAACCGTGTCGATGATCTTGATTGGATACATCATCCGAATCCTGTTCGACTTTATTCCGCTCGAATCGTTCGGAACCATTGATCGAATTGCGGGCGAGGAATCTGCGATCGCTGTCATCGGGTTCATTATTCCTGGATTGATTGCGATCTGGATTGATCGGCAGGGGATGGTGGAAACGCTGACGGCCCTGCTGGCCGCTTCGGTCGCAATCCGCTTGATCCTGATCATGATTTACGGCGTCGATTTGAATCTGGTTGAATTGTAGAGATTGTCCAACCTATGAAAATGAAAAAAGTTTACTGGCGTCCGAAGGCTGTTTCTCGTACCGCACTGTTGCTGATCTGCGCCGTTTCGCTGGTCGGTTTGCTGATGGTTGAGAAGTTTCGCGTGGTGACCGAGCAACCCTACCAGCAAGAGAAATTGGCTGCCGCCAAGTTAGCGGAGAAAGCCTTCGATGTGCTTTGGTACGAGCGAGAGGAGACTGGGGTCGAGATCGATCTCAAGGTAGACCCCACCAATAGTGGCTTGGTGGGCGTTCCTGTTTCCTCGGTGACCAGTTTATCGGGTGTGCTTGAGACGAAGCAAAGCACGATCAACCCAAACTTTGCAGCCGTCGCGGTCCAATTGCTTAAAGACGCTGGCGTCGAAAAAGGGGACGTTGTGGCGGTGGGCGTCAGCGGATCGTTTCCGGGGCTCAATGTGGCCCTCTATGCCGCGATCGAAGCGTTGGAATTGGAGCCGATCGTGATCTCTAGTGCGGCCAGTAGCACGTGGGGCGCCAACATTCCTGAGCTGTTATGGATCGACATGGAGCGTGCCCTTGAGCGTGATGATATTTTTACTACTCGGTCGGTCTCTTGTTCCATCGGAGGTACGGCGGATCGAGGTCTGGATTTTCCCGCGGAAGGTAAAAAGGCGATTCTTGATGCGATCGAACGCAACAAGTTGAAGCTGATCAAAAACGGCAAGTTCGAGAAAAACGTGACGGTTCGCATGGCGTTGTACGATCAGCTGGCACGAGACAAACCCATCAAGGCGTATGTGAATATTGGCGGCGGGATGGTTTCAGTCGGGCGTACTGTCGGCAAGCGGATTTTGAAATCGGGCATCAATCGCAAGCGACCGAGCAAGCCCGGAGCACACGCTCTTGATGGAGTAATTTTCCGTTTTATTGATCGCGGTGTACCGACAATTCATTTAGTCAAGGTAGACGAACTGGTTGAGAAATTCGGACTGACGGAAACTCCAGCCACGATGCCACGAGTCGGCGATGCTGGGGTGTTCGAAAGGCTTGACTACAACCGCTGGCTGGCAGCGGGAATCTTGGCACTTGAGTTGATTCTGCTATTCGTCTTCATCCGTTCCGATGTTGGCTTCCGTCTGTTTCAGAGATCCGACAATCGGAAAACAGACGCAGCCCCCGAGCCAATGGTCTGAACCGTTAACGGTTGTCGTCTCTGGCCTAGGAGTTAAGCTCGCCCAGTGCAACGTATCTCGATTTATCTCCCCGCGGACCTCGGCGCGCAGAAAACGCTCCTGAGATTCCAAACGGTGAGTGAATGGGTCTCAGGAGCGTGTTCCGCATCCAAGGGAGATGATTATGTACTCAAGATCGATTCAACAAATTTTCCATAAAGTACAATTGCGTGACCCGCAGGAACCGAAACGACATGTCAAATACGCTTTGACTCGTAACGTGACGAGGGGCAAGGCAGCCACGATACACAATTTTTGTCAGGCTCTTGCGGGCCGAGTCGAATGGTTGATTTCTCATCCATTCGATTTTCACTTAATGCATCTGCCGTGCCAAATGGCTGTAGCAAAAGAAAAATGGGCTGATTTTCGTGAATTTCCCGAGCATTAATCGCTCTTAGAGGTGAATCATCTGGCCTTGCATGCCGAGACTGTCTAATTTTGCCTTGGGCGATTTCGCTACAGTGGTCGATAATTGCACAGGCTGAAGAGACATTGCATTTTGAAGCCAATCGGCGTGTTGCACTCGGTTGTAGTGCGACCGTAATATATGCACACTGACAAGCCGACCAGTCGCATTCGAGGTCGATTTACGCTTGAAAGACCGACTTCCGGATCAAAATATCATGGACGAAAGAGCTCGATCGGTTGTCGTGGCGGTCAACCCAAACTCTGGCGCCACGGACAGTGCTGCGATTATTGAGCAGTTGCTGGTAAGGCTGGCTGATTCAGGGTTTGAAGCTGAGCCGATCTCGGACATCGAGGAAGTCCGTCGCCGATCGGCCGAGCTCCGCGCAGCCAATCAATTACGAGCCGTCGTGGCTGCTGGAGGAGACGGAACGGTATCCTTGCTGGCCAACACGTTGGAACGAGGAACTCCGATCGCGGTGTTGCCATTGGGCACGGAAAATCTGATGGCGAAGTTCCTGCAGATCTCCCAGTCGGTGGAACAAGTCACCGACATCATTGTGGGCGGGCGAACGGTCGATCTGGACGCCGGCCGCGCCAATGGTAAGCTGTTTCTGGTGGTGGCCAGTTGCGGATTCGATGCCGAAGTCGTCACTCGTTTGCACGCAACGCGAAAAGGTCACATTCGGCACTGGTCATATGCCCTTCCGCTGCTGGGTGCGATCCGTCGGTACCGATACCCGAAAATTCGGATGTCGATTGACGACGGAGACGCGAATTTGACGACTCGCTGGGCGTTCGTGTTCAACGTCCCACGCTACGCGATGAACCTACCGATTGCGACTGACGCCGACGCCACCGATGGGTTGTTGGATCTGTGTACGTTTGGTGTCCGCAGTTTGGCCGAAGGGATCGGAGCGTTGGGGGCGGTGTTGATGCGTCGACATCGCTATTTGTCAGAAACCGAAGCCCTGCGTTTCAAGAAACTGCGGTTGGAGTCAGACCAACCGGTGCCGTATCAGCTGGACGGCGACCCTGGAGGTGTTTTACCATTGGAAATTACCGTGGATTCTCATTGCCTGACGCTGATGGTTGCCGAATCGTGGCCTACTTAAATTGAAGCACCCAGATGGTGTAAAATCCAGCGGTGCCGGTTTGCTGGCCCATTTCTGCCCTTTCGCACTTCCTTTCGATTTACACCGGAAACCAACGCAACGTGAATCACTTGCCCGTTCGGATCAACGATGTTTCCTGTGGCTCTGGCCAGCCCATGATGGTGATTGCGGGGCCGTGTGTGATCGACGACCGAGACCGCATGTTTTTGATTGCGGAGCACTTGAAAGCCGTCTGTGAGCGGCTTGAATTGGGTTTTGTGTTCAAAGCTTCGTTCGACAAGGCGAACCGAACCAGTTTGAATTCGTATCGAGGAGTAGGCCTAGACGAAGGTTTGAAGATCCTAGACGAGGTGCGCCAATCGGTTGGTGTCAGCGTGACGACGGATTTACACCTTCCGGACCAAGCTCAAGCCGTTGGCCAAGTTTGTGACTTGCTTCAAATCCCAGCTTTTTTGGCTCGACAGACCGATCTATTGGTGGCGGCTGCGAAGACGGGAAAGCCAGTAAACGTGAAAAAGGGACAATTTATGGCTCCAACAGACATGCAGCATGTGGTTGGAAAACTGCGCGATTCACAATGTGATCAAATTCTGCTGACTGAACGCGGGACGTTTTTTGGGTATGGAGCGTTGGTGAATGACATGCGGTCGATTCCGACGATGCAATCGCTGGGTGTTCCCGTGGTGTTCGATGCGACTCATAGTGTGCAGCGTCCTAGTGCCGCAGATGGCAAAACTGGCGGAGACCGTAAAATGGTGCCTACCGTTGCTCGGGCCGCTGTGGCCGCCGGTTGTGATGCCGTGTTCCTTGAGACACATCCATCTCCAGACGAATCGCCCAGTGACGGCCCGAACATGATCCCGTTGTCGCAAATAGAGTCGCTGCTGACGGAGCTAAAAGCAATTTCTAGCGTTGTAGCCAGATAGGTTCTGAATCAAATTCGTTTTTATTGAAATCTCTTGTTACCCATTTTTAGTCCGATGACATCAAGAAAATCTGATATGAAGCCATCCGCCGAACAACTGACTCCGAGACGAAACGAATGGCTCAGTTGTCTGCGAGGTATTTTCTTTTCGACGGCGATGGCAGTGGCCCTTGTTGGTTTGACGGGTTGTCAGCCTGCCGAAGATCCGATGCTCGCGTTGATGGACGTCGATCTAATGAAAACGCGCGTCGACGACCTTAGCAGGACGGTCAATCTGGTCAGTAGTGAGCGTCGGTTTGATCAACGTGAGTTCGAGGGCAATGTTTCGTCGGGTCTCAACCGTTGGACTTCGTACTCGCAGGACCAGCTGAGCGAACTCGATTGGACGCTTGATCCGTTTGCTCAGCCGCTGGTGGATAAGTACGGAAAGGTGGCGGCGGTCGAGCAGCTTGATGAATTTGACTTTGCCAATACCGACGCGTGGTACCTGCAGCAGGCGTATTGGCTTAGGACGGTCGCCAATCGAGTCATTGAGTCAGAGGATCTGGCTCCGTTTGAACTTTATCGTTTGGCCGCCGGCAGCGATGTTTCAGAGGATGCCGATGCTTCGGTCGAAAAGGTTATCGGAGCGTTGCACGGTAGTCTCGACGAGGCTCAAGTGAAAACGCTGACCAATTCAGTGAAAGTGTTCGATTGGATTGTTCGAAACGTGCAGTTGTTGCCTGCCGCCGATGCGGAGGACTCAGAGGACAAGGCACTCAATGACAGTGACGCCGGTCCTGCAGCGGCCGGAATCAAGGGGCTGGGTTACCAGCGATACCCGTGGCAGACGTTGCTTTATGGTCGCGGTGACTATGTCGAACGAGCCAGCTTGTTTGTGTTGATGCTGCGTCAGGTGGAGATCCAGGCCACGGTCCTTGCGGTCGCTGCCGGTGACGACGCATCGGACAATGCCTCGCCAACGCCATGGGTGGTCGCGGTCAAGGTCGGTACGGAGCTATACCTGTTTGACACTCGGATGGGTTTGCCGATTCCTAGTAAGAAGCCCGGGCAGATTGCCACGTTGAGCGATGTTCGCTCAGACACTTCGTTGCTGAAGTCACTCGATCTGTCGGTCAAAGAATCGTTGGATGACGATACCGAATACTGGGTGGCTGAAGACGATATCAAACAGCTGGTCGCATTGGTCTATGTCTCACCTGAAGAAATTTCGAAACGTATGGCGGCCTTGGAGGCTCGATTGATCGGTGATGACCGCCTGTTACTGGTTGGTAAGCCGTCGGAAAACGCGGCCGAGTTCAAATCGGAAAACGTAACGCCTCAGCCGTGGGCGATCGGGTTTCAAACACATCAGTTTCGCCAGGCCGTGCGCGACGCGATTGCACGGAGCAGTTTTGATGATGAGTTGGCTTCGCGTTTGAGTTGGCATTTTAAGGATGAGTCATACATCGATCAGTTTACTCGTTACCGAACATCGCGAGCCAGATTTTTTTCAGGAACGTTTGACTTGCAGGATCGCGGCTACAACGCGATCGAGAGCTTTCAGCATTTGATGTACCGAGACGAATTGATCGACGAACTTGGGGCCGACCAGAAATTTCAGCGGCAACTGGGGATCTTGAAAACCGAGGGGCAGTCGGCCGGCGAATATCAAGCAAAGCTTGCCTCGGTTCAATCACAAATGCGATTGGTTCGTCGCGACGCCGGATTCTTTTTGGCTCAGACTCATTTCGACAATGGTAGTATCAGTACTGCCGCGAACTGGCTTGAGCGATTGCGATTGAAAAAGGACGCGGCGCGGTGGGCTGAGGGTATCGAGTACTTGCTTGGCCGAGCTTCAGAAGGCCGAACTGATTATCGTTCGGCGATTGAGGTCTATCGCGAAAGCGAGGGGGTTCAAAAGCACGGGAATCTAATTCGTGCTCGGTTAGTGCAGCAGTTGATTGACCAGCTGTAGACTAGGTGTGTTGTAGGCGAGGTGGCGATGCGGTTGCTTAGCAGCGGCGGGTGCCAAACCATAGTGACCGCCTAGGAAACGTTCGGGAATAACTTTGGCATTTTGGTCGTCCGAAGCCCCTAGTTGTCGAGCCCAATCCGAAAGCCAGTCCGAAGTAGTTTCCGAACAGTTCCTTAGGGCTGGGGACGCGCCTGCTACTGATAGGTGCACAGGTAGGCGGTCGCGTCTTCAACCTGCAGGTCAAACGATTGCTCGGCCTCCACGACGAATTTCGCGCCTGGAGAAAACGTCTGCCATTCTTCAAGGCCCGGAAGCTTGACGGTCAGCTTCCCACTGACCACGGTGATAGTTTCCAGTTTGTCGGTTGAAAACGTGTAGTTTCCCGGTGCCATGACGCCAACGGTCGCAGGCAGAGTTTCGGCCTGGAACGCGATTGATTTGACTTTCCCATCGAAATATTCGTTGACTTTCAGGTCGCTCATTGAGTCACTTCCATTGAAAAGTTTGTTCAGTCAGCCGTTCGTAGGCTTCAATGTATTTGTCTCGCGTTTTAGAGATCACGTCGACAGGCAATTCGGGCGGAGCAGATTCCTTGTCCCAGTCTGTCGTTTCCAGCCAGTCTCGCACAAATTGTTTGTCGAACGAAAACTGGTTCTGGCCGGGGCAGTATTGATCGGCTGGCCAAAAACGTGAGCTATCGGGGGTCAGGACTTCGTCAATCAGGATCAGCTCGCCTTCGTGCAGCCCCCACTCGAATTTCGTGTCGGCGAGGATGATGCCTTTTCCTGCCGCGTAGTCGCGTCCGCGTTCGTATACGGCCATGCTACGGTCTCGCAAGGTTGTTGCTGTTTCCAAGCCGACCGCGTCGGCCATTTGCTCGAACGAGATGTTCTCGTCGTGACCTTCGTCCGACTTGGTTGCCGGCGTGAAGATGGTTTCGGGGAGCTTGCTGCACTTTTCTAGGCCAGCGGGCAGTGAGATTCCGCAGACTGCTCCTGTTTGTTGGTAGTCCTTCCATCCGCTGCCAACCAGATAGCCACGAATCACGCACTCAACGGGCACGACCTCGCACTTTTTGACGATCATGGACCGCCCTTCCAGTTCGTCGACATTCAAATCGTCTGGTAGGTCGACGGACCGGACATCGGTCGAAACGAGATGGTGAGGCACGTCCGAATTCTCAAACCAGAATTTACTGATCTGAGTCAGGACTCGTCCTTTGTCGGGGATCAACGACGGCAAAATATGATCAAAGGCGCTGATTCGATCACTCGCAACCATCAGGTAATGGTCGCCAATGTCGTAAACGTCACGGACTTTTCCTTGTCGAACGATCGTTGCCACGGCAGATTTTCTTATCGCAAGAGTCATTTTTGGGCTGGAATGTGGCGACGCTCGCTCACTTCGCACCCTAGTTAGCAGTATATGACACTCGACCAAACCCGTGAAGTGGCGGCCAGAACTTCAATTTCTTTTGGGCGGGCCAGTTTTTTCCAACTGTCGAAAAATACCCGGCTCAGGCTTGGGTTGGAGCGATAACAAAAAGTGTACCCGGCACTAGCCTTTCGGAACGGGCCAGAATATTAACAATGAAGGATTGAGCATGGCGATGGAGTCATGCGGCTTCCGGTTTTTTCAGTGATGTGATTTTGCATGGGTGAGTTTCGGTTTCGAACGCCGCACGATTGGCAGTTGCCAAACGAAGTCGCTGCTACGATCCATGTCGTGGGGCTGGATGGGATTCCGTGGCCCTGCAAAGTGAACTGGTCTGACACCACGTTGACCGTTAGTCGCAATCGCGACGAATCGGGGCGAACGTACATTGGGTACCAGACTGAAAAGTTCGGACGCCTGATGATTTGTACTGGGTCGTTGTTGGCCAGTCATGATTACGATTTGCTTGTCGAACTGGCTCGGGGAACATTGAATCGTGTTCGGAATCAGATTTCGAATTGGGACGAAGGCGGACTGACGATCGAAGATGGCATTCATCAGAAAATCAGTACGGCGACAAAGCACCTAGGGACTGCGTTGATGTCCGCCAATGTTGGGCAACGGGACGACTTTGCTCGTCAGTCGATTGACTTGGCGTTGGATGCTATTTTCGAAGTGAGTCGAGCGTTTGGTGAACAGGTCGCCGGCTACCGGCAATCGCACCCTGAGGTCAACCGGTTTTGGATCGCCTGCACCGCTCCCGAGAATCCGGACTTGGAGGGTTACTTTGAGCAAGACACTCATATCCCTCAAGCCAAAGGGATCCCGAGTCCAGTCGAGCAAACGCAATCCAAAAGTGACTTGGCAGCTGACATGCTCGATGAATCGTTTGACCATGTTCGTGTGAGCCCCGATCAGTTGATCGGCGACCGTAGTCAGTCGGTTCCACGTCAAGTGATTGTTGGCCCCTTTCTTGATGTTAGCCCTGGCGGGATGAGTCAGTCATTGATTGAATGCGATGACTTTCGAGCTCGACGGTCGATGGTGCTCAATTCAATGCGTAACACCATCAAGTTGCTTCCGTCGAATGGTTCGATGTTGCATTTGGTGTCGGGCATCAACGGTTTGGGGCATCGTCATTTAAATTACGCTCAGCAGCTTCAGTTGACGGTCGAAATGTTGAACCTGCGCGAAGAACTGGAGATTCAAGCTCCCGCCATGGTCAGTTTCGATTTCCCATGGGCTGAACGTCTGGCGGGGGCGGTTGGCGGGATCCATCCGCTTCAAGTTGCCGACTCGTTACTTCGTCAGGGCATTCAGGTTTCGTACATCGGGTTGGAAATGAATCTTGACTACGGAACAACCGGCAGTGCGTTTCGTGATCCGTTGCAATGGATCGATCTGGTGGATGTCTGGGCTCAGTTGTCGGTGCCGTTGGTTTTGTGCCTGCGGATGCCGTCAGGCGTGTCCTCCGAAGTGCCGCCTCAGAAAGGGAATCTGGTTTGCCGTCCCGGAGAAGGCATGACGGACGAGCAGCGAATCGAAATGCTGCAGACTGTGTTGCCGATGATGGCTGCTCGCCCGATGGTCGCCGGTTTGATGTGGCAGCAATGGAGCGATGAAGGTGATAGTCGATTCCCATTTGGTGGTCTTGTGACCAAGGAAGAGGTCGAAAAACCGATCTTGGAGATGCTCCGGCAGTTGAAGCAACGGATCTGATCTTTCAGCTGATCGCAACGAGTGCCACGGTGCGTTGTTTGGAGCGCAGGGCCCACATCTTTTTTATGATGACGGCGACTCGGTACGTCCCACGCAAACGAGGCAGGCGTCGTCGATCATGTCAGTTTCCCCAACGTGGCGCGAGACGGATTCGCAAACCGACTGTCCAATCGTTTCCGGGGTCGTCGTCTGACTGATTTGGATGTCCTCGATCATTCCAGCTGTGGTCAATTGCTTACCGTCCTTGTCCATCGCTTCGTTGACGCCATCGGTATACAGCAGCAATGAATCGCCCGGTTCGAGTACCACTTGCGTGGACTCGTAATCAAAATCGTCCATCACTCCCAACGGGACACCCGCTTCCTCGACCGCGATCGAAGTCAACGATTTGTCCGACGCCTTTCGCAGGATGGGAGGCATGTGACCCGCGTTGACGACGGTTGCCGAATGAGTTTTGGAGTCGATCAGGATCAGCGCCAGGGTTACGAAGCGGTCGATGTGAAGACTGGAGAGATTTTCGTTCATCCGCTTGACCGCAGCAATCGGATCTGGCTCGGTTGCTAACGCAAAACGTGACTCGGCGGAAACCTTGGCCATCAGCAAAGCTGCCGTGATTCCGTGGCCAACAACATCCGCCACGACAATCGCGACTCGATCGTTGTCCAGCACGATGTAGTCAAAGTAATCGCCGCCCACCTGTTGCATGGGGCGATACCAAGAAAAGAATTCGTACCCGTCGATATCGGGCGCACGTTGTGGCAGAAATCGTCGCTGCAATTCGTGGGCAAGGCTCAAGTCCTTTCGGAGGTCCTGTGTCTTCTTTTGCAGACTGAAAAGATCACTCTTTTGGATCGCGAGACTGGCCTGCATTGCCACGGTGACGAACATCTCCAGATCTTCTTCACCAAACGCAATCGTCTGCCGGAGCGTATCAAGTTGGATGACGCCGATCGATTCCTCCCGGCTGTTGATCAGTGGCGCGCACATGATGGACCGGATTTGAAAATCCATAATGCTTTCCTTGGTGTCGAAGCGATCATCGATGGCGGCATCGCGGCTGATAATCGGGCGACGCGAATTCATGACCATCTCAGCGATCGTCGAACTGACGCGAATGTTTTCATCATCGGTCGGCCGCCGGCACTTGAAACCTAGCGGCTGGAGCGAGCCGTTTTCGTCTTTGAGCATCACGAAGCCTCGATCCGCCTGAACGAACAAGTCGAACAGGAAGTCAAGAATGCGTTCGAGAACATCGTTTCGCTCAACAAGGTCGCTTAACGCGTGAGCGATTTTCATCAACACCTTTAGCTTCGCATCGGCGTTGACGTGGCGGATGTCGCCGAGTGTATGCGACTGGACGTCCAGTTGTGAAACAAGCTGCGACTCGTTTTCTGGAGCCGGTTCCTCGCTCAAGCTGAACACACTAGCGGAGTAGTCCTCCGCAGATCCCGAGACCAGTGTCGGGCGACCGCGGTTGCTTGGCGAAACAGAACTGCGAGTAAACCGGAACACGATGTCGCAAATCTGTATTTCCGACCCGTCAAAAAGTCGAGTCCGACCGGTAACGAACTCATTGTTGAGCATCGAACCGTTGCGGCTGTTTAGATCTTCTAGATAGTAATGGGGCTTTACGTAGACGATCTGCGCATGGCGGCGACTGACCGAACCGTCATCGACTTGGACCTCGCAATCCGGATGGCGACCGATCACGATCGGCGCTTGTTCGATCTTGACGCGTTTGTTGAGAACCGTGGCGCTGGAAGACGTCAGAAGAGGCATTGAAAAAGCCGTAGATCAGGAATTGCTCGTTCGCGATCGACGGGCCGATCGCAAGCCCCCAGTCTAGTCACTCGGGCACATTAAAAAAAGCTGGAGTCGAAGACTCCAGCTTTACAAAGCGATTCAAAATTCTGCATTGCGATGAGAACACGCAATATCAGTTTGCCACGCGGGCTCGATTCGGGGCATATTGCCGGACAGCCGGGGTGGCCAACCGTTTCAAGCCAGCAGTCAAAATCAGGCGATCGCGTCGAGCATCCGTGAGACTGCCGAATCCAATTTTTCGGCTGTTTCATACTCACCGCTGGCGATCTCAGCACGAAGTTCGGCGACTCGATCCGCACGGATCCCCGTGGACGCGTCCAGCCCGGACATGGCCTGAGCCTCGACAGAGATGTCCAGCTGGTCGACAGGTGCCGACGCGACATCATTACGAGTGGCAGAGGTAGTGTTTTCTGTTTGCAGGTTGACTGCTTGAGTGGTCTGAGTTTGACCAGTTGGTCTAATTTGCATTTTTATTCTCCCCGTTTCGGGATTAGGGTTTGCTCCGTAGGTAGAGCAAACCAAAGTTTTCGTTTTAGCACAATTCCATTTTTTGAATTTTCTGTTGGCTGGAACAAATCAGGGACAAATGAGGTTACTCGCTGTTGGGGGTGGACGTAATACCTCATCCCGATTGTGTCTTGTTTCCTAGGCCAAAGTCATCGTTTGTCTTCACTGCATTCCCTGTCAATGGAACTTACCACCCCGAACCATCCGTAACGGGAGTCTGACCACGCATGCACTATCGTTATCGACCGTAGGTGCTAGCAACGTGGGCAAAAGGAGCGGTTTGACCATTTTACCGTTGGAGACGCGAAGTTGAGATTTGCCGGTTGGACGTTGGCCGAATACTTGCTCTTACGCGTTCTGCTGTCGAAGACAACCTGATTTTTTTATCAATTTGGTCGGTCATCGTTTGACTGGCCCCTAATACGTGCCTCAGCCTGATAGGGTTCGAAAGAAAATAGAATTTTCTGGAAGCTGTTCGGGGGCTGGAACGAGTGTGAATGCTGGCATGGATTGCTGGTGCATTTAAGCGGTTCAGTGCCAGCGTTGCTAAACGCAATCGAACAAGATTGATCTTGTCCGCGTTAGAGTGATTGATTCAATTGGGAAATGACGGCAACGATTGCGGTCAATAACTGGCAGGGAACGCTTCACTAGTTTAAGGAGCTTTACCCTATGTCTATTCGCACTTGCTCACCGCCCACGATCGATGTTTCGGACACTCGCTTTGAGCGTCCTTGGAATATCGACATGGAGTCTTTCTTCTCGTTCTCGTTCGATATGTCCGAGCGGTTGCTGGCCCTAGAGGCCGAGCATTTGGACTTGCTTCCAATGGACGAAGATCTATTGGCCGCCGCTGCGGCTCAAGCCACGTGGATGTGAATCCGGATCCCGCGACTGAACTGATAGTCGTACATCACACGGGTTCCACAAAGCAGATCTGTTTTCGGG
>CAZLYM010000120.1:0-12527 GCA_964563475.1 uncultured Pirellulaceae bacterium
CTCTCTACCGCTTATTGCGGACGTCACGGGCCGGGGGCCCATGCTACGGTCGACGTGGACTCCACACTCACGGGCCGGGGGCCCATGCTGCGTTCGACGATGGATTCCATGCTCACGGGCCGGGGGCCCATGCTACAGGCCAATGCTACTCGAACGGGACTTTCGCGAAGCCCCAAGTGGCGGCGACGGCGTCGGCCGCTTCCTCGCAATCAGTGATCTCGCCCCAGCCGCCGTTGTGTAGCCACGCATGAGCAAACTCGTGCGCGACGATGTAGCGAGCGAATGCTTCGGAGCATCTTTCAAGACGTGGCTTCAACACCACGCAGCGACTGTAACCGCCCGGCCCCAGTGGCGCCATCATGACCGTCCGGCCTCGACCAGGCTCGCAATCGTCCAGTGAAATCCGAAACGTCGAATCGCTCAGAAAGTCCTGCTGCACGTCAGCCGGAAGACGCTGAAGGACCGCTTCGATGTGTCGTGAAAGGTTCGGAAAATCCTCGAACGGGACCAAGTACGCAGCGAAAATAACTCACCTCAGTTGAAAACGGATACGCGCAAATAGGTTCAACACGCGTGCACCCCGGACACTTTCCTGTTGGGTAGCGGCCATCCATCTTACGCCAGTGATTTTGACGAAGCAAAGGGAGGTAGCGGAGCCATGTTGAATCCGGTGGCAATTCGGCTGAATTCCTTTCGTGATCCAATGCCGATACGGCTCGCTTAATCATTCAGCATTTTTGAAACTGCTGGGAGAAGTTCTGAATACAGGTTGTGTTTTGGTTGATGACCTGTGGAATCAAACTGCACGACTTGGTTTCTATCCAGCAGCATGAAGCCGGGAATCATTTTGAAGGTCTTGCCGCTGGCAAGTTTTTGGCCACTGATAATATATGTGTTGTGCTGGTTCAGTTGAAAATGATTCCGCCACTGGTTCAGATCTTCAGGGGTCGGAGTCGTGAGCTTGTCGTTGTAGACAACGGCGACGACATAGTTCACATCGCCGGAATGCAAATCGAATCCTGCGTATTGTTGGAAGTGTTTGTCGAAGGATTCTAGGTTCGGTTGAACGGCTAGGTCGCCGTAGGGTCCAAATTGGTTGCCGCCAGCGAAAGCTTGGCAGCCAGCACAGCTCATGGAAATGAATTCGATCACGGTCGGTTTGCCTCGAAGGCTGCTCAGGTCAAACGGTTGTCCGTGGTGATCGAAAAGTTCCACTTCGGGGAAGCGTTGGCCATCAACGGGCGGCCAGTTTGGGATCTGGTTGGGCTGTGACGCCAGTCGCGACATGCGCTGAGTAGTTTCCAGAGCGGCTTTGCGTTCCCATCCGGTTTTCGGCGTACTCAAAGGAGAGCCCGGTTGAGTCATGACAACATAAAGCATGGGACCCGCCATCAAGGTGGCACAGAGAATGAATTGAAAAGGTTTCATGGTACGCCTGATTTTGAGGGAAATATCCGGGATATCGATGTGCGCTTGCGGTGTAGGGCCAATGCCAGCCAGCATGTGTGTCAGGTCACGTTTGAATGCACACGCGGCTTCCCAAAGTTATCTCTCACTATTCCGTTGTGCGGGCCTATCAGAAAGATCGCCCAGTTTCTCAGTCGCCAAAGAGCGTTGAATGCCGAATTTAACGGTTGCAAGGCAGTGCGATCGCATGATTGGGTAAAGCAATTCGTGTTATCATGGGGGGCCTGAGCTCGCTCTATTCACTTCCCGAAATGCCATGCCGCCTCTTCCCCCCAACGTTCCTCGCTACTTGGTCAATTTCGCGCCCAAAAATGTGCCACACTGTTTTGCGGACGTGCTGATTATTGGTGGAGGATTGGCAGGTTTGCGAGCGGCGTTGTCGGTCGATCCGTCGCAGCGAGTACTGGTGGTGACCAAGGATAAGCTTCGTCAGTCCAACAGTACGTATGCTCAGGGCGGCATCGCGGGAGTCATCGATCCGGACGACAAAGTCGAGTGGCACGTTCGCGACACCATGCAGGCGGGAGGCAACCTGTGTCACTTGGACGTGGTGGAGAGTGTAATCAGTCAGGCGCCCGAGCGGATTCGGGAACTGATCGAGATGGGGACCGAATTCGATCAGGAACAAGAGGGACTGACGCTGGGGCGCGAAGGCGGGCACTCGCACAATCGCATCATCCACGCCCGAGGCGACGCGACGGGTAAAGAGGTGATGCGTGCGGTGATCCGGCGAATTCATGATGCTGAAAACATCCAAGTCATTGAAGACGCTTTTACCTTGGACCTGCTGACTTATGAGGACGCATGCCGAGGAGCCATTGTCGTGCGTGGCGAAGAGCGAACGCTGATCTGGAGCAAGCAAACCATCCTGTGCACCGGAGGCGCTGGTCAGCTGTTTCGCGAAACGACCAACCCTGCCGTGGCAACGGCAGACGGGCATGCGATGGCGTTTCGAGCCGGCGCAGAAGTTCGCGATATGGAATTCATGCAGTTTCATCCAACGGTGCTGTACATTGCCGGTAGTAGCCGCAGTCTGATCACCGAAGCGGTCCGAGGCGAAGGGGCGTGGCTGATTGACTCGCAGGGTAAGCGATTCATGTCGGACTACGACTCGCGGCTGGAATTGGCTCCGCGTGACGTGGTTTCTCAGGCGATCGCTAGTCAAATGGAAAAGACGCACGCGTCGAGCGTTTTCTTGTCGCTCAAGCATCTTGATCCTGACCACGTGCGGAAACGTTTTCCGGGCATCACCAAAGCGGTTGCCGAATTTGGCCTAGAGATCACGACCGACCCGATTCCCGTACGTCCGGGGGCTCATTACATGATCGGAGGCGTGACCGTTGATCATGAAGGCCGCACGAGCCTGCCCAACCTGTGGGCGGCCGGGGAGGTCACCAGCAGCGGGCTGCACGGAGCCAATCGGCTGGCGTCGAACAGTTTGCTCGAAGGGCTCGTATATGGGAAGAGTACAGGGATCGGTGCGTCCGCAGCGGCATTGAAAATGGAAGACAGTTTCCAGATTGCTCCAATTTCATACGACCAATTGAGTGCCCCGAACCCCTCGCTGGACCTGTCGGATATTCGCAATTCGCTGAAGAGCCTGATGTGGCGTTGTGCAGGAGTCCGGCGGGATGAAAAACAACTCAAAGCGGCTTTGGATACGATCGAATCGTGGCAACGCTACGTTTTGGCGTCCCAATGTGATAACCCGAAAGGCTGGGAATTGCAAAACATGTTGATCGTCGCCCATGTGATTGCTCATTCGGCGTTGCACCGGACTGAATCACGAGGGGTTCATCTTCGGACCGATTTTCAGGAAACTGATGACGCGTGGCGAAAACACGTTTCGATCATGGGTGAGCGGACAGAACTGACCGCCGTCCCGGCCCCCGGTTGATCCATGGCAGTTGCCTGCCAAGATCGTTTCGCAGACGCGTGCGGCCAGCTTGTACCCCAAAAGTGGCAACTTGCCTGCCGAAAATCTAACCTGCCAGACCTCTGACGATAAATCTCAATACTTGATTCGCCGCCCGCCATCGACAACGGTGACTCTAAAAACCAAAATATGGCCATGACTGCCACTCTCTCAACCGATACCGACCGGGAAGTCGATCGATCTGACGAAACGCCCATGATTGAGGCGGATCGGCTTTCGAAGTTCTACGGAATTTTTGCGGCGACTCGGAACATCAGCTTCAAGGTTTACCAAGGAGAAGTCGTTGCGTTTCTGGGGCCCAACGGAGCCGGTAAGAGCACGACGATGAAAATCCTGACGGGCTACCTTTCGCCCAGCCAAGGAATCGCTCGGATTGCCGGCCACGACATGAACAGTGAACGCTTGGCGGGTTCTCATCGGCTTGGCTACTTGCCGGAAACGGGGCCGCTCTATCCGGAGATGACGCCGTATAGCCTGCTGACTTTTTTCGCCGAAGCGCGAGGAATGAACAAACGCACCAAGCTTGATCAAATCGCCAAAGTGGTTGATCTGTGCGCGTTGGGAAGCGTGATTTACAAACCGATCAACAAGCTTTCCAAAGGTTATCGACAGCGCGTTGGAATGGCTCAGGCTTTGATCCACGAACCGGATGTGCTGATTCTGGATGAACCAACCTCGGGGCTCGATCCGAACCAGATTCGAGGTGTCCGGCAAACGATTCGTCGGTTGGGGGAGGAGAAAACGATTCTGCTGTCGACTCATATTTTGCAGGAAGTCGAAGCGATGGCCGATCGAGTGATCATGATTAACGAGGGCCGGAAAGTTTACGACGGCAAACTTGTTGACATCGATCCTCATGAGAAAGGTCTGGACCACATTTTCGCCGACCTGACAGGTCACGATCCAGTGACCGGCACGCTGTTGAGAAAAGAAGCCCCTGACTCGCCCGGAGACAGTAAGACGTCCGGCGACAGCGACGCGGGTACCGAACCCGAAGAACCTTCCACCGATAGCGACGCGGGTTGAACCCGAGTTTCCCATCCCATTGAACAACATACTTCGAATTCCCAATTCTGAATTCCACCGTTAAAAAATGTCTGCTCTGCAACTGATAGAATTCGCCTTCATGCTGGTCGTCGACTTGGTCTTCCTTGTTGCGCTGGTGATGTTGATGTTGCCGCTGGGCATCTGGCGGCAGGCTGCCTTTGCCGTGATGAAGCGAAACTTTATCGGGTACTTCAGCAACCCGACCGGTTACGTTTTTCTGTGCTTGTTCGTTTTGTTGACTTCGTTCGCGGCGTTCTGGCCGCATGAATTTTTCACAACCAACTTGGCGAACTTCGATCAACTGAACAAGTTTCTGCCGTTCATCATGCTGATTTTCATCCCGGCCATCACGATGGGCATCTGGGCCGAGGAACGTCGCCAAGGCACTGACGAATTGTTGCTGACGTTGCCGGCCAAAGACTTCGACATCGTTATTGGCAAGTACTTCGCTGCTGTGCTGGTGTTTACGGTTTCGCTATTGTTTTCACAGCTTTCCAATTACGGCGTGCTGCTGGCGATGACGGGTGGGCAACTGGACAACCTGCTGTTGTTCTCGACCTATTTGGGCTACTGGTTCATGGGGGTTGCGATGATCAGCCTCGGCATGGTGGCCTCGTTTCTGACGAACAACCTGACCGTTGGCTTCATCTTTGGTGTGGCGATCAATGCCCCGCTGGCATTTTTCAGCAGTGCCGATGTGATTTTTTCGAACAGCAAATGGATCCAGTGGCTGTACGAATGGTCGCTGTTGCAGCGGTTTGAGCCATTCGGTCGCGGATTGATTTCCGCTCCATCGATATGCTATTTCCTTGGGCTAGTCGTGATCGGGATCTACCTGAGCCTGATTTTGATCGGACGCCGACACTGGTTGGGCGGTCGTGATGGCACGTCTCTGTTTTGGCACTATATCGTTCGAGCCGCTTTGTTGGTCGTGGCGGCGGTGTCCGCTGTGCTGTTTGTGCAGCACGGACCACTGAACCGGCTTCGTGCCGATATTTCTGATTCTCAAGTCAGTACCCTGTCTGATGCGACGATCGGAGTGCTTAACGAGCTGGCGGCGGATTCCGATGACGATCGCCCGCCGGTCAAGATTGAAGCGTACATCAGCAGCAACGTGCCGTCTGAATTTGTGAAGACTCGCTACGATCTTGTGAATCTGCTGCGTGAGTTCGATGTGCTGGGCGGGAACCGAGTCCAAGTGACGCTCAATCAGAATGTGGAGCCGTACAGCCAGGAGGCGATCCTTGCCGAAAAACGGTACGGCATTCGCCCAGTCCGAGTCACCAGCCAGACGCGTGGAGCCAACCGGGACGAAGACGTGATTCTTGGCGTGGCGTTTTCCAGCGGATTGGAACGCATCGTCTTGCCGTTCCTGCCGTACGGAATGCCGATCGAATACGAATTGATGCGGTCGATTAACACGGTGGCTCGCAGTCAAAGGAAGACCGTCGGCATCGTCACGACCGACGCGTTGATTGGTGGAGCGGTTGTTCGGGGCGACAAGCAGAACATTCGGATTCCGCGACTGCAGATCGTTTCGGAACTCGAAAAACAGTACACGGTCGAATCAGTGGATGCCTCCAGCCCGATCTCGTTGTGGACTGAAGGCAGCGACGGAGAACCCGCGACGCGAAACTACGACGTGTTGCTGGTCGTTCAGCCTTCCAAGATGACGCCCGGCGAAATGCAGAATCTGATCACAGCGATTCAGTCCGGTCAGCCAACGGCTATTTTCGAAGACCCGTACCCTAACCGAGAAAACTTTGAATACGTACTTGGCACGTTCTTTCCGCGGACCATCTCGCGGCAAGGGCCTGATTCGGCCAACATTCAGGATCTTTGGGACGCCCTAGAGATGGATGTCGATCGAGCGACGACAAGGCTGCCGGATGGACGGGAGCAGAAACTTTCGTGGATCGTTTGGCAAGCCGCAGAGAATCCGTACCCTGCCAACAATCGTCTGAATACGCCAGAGTTGGTGATCGTCAAAAATCGAGACCCCAGTGATCCGAGGTTCTCGCCGACTCATCCGGCAACCCGAGGCGGCCTAGGCGATGCAGAGTTGAAGTCGGGGATTAAGGAAGTGCTGTTTCAGTTCGCGGGTGATCTGGCTCCTGTCCCCGATGCGAAACTTGAATACGACCCGCTGGTCACGACCGGAAAAGCGGGCCGCATTCGAATCAATGATTTGCTGCAGACTCGCAACCCAGCCGAACTGGTCAGCAAGCGCGGTGCCGCCCGAGGCAGCCTGTTGCTGGCCACTGCGATTCGCGGTGAACAGGCGAACTCGATTACTCCTGAAACAGCATTCGACACGCAGCCCTCTGCCGATCTAACAAACGTGATTTACGTGGCAGACATCGATGTTTTGTCCGACTACTTCGTCCAAATTCGCAATCAGCCGATTCAGCAGGGAATCGAGTACCATTTTCAGAATATGAACTTCGTGTTGAACATGATCGATTCATTGGCTGGAGAAGATACCTATCTGGCGCTGCGAAATCGTCAGGTCGAACATGTCACGCTGGAAGTGGTTGAAGCAACTTACAGCGATGCCATGGAACAAGTCATTAAGGCAGTCAACGATTCTGAAATTGAAATGACTGCCGAACGAAACAAGCTCCAAGCCGATTTGCAGAACAGAATCAAACCACTTCAGGAATCTATTCGCCTTGAGCTGGCTAAAAAAGAGAAAGGTAAAGCTTACGACGCCAACAAATTGGCTGCTCAGCAGGTGCTGTTGCAACAAGAAGGTCGCGAGCAGTCCAACAAATATCAAACCAGAATCCGCGAACTGGAAAACGAACGTCGAGTTCGAAAACGGCAGATTGACTTGGATGCGGAACTGAAGATTCAGGAAATCCAACGTTGGTTCAAACTGATGGCCGTCATCGTGCCGCCGATTCCGCCGCTGGTCGTAGGAACGATCGTGTTCTTCCGCCGGCGTCTACGAGAACGCGAAGGAATCTCCAAAGCCAGAAGGTTGAGTTAGAGTTTAGAAGCGGAATCTTGGAACGTAAATCCACACACACCAACTATGGCCAGTTCGCCGCCGAATGCCGAACCAAGGCTAACCCAAACATGAATCCACGACTATGAATCACGCTTTTCGCACAACCTTTTTGATGCTGGTCGTCGCCGCTGTTGCCGCTTTCGCTGCGGCGTCGGTGTACCCGTGGCCAGAAGCGGTCGTGATCAGCGACGCGGTTAACAAGCCGCTGTTTGAAGGATTCGACACACGCAATGTTCGCTCCATTCGAATCGAAACCTATAACGAGGACCGCAACGAAGTCGAAAGGTTGCTCGTTCGACGCAAGGGCGAAGAATGGGTCTTGCCTTCCCATAGCAGCTTTGTGGCCGACAGCGGGCGACAGTTGGGAGCCATCGTTAACTTGCTGCTGGACAAGACGGTGCTCGAAAAACGCTCCGACAACCAAGAGGATCATCTCAAGTATGGCGTTGTCGACCCGGCAGAGTTTAGCAGTTCGGTGAATCGCTCAAGCTTGGGTAAAAAAATATCGTTGTCCGATCGCAACAACAAGGAACTTGCCAGCCTGATCGTGGGGCTCCCTTTGAAAAACGATCCCAAACGGCTGAAGCACTACGTCCGCATTCCGGGGCAACCGAGCGTCTATGTGGTCGACATTGATCCTCGCGGGATCACGCCAAACTTTACCGCTTGGGTCAGTCCAAATTTGTTGAAACTGAGCCAAGCAACGCGACTGCAGGATGTTACGGTCGACAGTTATCGATTGGATTTGGAAAAAATCGATACGTCTTCTCGTGATGTCTCTTATCGTTCACAACTTGTCGTGGGTGAGAAAAAGATCGATGTCGTTCTTGAAACGGCCACCGAGGATGGCAAGCTCAATGAGGTCAAACCCGACGCAGGTCAGCAAGGCACGATTCAGCAAGCCGCTGGATCGATCACCTCGATTCCATTTTCAGACGTGATTACCAAAAGTAAGCTCGCTGCAAAATCGCTGCGAAAACCAAACCAAGAAAGCGAGAAGTCGGCATTTGATTCGATGAAACGCCGTGGTTTCCGTGTCACCAAGTTCGATGATGAAACGTGGCAGTTTGATTCAACGGGAGGATCGGTTACGGTTCGCACTGCCGACGGCGTGACGGTCACGCTCTATATCGGCGCGATCGACAATCAGACGCGCAATAATTCGCTCAAGCTGAATCACTACTTGATGCTGGTCGCCGGAGTGGATGAGTCACTCATTCCGGAACCCGAGAAACCGCAAGCTGCGAATGAGGATTCGGGTGATACGGAATCGCAGAAGGTTTACTTGCGAAAAGTGGCTGAACGCGTCAAGCAGTTGAAGATCGGTCGTCAACGCGCCGCAGCGCTTAACGAGTCATTCTCGCGGTGGTACTACATCATTTCCGAAGACACCGTCGCGCGCCTTCGCCCCGAGTTGAAGGGGACCGGCCTGTGATCAAGACGTTCCCGGTGTGCCAGCTTTACGTATTTCGAGTCAGATAAAAAGAACCATCGATGGACGATACCGCCGACAATCAAAAGAAATCGTTCAGCTTGTTCCGATTCATTCGCAATCGAGTGATCGCGGGGATTTTTGTCGTGTTGCCGGTGTTCATCACCTACGCGGTTATTCACTGGCTGTACACAACGGCGTACACGGTGGCGATCGGCCCGATCGCTGGTGGTCTTCGCCACGCGTGGGGAAAGGCTGACGGAGAACCCGGCTGGTTGCTGTCGACCGTTTCTTCGATCGCCGCGATCATGGTTGTGCTGTCGGTGTTGTATATCGCAGGTATGTTTTTTCGCTCTCGGCTCCATCGAGCGTTGGATTGGATTCTGTCCAACGTCCCGGGGGTGAACACGATTTACTCGTCAGTGAGTAATGTAATCAATGCCGTTTCCAATTCTCAAGGTAAGCGAAATTTCAAGCGAGTCGTGCTGATCGAATTTCCTCACGCGGGAATGAAGGCCCCCGCGTTTGTGACGTCCGAATGTACCGAAACAACTACCGGCAAAACCATCTTGTGCGTGTACGTTCCAACGACTCCGGTGCCGACTTCCGGTTATATGCTGATGGTTCCGGAAGAGGAAGTTGTCGCACTGAATTGGGATCTGGAAGAGACGTTGCAGGCGATTGTGTCCGGTGGAATCACCGTGCCGCCCAAAGTCACCTACCATCGAGCATGAACCAATTGATCCCCCGGCAATCGATTGGCTCAGCAACCGATCGCCAGTTTGAGAAACGTGATATCAGATGGCCGAAGCACCCGCGTCGGCGACGATGTGATCGTTTTCCACGGAACTTCCGCTGACTCCGATCGCTCCAATGACGTCGCCTGCTGCATTCTTGATTGGGACTCCGCCGGGGAACGTAATCAGTCCGCCATTGGAATGCTCGATGTTGTAAAGCGATCCGCCGGGTTGCGACAATCCACCGATGTCGCCGGTGTTCATGTCAAAAAATCTGGCTGTCTTGGCTTTCTTGATCGAGATATCTAGCGATCCCAGCCACGCTCCATCCATCCGAGCAAAGGCGACTAAATTGGCACCCGCATCAACAACCGCGATGTTCATTTTTGTATCGATTGCAATCGACTTTTCTTTGGCGGCAGCGATAACGGTTTCAGCTTGAGCTAATGTGATGTTCATGAGTATTTATTTTATTTTCGTTTTCTGGGTGGAGAGAAATCTTGTCTCAGTGTGACGCGAGCATTGCTCACAACAAGACCAGAACATAACCGGTTCACGTTGATGGTCAACGCAAGTTACCCTCAAAGTTGCCTTCAGCCTTTAACAGAGGCGGGCATAAAGAAATGTCGCATTGACTCGGAAGCAGCAACGGCACGTGGTTCAAGACAATGTTCCAATCGCGAAGTGCTGCTAAAAGAAGTATCCCCATCTCCTCCAGCCGTGACTCATCCAGCGATGAAGCGATCGCCGCATCCGCTGTTGAGCGCCGCCTTCTGCCCAATAATCGCTTGGAAGGCCTAGAAGGGCGCTGAGCCTGCCCTAAATCGGCCGTTTTGCGCAATGTATATCTAAAATGTAATATATGTCACAGTTGTAGTGGTGTTCACGGATTGTTTTGTTAGATAGCATACTTTCAGTCTGGATGTGCAGTCGGGCTCGCTCGATCTTAGTTTACGTCGCCCGAGTTGAACGATTGGCTGCCGTATCCCTATTAGCAACTTTGAATGAGCAGAGAATGAGACATGATTAAGCTTCCAACCTATTCAACAGTCCACCGATGCTTCCGGTCAGTCGGTTTGACTTGGTCACTGGTAATCGGCTTTGGCATCAGTGCCACGTTCGCTGTTCCGGCCGCGGCCCAAGTACGCAGTTACGATGGAACGGGGAACAATTTAAGTTCTCCCGACTTTGGCGCTGCCGGGCAGGCGTTTACTCGTCTGGCACCGAGCGACTATTCCGATGGGATTTCTGCGCCAGGTGGAGTCGACCGAGCCAATGCACGAGAGATCAGCAACACCGTCAGCCAGCAGCCCTCCGAGACTCCTTCGCAGCGGGGCCTGACCAACATGGTGTGGCAGTGGGGGCAGTTCATCGATCATGATTTCGCTTTGACCGAAGGCACAAATGAATCACTGTTCGTCCCCGTTGCGACTCCGGATCCATTGTCGCCTGGCATTTCGCTGAACCGATCAGATTTCGATTCGTCGACTGGCGTAACTACGCCGCGTCAGCAGGTCAATTCGGCCACATCCTTTTTGGACGCTTCCATGGTCTATGGAACCTCTTTGGAACGAGCCAATGCGTTGCGTACGATGAGTGGTGGCAGAATGAATACGTCTTCAGGAGACTTGTTGCCATTCAACACCGGCCTACTACACAACGCCAATGACTCAGGTTTGTTCCCTGATGATCAACTTTTCGTGGCAGGCGATGTCCGATCGAATGAGCAACCGGGCCTGACAGCGATGCACACGCTGTTTGTTCGAGAGCACAATCGGCTGGCGGACGAAATCGCAGCGGCTCAACCAACGTGGACAGACGAAGAAATCTACCAACATGCTCGGCGCACGGTGTCTGGAATTGTTCAATCGATTACTTACAACGAATTCCTGCCGTCGATCATCGGGGACAGTACGCCAACGATTACGCAGTACGATCCGAATGTCGATGCAACGTTGTCAAACGAGTTCGCGACTGCCGCGTTTCGATTCGGCCACACCATGGTGACCGACCACTTGATCAAACCGACCGATTCGGGAACCGAAGTGATTGAGTTGGCAGATGGATTTTTCAATCCGACTTTGTTTACTCAGTCTACCGACGTGGATCAAATTCTTGACGGGCTTCAGCAGCAAACGCAGAACGAGACCGATTTGAAAGTGGTCGAAGATCTCCGCAGTATGTTGTTTGGACCACCCGGGAGTGGAGGGCTGGACTTGGTGACTTTGAATATTGAGCGAGGACGCGAGCACGGGCTTGCCAGCTATTCGGAAGTTGCCTCGCTGTTTGGGCTTGATCCAGTGACTTCTTTTGCCGACGTGACTTCGGACGCGGATTTAGCTCTGCAACTGGCTTCCGTCTATCAGGACGCTGGCGACATCGATTTGTGGGTCGGACTACTCGCTGCCGATCGTGAGGCAGGAACTGAGTTCGGCGTGTTGCTTAACAGCATTGTTGCCGATCAGTTTAGTCGTTTGATGGAGGGTGATCGTTTCTTCTTCGCTTGGGACGAAGGGCTGACCGAATTCGAAAGACAGCAAATCATGGACACTCGTCTATCCGACGTGATCGCTCGCAACACAAGTCTGACGAGCGTCAGGGCCAACGTGTTTGTTCAGGCGATCCCCGAACCATCATCGCTTGCCTTGTTGGGGCTGAGTGGCTTGGCCCTGTTGGGCCGGCGTCGCAAGTAGCCTTTGGTAAGTCACCCTAGATGTCTTTCTGACAGGGAAGACGAGCCAAAATTGGCCCTGAAACAGACTCGAACTCGTTCGTTGCCTGAGTAAATTTCAAGGGCCAATTTTAGGCTGCTCGCTAGGTCACCGGGTAGTATGTTCGGCTCTATTGCCGGTCGGTCGGGAAATGGGTCACCGTGGCCGTCCCGGCAGCCAATTC
>CAZLYM010000121.1:0-2424 GCA_964563475.1 uncultured Pirellulaceae bacterium
ACCGAAAACCTGTACCCTTTCAACTCTACTCCCCTATGCTCACTTGGTTCCTTAATCCGTGGATGCTCCTTGGTGGATTGGCCATCGCGTCACCCATCCTGATTCATCTGCTCAACAAGCGGCGATTCAAAATCGTCGAATGGGCAGCCATGGATTTTTTGTTCGAAGCGGACAAAAAGAACCGGCGTCGGGTTCAGATGGAAAACTTCATCTTGTTGGCATTACGATGTCTGGCACTGTTGCTACTGGCTTTGCTGCTGGCACGACCGTTCCTGCCGTCGGGAGTCAGCCAGATTTTGCAGAAGAACCAACGGTTCGAACGCGTGTTGCTGATCGACGACTCGTTGTCACAGCGAGTCCTTAACGGCACATTGCCAGCGATGGATGTTACGACTCGCGCTGTGCGAGACCTAGTGACCGATCTAGCGAACTCGGATGATACGGAAGAATATCTCACCGTGATGGTGACCAGCCATCCGGATCAGCCGGTGTTGTCCAATGAACCGCTCAACAGCAGCACCGTTGGAACGCTCGTGCAGACACTGGACGATTTGGTTTGTTCGGATCAAGTTGCCGACTATCGGGCCTCGATGGATCAACTTCGGCAGTACGTTAGTGGCAGCAGCGAAGGCTTGAACCGCGTCGCTTATGTGTTCAGTGATCTGCGGTTTCGCGATTGGAACGCGACGGAATCGGGTGACTTGGAATCCGCTCCCAATCGATTGCTCAATGAAGCCGCTGAACTGACAGCAGGCTGTTTCTTGGTGGATACCGGCAGTGCGCTCGATGGGAATCTAGCGGTGACGGCCGTTCGTCCGGACAGCAATCTCGTGGCGGGCAAGGTTATGCGTTTCTCGGTCGACGTTGCAAACTTGGGAACGCGAACTGTTCAAAACGTACGCTTGCTGATGCAGGTCGACGAAGATCAACCGACGTACGAAGTGATCCCCTCGATCGGCCCCGGCGAAACGGAAACAGTTGCCTTCCGACACGTGTTTGATCGTCGTGAGCAAGAACGATTCGGAGGCGATGATGATGAAGAGGCGGTTGGGCTGCCGTTCGTCGGCTATCGCGTTAAAGTTGAGATCGATCGCCCCTCGTTGGATGAAAAGTCACTTGCCTCAGATCAAATGATCGAAGACAGCTCGGCGATTTTTGCCGCAAGGATCATGGAAGGCATCCCCGTGCTGATGGTGGATGGTGATCCTTCTGCATCGGCCGAGCGAAGTGAGACGCACTATCTGCGGTCGGTTGGCGTGTCTGGCACTGGCTTGGATATTGACGTCGCCACCGTCAGCGAATTCGAGACCGTGTCGTTGTCTCAGTACTCAGTGATTTTCCTTTGCAACGTGGATGAGGCGTCGCTCGAACGGATGGGATCACTGGAAACTTGGACTCGTGAAGGCGGGTCGTTGGTGTTGATGCCGGGCAACCGAGTCCGTGCCGAAGCATTCAACAAGGCATTTTACAATGAAGGCAAAGGGCTTTCTCCATTAAAATTGCGTTCGATGGCGGGTGATCCGACGATGAATCGCTGGGTCAACTTTGAAGTTGATCCCCAAGTTCATCCCGCGCTACAAGTAATTGTGGACAGCGATGCGTCGAGCCTCGGTCGGGTGGACGTTTTCAGTTGGTGGACGTCTGAACTGAGCGAAGATGTGGCGAACAAAACGGTCTCGGTGCCGCTTCGTCTGACGGACAAAGACCACTCAATCGCGATGGTGGATCGCAGTTGGGGTGCCGGTGATGTGATTGTGTTCACGATACCGGGCGACGGTGATTGGTCGATGTGGCCCAGTAGCCCAACGTTCGCCCCGGTGGTGATCGATTTGGTAGACTATCTCGTTGGGCAGATATCGGACGCCGCCGCCATCAACCCGGGCGAATCGATTCAATACCCAGTCGATGTTTCGGTGTACGACGAACGAGTGGCATTGCGTGATCCGGACAACGAAAGAGTGGAAGCGATTGCTCGGCCGGCCGACGATACCGAAGCGAGCCGGCAAAGCGTGATGTACCAAGTGTCGTTCGACGGCGTGCGGAAACGAGGATTTCATACGCTAGAACTCAAACGAAAAGGTGACGCCAGCGGAACGATTGAGCCGGTGTTGTTTGCGACGAATCTTGATGCTCGGGAAAGTGATTTGACGCGTATGTCGTCGGATTCGCTCGAAGGTGATTTCTTTTCGGATAAAATTAATCGAGTCTCAATGACTCAATTAAGTGAGCAGTCGGTGGCTGGGACGAACACCGAGATTTGGATGCCGCTTTTGCTGCTGGTCTTTGCAGTGCTGATGCTGGAACAGTTCCTAGGTTGGTTTTGGGGGCGTGGACGATGATGCTGACAAAACAAAAGTTAATCGGTTTGCTGGTCGGATGCTTGGCGAGTGGAACTGGGATGCTCAGTGAGGCCCCATCGTTGTT
>CAZLYM010000121.1:2524-10835 GCA_964563475.1 uncultured Pirellulaceae bacterium
CGTTGTTTGCACAATTTCAAGTACAGCAAGCGCTCAACGGTGCGTTTGGAAATGCTTCCGAGCTGTCGGATGCGGATTCAAGCCAAATCGCAACGCTGAAAACTGATCCTGACCTAGAGTTAATTCTTGAAAAGGCGGAGCGTTTTGCCAGCGATGAAAATTGGACGGTAGCTACCAAGTTGTGGCAGGCAGTTCTCGATCGCAGCGGCGATGCCATGTGGTCCGAGGATGGGATTCTTTATTACTCGCTGGCCGAGCAGGTTGAGCGAAAGTTGGCGTCGCTTCCGCCAGAAGCCTTGCAGGCATACCGTGTCCGCGCTGATGCGGACGCTCGAGCAATTCTCGCGGCTGCCGGTGACGGACAGCAATCCCAAGCGCTCGGTCGAGTCGTCGGAAGTTACTTCGTCAGTTCCATTGGCGATGATGCGGCGTTCGAATCCGGTTGCCTGAAGCTGGACCGCTACGATTTTGTCGGCGCGTTGCGTTTATTTGAGAAATTGGTTCACCGGTATCCAGATTCCGACATTCCCAAGGATCAGGTCCATTTGAGAATTGCGCTGTGTCACGCGTTTCTGGGAAACTCCAGTGCTGCCGACGAAGCAATCACTGCCGCGGAAAAGAGTCTTGCAGGTGGAGCGACCGCAGCGGGCGTTGTTCCTGACCAGTTAAGAGGCTCGATGGATCAGTTGACTGTCGAATCGGTGTCGGCGATGACCGACAAAGCGATTCGCATGCGCTTAGCAGGACCACAACGGCACGGTGTGATGCCGGGGCTTCCTGGCGACAGCATGAATCGTGACCTAGCGGCGGTCTGGCAGTTCTATGTAGAACCAAAAAATCGGTACGGGCTGGCCACTGCGAATGGACGGACGTTGATCGGCCGAAATTCTCACGGCGATTATGCTCAGGGAACGCGGAACGATGGAGAAAAGGAACTGATCGAATCGTGGCGAAAAAAAGACTGGCGTCCGGCCGGGCATGTGTTGTTTGCTGACGATCGAATCTATTTCAAAGCGGCGGCGGACGTCGCCGTGTGGGATCGAAAGTCGATCTCGGAGATCAGCTTCGGGGCGACAGAAAAAACAAAACCAATAGACTGGGTCGCTTGGCGATCGGTTTGGCGAAACGCATTCAAAACGGATGCCGCGACCGAGGCGTTGTTGTTGATGAGGCGTAACGGCGGCTATCAAAGAAATCGTCGTCAGGGGGCTCAGAAATCACGCGATCCACAGGAAGCTACTGAGATCCAATTTTTTGGCGATCAGATTTATCAACAAATGTCCATTTGCGACGAAGTGCTGTACGCGATCGAAGGGGATGCGTATGACGACAGTACTCCACTGGCTGGTCGCAGCAGAAGGACTCGGTTTCAGTACGATATGTCAGTTCGGCGTGTCCGAAAGAATCGCTTGACGGCTTACTCGGCCGACACTGGGCGATTGCAATGGTCGCTTCCTCGTGAGCCCGCAGCCGATCAACAAGAAAATGAACCTGATGAGAGTGCGGCGAGTGACTCGGCGTGGCTGGAGTCCGGTGGGTTCATGGCTGCTCCGGTTGGGTTTGATGGTTTGGTTCTTGTGCCCGTCAGTGAAGGCGGTGCGGTCGTGGTTTATGCACTCGATCCGGAACAGGAAGGCAAGACGGTTTGGAAATCGTATTTGTGCGATGAGCCTGAAACGGGTGCCGTTCCATGGTCACCGATTCAATTGTCGCTTGAGGGAAGCGATCTTTTTGTGAATACCGGTTTGGGAGCGGTGTTCGTGTTGGATGCTTCCACAGGCAAGATCCAGTTCGCGCGTCGTTATCTGCGCAAAGGAACCAGCGATACTTCCTTTCGAGCCTACAGACAACGGGCGAGACTCAAATTTGACGGTTGGTCGAGTGACGTGGTGGTCCCATGGCAGAACCAGCTGATTTGTTTTGGATCTGACACCGACACCATTTTTGCGATCGATCGAAGCACTGGCCGTGCGGTCTGGAACTGTCCAATGAATCCGATTGGTCAAAAAGTTGATTATCTTTTGGGGGTTCGTGACGGAACGTTGTATGCCGCCGGACCCAAGACCATCATTGCCTACGACCTGAGCGGCGAAGGACGCATGGTTTGGGGCGCTGATGAATTGTTTGATGGCAAGACGTCACAAGGCCGTGGGATGCTAACCGAAGATGCGATCTACATTCCGGTCGACAACGGAATCTACAAATACAATCTCCGTGGTAAAAACGGAAAAGCACAGGTGGTTGCAAAGGTTGGCGTCAATCTGGGAACCGATGCGCCGGTGGGGAATCTGTACAGCGACGGCCAACGAATCTGGGTCCATGGTGCGAATCGCCTGTATGCACTCGGCCCGAATATGGACAACTAGCCTACCTGACGACAATCGTAAATTCTTTACGCCGCACGTTGCGGTATCAAAATATTCTGGAAACTGATTTTGACTTTGTTTGCTCAATCCGAATGGCTTAGATGGATCATCGGCACCGATCCCGACCAAGCCGGAACGCCAAAATTGCAATGGCTGAATTTGCCCGAGTCGTGGGGCGTCTTCGTGCTGATCGCGATTGTCGCGGCGTTGGTGTCGGGCGTCTTCTGGCTGTACCGGAACGAGCTGAGCACTTGCCCGAAATCGATCAAGAAGTTGATGGCGGTCTTGCGTCTGACGGTCTTGTTTTTGCTGCTGGCCATGTATCTGAAGCCGTCGATCTTCTATCAGCAAGTGAACGAAATCAAACCGACGATCACCATCCTACGAGACCGTTCGTTGTCGTTCGCTCGTGCGGACAAGTATCCCGATCAGGCGATCGCCAGTGAACTCGCATCGGCGACCGGTTTCGATTCACTGCAGTTGACTAATGGCACGGTGACTCGCGTGGACTTGGTCAACCGCGCCTTTGAGACTCAGCCGGAACTGCTGGAGCAATTGCGTCAAAAAGCGTCCGTGAAGGTCATTGATTTTGCGACCGACAATCAACCGGCCGGTCTAATCCCGGCGCTGGGGCGCGAAGAACAAGACAGCGACGATGAATCGAATGATGACGCGTCCAAGGACGCGACCGAATCGGGAGCCGAGCCGGAGCAGCTGACCTTGAAGACAATGCCTCCGCTGGTTGCTGACGGATTAGGGACCGACTTGGCTCAAGCGTTGCAAAGTGTGCTCGACGACGGCGACGATCCTTCGGCGGTGATGTTGATCACTGAGGGACAGCATAACGGCAGCAAGGACCCTCGCGAAATTGCGGCCCGAGCGGGTGAGTTAGGCGTGCCGATTTATGTAGTCGGAGTCGGGGATCCACACCCACCAAAAAACTTGGCGGTGACCGAAGTTTACGTGCGCGAACGAGCGTACCCCAACGAACCGTTTGAAATCGAATCCGTTTTGCAAACGACCGATCGCGAGCAGACTCAGTTGCCGTCACAGGTGGAAGTGCGTCTATTGCAACAGATGATTGATCGCCAGTCTGGTAAACCGGGAGACTCGGAAACGGTTAAGACCATTCGAGCGGATATTCCTGACCAGGGGGGACGAATCCGAGTCGATTTCGATCACGTGCTAAACCTGCCAGGCGAGTACATTTACACGGTCGAAGTCGAATCCGTTGAGGGCGAAATCGAACTAACGGACAACGCTCGGTCTTCAACACAATTGGAAGTCGTTGACAGTCAGGTCAAAGTTCTACTGATCAGTGGTCTGCCTAGTTGGGACTATCAGCAGGTCCAACGTTTACTCCAACGCGACAGCACAATTTCGCTCAGCTGTTGGCTGCAATCGATGGATGAGACCCGGCCGCAGGAAGGCGATGCCCCGATATCTCGGCTGCCGCGCTCGATTGAGGAACTCGGGCGGTACAACCTAGTGATCATGATGGATCCGAATCCACAAGAGTTCGATCGGTCGTGGGTTGATTTACTGAAGGACTATTGTCGTTACAAAGCGGGTGGTTTGTTGTTCGTTGGTGGGCCTCAGTTTACAAGTGAATTCGTGACCATGAACCGCCTGCGTGACATCCGCGAACTGTTACCGGTTCGGCTGGGCGACAATGAGTTTATCGCTTCCATTCAAGCCTTGGCTTCGGCCACCGATCATCAAGCCGGACAGATGCTGCCGGTCAACCACAATCTGGATCATCCGGCCATGAGTTTCCGCAACGACGCTGCCCAGACAGAGCAGATCTGGAGTTCGATGCCGGGCGTGTATTGGAATTTCCCTGCGATCGCCGCTAAGCCAACGGCCCGCGTGTTGTTGGAGCGAGGCGACCAAGTGAATTCCGAAGGCAATCCACCGCTACTGGTCGATGGTCGGTTCGGGGCGGGAACGGTGATGTACATGGGTTTTCAAGACACATGGCGTTGGCGTTCGGTCGGTGTGCAGGCGCAGTATTTTGATCGCTTCTGGATTCAGCTAGTGCGTTACATGGTCGAAAACCGTTCGTTGCAGGGATCGCGGCGAGGCTTTATCGATGCCGAGAAAAACGAGTTTGAATTGGGCGACCGAATAACACTGATCGGGCGCGTCTTGGATTCTTCGTTCAAACCGCTGACCGAACCCACGTTGAATATGCTCGTAAAGTCGGAAGATGGACGCGTTCAAAAAGTTGATATGAAGTTGCTGCCGCAGCAGGAAGGCAGCTACGAGGCGATTTTTGTTGCTCAGCGGACGGGCAACTATCAGGCAACCATTGAGATCCCCAACGCCAGTGAAGAAGACGACGTGATCGAGCCGGTTTCGTTTCGTGTGGTGCCTCCCAACGCAGAGTCCGGTGCGTGGTGGCTGAACGAAAAACTCTTGACCGAGGTGGCGGAACGTTCCGGCGGAAAATACGTTTCGCTGGCTCAGATTGCCGACCTTCCGGCTCAGTTGCCCGCAGCCTCACGGCGAGTCGAACTGAACAGCCCACCAAAACAGTTTTGGGATATTAATTCGACGCTCCGTTGGTTGACGCTGGGTTTGCCGGTCGTGCTCCTTTCGATCGAATGGATCCTACGTAAGGCATACAAACTTCTTTAGGCTCAACACCAAGTGCTTATCATCTGTAATCTAAAAACTTTCAACTAAAGCTAATGAACGCCAGTACCCGAATCCCCGCTTCCTTCACCCGTCGCCTGCGCGAGCTGCGCCGGCAACTTGTGGGCTGGACGGCCGTCCGAGGCGTTTCACGCTGGTTGACGCTGATCGTGGGAATCCTGCTGGTCGACATGATCGTTGATCGTATGTTCAGCATGGACTGGGCGCAGCGAGCCATCCTGTTGGTGGCGATGATTGCGGCTGCGATTGGGTTTTTCGTTTGGCGAGTGATTCGACCTCTGTTCATGCTCCCTTCCGACCGAGCGTTGATCTACGAAATCGAATCCAAAAACCCACAGTTAGGCGAAAGCCTGCTGACGGCAACACAACTGGGCGCTTTGGACACCGCCGATTCGACTTCGGTCAGTTCGGGTGGAGTCTCTAGCGATTTGATTGATGCCTCAATCGAACAAGGCTTCCGCCAATCGGAGGCGCTGGATTTTGGCTCCGTCTTGAACGATGGAAAACGAAGGAGCTACCTGATCCGCGTTGCCCTAGCGACACTGTTGCTGGTCGGGCTGGGGATCGGAGTGTTTAGCAGTACGTTTTTGGGGACTTGGTTCAATCGCAACATCCTGCTGGGTGATGCTCAATGGCCACGGCAGACTTATTTGCAGATCGCCGGTGTCAACGAAGGCCGGTTGCAAATACCTCGTGGTGCCGACCATCGACAGATTGTGGAAATTACCGAAGACAGTCGTGTTTTTAATGTGCAGGTATCGTTGGAAATTGAAAACGGTGACACTCGCATGATCCAGCCGATGAAGTCGACGGGCCGTGGCAACGGACGGGAGCACGTCTTTATGTTTCACAACGTGTCGGCTCCGTTTCGGTTTCGGGCCGCCGGTGGCGATGATGTAACGCCATGGGTGGATGTTGAATTGGTCGAGCCGCCAGCTTTGATTGAGCTTCAACTGACAGCAAAGCTGCCTGACTACACCGCTGCTCAGCCGCAGGTGCTTGTGGGCAGTGGTCCGCATTCGATTTTGATTGGCAGCCGTTTGGAAGTCGCCATCGAAACGAACAGCGAACTTTCATCCGCCGTATTGAATCACGATTCGGGACAGGTGGTCCTTCAGCCGATCGACGAATCGAATAAAAAGTTCGCCGTGACCTTGCAGCCTGAAAAGTTGCCGTCCGACAATGCGACGGAAGCAGATACTTCGGCAGCGGATGTGGCTTCTGATGCGATGCTTCGTGGAGGAGAGTATCAGTTTGTTTTGACTGACACGGCAGGCTTAACGAACGTCCGCAAGTCAAAGTTTGGTGTGACCATTAAGCAGGACAAAGCGCCGGCAGTACGAGCGAATCTGCTGGGGATCAGTGGCTTGGTGGTGCCCAATGCGATGCTTCCAACATCGTTCGAAGCGGTGGATGAATATGGCTTGCGAGCACTACGGTTTAGCAGCCAGTGGAGAACGCCCGAGATGACGGACGCCGATGCGCCCATTTCACGTGACATTGCGTTCGTATCGACTCGGTTGCCAGAATCGGCTCCCTTAATTCGAAAGATTGATGAGGTGGAGGTGCTGGATTTGCAGCCATTAGGACTGACGCCCGGAGCAAGCTTTCGTTTCGTTGTCGAGGCACAAGATTTCCAGCCTGACGGCGAAGGGGTTGGGCGATCGTCTGAGTTGTTGCTGCGGATTGTTTCCCCTGAGGAACTTCGGGCCGACTTGCTGCGTCGTGAGGTTGAACAGCGGAAAGCGTTTTTGAATGCTCGCGATCAACAGTTGGATATGTCCGGCGAATTGGAAAGCTGGTTGGCGCGATGGAGTGAGAACGAGGCCACAGAGAGCTTTGCGGCGTCTCAAGAAGCCGATTTGATCCGTTTGCTGCGAGATCAAAAAGGTTTAGGCACAATGGTTGATCGTGTCGCCAGTCGGTTTGAAGAGTTCTTGGTTGAGGTGAAGAACAATCGGATCGATGAATCGGAAGCGGCTGCCGGGATTGAACCTGAAAATCGATTGATGGCAAGGTTTGACAATGGAATCATTCAGCCCATCCGCGAACTCGATCGCGATCCGATCGCACGCGCGACGCGGCAGTTGGATGCGGTTCGGTTGGCGGTTTCCGCCAACGAGAATCTGGCTGGTTCGGTCGCTCAGACACTGGCGGTGCAGACGGAAATCGTCGAACGAATGGATAAAATTCTGGCGGCGATGACCAGTAGTGAAGATTATCAAGAAGTAGTGAATAAAGCGCTGGAGTTGAAGGCGGACCAGCAGCGATTGAAAAAAGATATTCAAAAATCGCTTCAGCCAAAAAACATTTTCGATGACGAAGGTTTGGAGGATGTGTTTGATGATTGATCAACAAGTGAATAATCTAAATGACCGGTCGGCAACTCGAAAGCAAACGGGATTTAAACAAACGGGATTTGTTTTCAAACTTTGGATATCGCTGTTGGCAGTGTGCCTGATCGGAACGACCCTGTCCGCCGATTCTTCATTCGCTCAGGAAAAGCCCTCGTCGCGACGAGCCAAATTGGGTGAAAATCAACGTACGGAGTTTGGGGCACGGCAAAAACTGGTCGAGCGAAAGATGGTCGAACTGGAAGGGCAGTTGACGCAGATCGCCGATCGGATTCGCGAGAAGGATCCAAAGAAAGCGGATCGGCTGGTCGAGGCCTTCCAACAGTCTCGCGAGCAATTGATCACTCGGAAAATGGCTGAAGTCGTTGAGCTGTTGGATCAGAACAAGCTGGTCGAGGCCGAGGAAACGCTTGATGAAATCGTGCAGAATCTGGACAAGTTGATTCGTCTTTTGATTAACCAGAAAACGCCCGAGGTTTCCAAGCAGCAGGAAATCGCGATGCTCGAACAGATGCAACGGGAGATTCAGGACCGCATCGACGAACAAAAAGATCAGCGTCAGGAAGTCTCAAAAGTCTCGGACAAGGATGCCGCGACTGAGAAACTGAACGGCCAGTTGAAGAAGCTTGATAACCTAATTCAAAGACAACAGGACGCGATCAATAAGGCAAAAGAAAAGTCCAATGCGGGTCTGCGAGCGTTGGACAAGATTGCTGACGAACAGTTCGAAATTCGAAAAGAGACCAAAGAGCTTGCCGAAGACGTGGCCGATCCTTCTGGGGAAGGTGGCGAAGGGAACTCTGACGAACAAGAGCCTGGTGAAGGCGAAGGGGGCAAAGGTCAGCCCGGGGAAGGCGATCCCAAAGACGGCGGTTCCGGCGAGGGCGAGTCGGGTGAGAGTGAGCCCAAAGAAGGTGAGCCCAAAGAAGGTGA
>CAZLYM010000121.1:10935-12496 GCA_964563475.1 uncultured Pirellulaceae bacterium
CCGGTGAAGGTGAGTCCGGTGAAGGTGAGTCCGGTGAAGGAGGCGGTAAGTCTGGCGAAGGCAAACCCGAACAAGGGCAGTCGGGAGGCGGCGGAGGCTCCAGTGACAAGCCTCAGCCCGGCCAAGAAGCACTCGAAGAAGCGGCTGAGCAGCAGCGTTCCGCAGAAGAAAAACTGGGGAGTGGCCGCGCCGAAGAGGCCGCCGAGGATCAGCAGGATGCTCTGGATAATCTTGAAAAAGCTCGCGACGAATTGAAAAAAGAGAAGCGGCGGATCGAATCGTTGCCACCTGAAGCACTCAAAGACCTTGCAGACAAACAGCGCCGGACACGTGATAAGGCGATGGAGCTGGTCGAGAAAATGAACGACGCCCCAAAGTCGAAACAGGAAGGCGATCAAGGTCAGGAATCGGGATCGCAGCAGACGCCTGGACAACAGCAGATGGAAGCCGCCAGCGAATCGATGAAGCAGGCCTCTAAAAATCTGGACGATGGCAACACAGATCAGGCTCAAAACGATCAGAAGCAAGCCCAGCAAAAGATGGAAGAAGCACTCGACGAGATTGAAGAGCGATTGAACCAGTTGCGTGAAGAAACGCGTGAGGAAAAATTGGCTCGTTTGGAAGCTCGATTTCGCGAGATGTACGATCGTCAAAAGGTTGCCAGTGCGATGACGATCGATCTGGATGACAAGAAAGTGAATCTTGGGCCTCTGAACCGGCGAGATCAACTTTTGTTATTACGTGTGGCGACGGACGAACTTGAGATCAGTGAAGTGGGGCAGCAGGCTTACGATTTGTTGCTTGAAGATGGAACCAGCGTGGTCTTCCCGGAAGCATTGCAGGATCTGCGAGCGGATCTCGATCGGGTGGCGGCCTTGCTTTACGAAGAACAGACGAACCGTTTGACTCAATTGTTGCAAAAAGAAATCGAGGCCGGGATTCTGGACTTACTGGATTCGCTTGAGGAAGCGAAGAATGAGGAAGAAAGCAGCGGTGGAGGCGGCGGTGGTGGCGGCGGCGGAGATCAGCCATTACTCAAGAAATCGGCTGAGCTGAAAATTCTTCGCATGCAGCAGCAGAGGCTCAATCGGCGGACTCGCCGCGTGGAGCAACTGCGAGGAGGCGACGTGCCGGACGAGACGCTTGATCGTGAGGTCAACCAGTCTGCCGAGACTCAAATCAAGCTCTTGGAAATGACCGAACGGTTGATGGAAAAAGAGTAGCGACCACTCAGTTCAAAAACGAATTCGCAGATTCGTAGTCGTGGTTGTCGGCACGAATTGGGATTCGTGAATCGTTTAACGACGAGCCGGAAGGCGACCGCTTTTTTGCACCACAAAGGACTGACGGATCAATAAGCGACTCAATGGAGCTGTTTTGTCGTCGGTGGTTTTTCAGGCTATCGAAACAACAGCATCATTCCAGCCATGCCATCATTCTCTGCCTGCTGATACAAAACACGACGGAGCAACTGGCTTTCGTGATTGTTGGACGTACGTAGCTCCCGGCGACCCGGCGCACGAATGATCTTGATTAGTTCACTTTGGTCGAGCCATGTGAG
>CAZLYM010000122.1:0-12421 GCA_964563475.1 uncultured Pirellulaceae bacterium
GGGAACGCGGCGAATCATCCGCTGTGTATCATAGCACGTTCCGGCGTCGGGTTGTGATTTGAGCCAACAGCACGGCAAGATCGATGCCAAAGCGGCATTCGTCTCAGCAAGGTCACGCGAGTGATTTCCGCATCAACATGCCCTCGGCCACTTGCTCGAAACCCAGCTTGTGGAACACGCCCATCGATGCCTCGTCCGACTGACGCGCTTGGGCTTCAACGAGTCCAGCCCCGTTTTCCATCAACCGACGTAATGATTCGCCAACAAGAAATGTTGCCAAGCCGCTACGCTGAAGTTCGGGCAAAATTGACAGATCATAGAGCCCTTTGGCGGGCGAACCCCACTGGCTGGCCATGGGTTCGATGTCCCAATACGAAACCGTTCCGCATTCGTCCGGACTGGTCTTGCTGGCGACGGAAAAGCGATGGCGGTCCGCCCCGCCCAACGTACAGCTCTCCCACCACGAGCGTTCCATCGGGGCAGCGTCGGTGCTGATCACGTATTCTCGACGCAGTTTCATCTGGTTCCGATTGACAGTCGTGCGAAAGCCAGACAGCGAACGCTCAAGCACGCAGATTTTGTCGTGTGGTTCAAAGCCGGCCGCCATAAACCCCTCCAAGGTTGCTCGGTCGGTCGCCATCACGCCCGGAATCCGGCTGCCTCCATATAACCCCAGATAGAACGGAGATCGTGGAAAGTGGCCCCCCACATGAGCGACCGTGGCACCTCGGGCGGTGAGATACTGACAGGCGTGGTTGAGTAAACCCGCAGAGACCTCCTGTTGGTGATCCCCCTGAACCGTTTTCAGCTGGCAGACGATTCCGACCGAGCGATCCAGATCGTCCAATTGATCCGTGACCGAGAAACTGGCGTGTGCGAATCCGAGTGGTTTGGGGTGATCGCCCGAGTTATCGACGGCCAAAAACATTCCAAGACGATCGAAGTACTGCTTGGAAAAAATATGCTGTTCCAGCAGGTCCGGATTCATCCGTGATATCTGGCTGCGAAAAGCAGGTTGTTGGTTCCAGATATCTGAGATCAGCGGTGGGTCGGTGTTCAGAAACGGGCGGTATTCAATCACGAGTGCACGTTTCCCAAGGGTGAGGCTTTAGCATTCTGCTTAGGACTTGTGGATCAATAGGTTGCTCAATGGACATGCTTTGTCGTCGGTGGTTCGCGCGCGATTTACGTCCAGTTCATCGTAGCAAAACCCATGTTGGCGACCAGTCCCACGGACGCTTTCTGTTGATCCATAAAATAAGCTGGCATGGTTTCACGCCGCTTTCGTCGCTTTGTCTCTAGTTTTCTTCGTCTTGCGAACTGGTTTCTCTTTCCAGCGACGGTGGAGCCACCAGAACTGCTCCGGATCTTCGTAAATCGCATCGCCCAGCCGGTCATTGTACCATTGAGTCAGCCGAGTGACGTCTTTTAGCTCGTCCGACATCTCCAGCGGATCGGCGACTCCGGTGCAGCCGATTTCAAAGTGCAGCGGTTTCTCCGTATGCTTCGTATAGCTGACCATCATCGGAGCGTTTCCGCTTAACGTGAAAAGAGCGACGGCTTTGTGACAAGATGCCGGCCTGCCCAGAAAATTGACCCAGCATCCTTTGGTGCCCGCATGCTGGTCGCCCAGCAGGGTCAGGATGCCGCCGCTGTCCATGACCTCTTGGATCATTGGCGCGCTTCCTTCCTTGGGGAGCAGGAACTGGCCGTTAAAGCTGCGAAAGCGATTCACAAAATCGTTCAGGTACGGATTGTCTAAAGTCCGAGCAACCGTGTAGCTGGGCATCCCAAGCAAGCCCGTCACGTAACCACCCATTTCGAAATTGCCAAAGTGCCCTGAAACGGCCACCAGCGGTCGGTAGTCGATTAGATACTTCGTCATCAAGACTTTGTCTCGAATGAAAACGTATTTCCGCCAGTTGGAGTCATGAATCCGGCGTGGGGCATGTGCCACTTCGCAGGTCATCAGAAACAAGTGGTACCACATCTCGGTGGCCATCTGGTGAATACGTTCTTCGGTGGCGTCGGGATACACGCCCAGAATATTTTCGCGGATGATCTTCTTGCGAAATTTAACGACGTCGGTCACCAGCCAAGCCAGCCAGCGGCAGACTCGAGCACACGCTTCGATCGACAATACCTGAATCACGCACAGGATCACCTGCATCAACAGCACTTCAAGTCGTTTCTTCAGCTGCACGTTTTCTCAATCCGTTGCGTTTACTTTGGCCATTAGAATTCGGCGGGGCCGACGTTCATCCGTGATTGCCTATTGTGCCACCAATCGCGAATTCATGAAATACAGGATTGAGCGTTGGATTTGGCGAGAAAACACGCTGCGAGAATTTTCGACTGCTTGTTGCCGCTTCTTCAGACTTGTTTTTTCAAGCGTGTTTTCCACTGGTCATACTTCTTGACCGAAAAACTGATCAGCAAATAGGCTCCCAGAGTGATTGCTAGGCAGATTGCCATGTTTCCAATCAGATTTGCGACATTCCATCGTCGTTGTTCACCTTCCACCGCCGGCACAGGCCAGCTATAGAGCCGTTTGCTGAAGTAGAATTGAGGTTTCTCTTTGAGATTACGCTCCAGATAGACCAGTGGCCAACCGTGGCGACTGGTCGAGACTAGGCGTTCCTCTTTAACCAACGATCCGGCATGAGTGGCTCGATCCAGATTCACGATTGCCAGCAGACCCGCAACTAGGCTGGCCAATGTCATCGCGATCAGCAAGTGGCGATCGTCTCGTTGATGCAGGGGCGGGTGCGAGGCCACGGCTTCACGTTCGCGTCGGGCTCGTTCCCGGCGGGCCTTTTGATCGGCCTTGCGTTTTTGCTTTCGTTTGGAGGCTGCCATCGGAGCAGCCTACCATATTTTGAATTGTAAATGTTTAACGCGCAAATCGTGCGCGGGTTAGACGCACGGAATGAGCTGGAACTGCAACCAGTAGAAGGGGCTACTTGCGGCTACTGTCTTCAAGCAGCGACAGTCTGCCTTTGTCGCAATCCGGGCAGATCTCGCTACCTTTGCCGTTACATACTTGGCATTGGTCATAGACCGTGTGAGTTTGGAATATGGGAATACCATGAATTGGGTCGGTGCCCGTTTGCCTAGTTTCTTTACGAGAGACTCCGCCTTTGTGGCATCGCCGATTCGCACAATCAAGGTAACCCTTGCCTTTGCAACGCATGCAAATAAGGTCCGGGTAGAGTTGCTTTTCTCGTAGCGTGGCAAGCTTGACCAGTTTTAGCTGTGTCACGTCCGATCGGTAGCCTTTGGCAGGGTTGTTTTCGACATAACTGGTGGGAGGAATCCATGACTTGATCAACATGACTGAACCACGCACGTTTTCAACCAACTCTTGGGAGCTGGAATAAGGTCTTTGGTTAGGTTCTGTAAAGACGAGATCTGGAGCAGCAATCTTCAGAAATTCTTTGACCACCTTGTTCGAAACGGAAACCCCTTCACGACGTTTGCGTATTTGCAACCAGTGATCGCCAACCAAGTCGTACTTTCGGTAGTCTCTTCTTGCGAACGCAATTCCTACAACGTTTCCGCTCATGTCGACGGTAGGACCACCGCTATTTCCTTCACTTAATTGGTTTGTGGAGTAAAACCACGGTAACTTGGCGTCAGGCCGAATGAATTCACCACTTGCGGCAGTCAGATGTTCGCCTCGTTTAATAATTTCGGGGAAGCCAAGTATCGTTACCGGCTGCTTGTCCTTGAGTGGCTTTAAGTTTAGCGGCAGCGGAGCCGCATCCATGGGTTGATCCAGTTTGATTAATGCTAGATCTTCCTCTTGTATGGGAGACCATTTGACGATGTGGCCTCCGACGAGTCGTGGTTCGCCGTCTCTTTGATACTGGGTAATCGTGTACGACAGCGAATTGTCGGCGGATTGAACGACGTGTCGGTTGGTAAGCATCAAGTCTGGAGTAATCAGAAACCCGGATCCGCTGCTATATTCAGTGTAGCCTCGGTCGGCCAGCTGTTTCTCATTCTTGAAAACTGCGCCACCAACTCGGTTCCCTTTCGAATAGAGAGCATCCTGAGCCGCATCGCCTCCTTTGACAAATTGATCCAATTCCGGGGCCGACATCGGTTCACTCCACTTCAACGAGTAGAGAAATCGAGTTGGTACTTTTCCGCCTGGGCTCGCAGGGGCTTTGCGAGCGAGAATGCGAGCCAGTTTTTTTCGATTGTCGCCGTTGAAATTGATGTAGCTGGTTCGGCCACGAGTCACCTCCATCAGCAATGTTGCATTGTGATAAATGCTGAACGGAACTCCAGATTCGGAGGTGCCCGAATCAAGGTATTTGACCGCAGTGTTTCCTTTGCGTGATTTCAAGGCACTGATGGCAAGGTTATTGCAAACCGATGTATCTGTTTGCTTGTGAAATCCATTGCCAAGGATTTTCTGGGCTTCGCGAATCGATTTTTGCGCCTTTTTGAAATAGCGATCCGCCTTTTTGTAATCTCCCATCTCCGACGCGTACGCCAATCCCGTCATCATCGCAGCATACGGGCTTTCAGGATGCTGCTTGCTGATTTCCTCGACGATCTCAAGGACGGCCATCGGGCTTTCAGAAAAACGTTCCAGATGAGGAACTACCAATTCGTATTGCACTTGATCACGAGCAATAATTTCCATGCCCTCAACGAACTTCTGATCCGTCGCTGATAGTTTCTCCAACGGAATCTCCATCGGATCACGACTGTCGGACTTCAGGAGGATCAAATTTTCAGTTCGCCCACCATAGGACGCTTCGACCGAGAATTTTCCCGATGAGGAATTCCAAGTGCGGCGATATTCTTGAGCTGAGCATGGATGGGTGGTCGTCGCCAACTGACTTACAAAGGTGCAAGCCAGCACAACAACGATTTTAGAGAGTCGTACTGAGTTCATGGTTGCCTCGGGAAGTGGTTTAGTACCGGCAGACATGCGGTGCAGTATAGGCGATTTGCAGGAAAATGCAAAAAATTGTTTCAGCGCACGTCGACAGCCACACTTTGAAGCAGTTTGAGGCCCTGCGGTGAAAAGTAAACTTTTACCGATGTGGAGATGTTTGCCGCCCAGAACAGGAGCAAATTAGCGATAGACGATTTCGCGTAAAGGCAAAGTGCCCGCGTGAATCAAAAGAGAAGCTGGGCAAAGGTTGTGTGTTGATCGTGTTCCAATTCACGGGTGTTCGCGTGCGAAGCGGCATTCATTGCCGCGACGCAATCCACGATGCCGGCAACCAACGTGTCTATTTTTTCGCGTTCTTCTTTGCCTTCAACACGGGGTCTTTGGCCAAAGGCAGACTGATGGATTTACCCGTCTCGGCCGCCTTGTAAATCGCAAGGATGACCTCGACGCTGCGTCGACCTTCGGGGCCATCCACAGCGGGGGGCGTGCCTTTTTTGATTGCCTTGACGATGTCGCGAAACTGAGTTGCGTGTGCCTCATAGCCGATCGCCGACGGGTCAGCGGCACCGCCACCGGTCTCTGTCACCGAGCCGTACTCGGCTGCGATCTTTTTGTCCTTCGCGGTCATTTTCGCAAACTCCCACGTCTTGATGTCTTCCTCTTCAATCGTGGCTGAGCCATGGCTGCCGTGAAGTTCGATTTTCTTCAGGGCTCCAGGGAAAGCGGCGGTGGTTGCTTCGATCACTCCCAAAGCTCCACTTTCAAATTTCAACGCCGCCGTAGCAACGTCTTCCACTTCGATCCTTTCGTGAGCTAAAGTCGCGGTCTGAGCCGAAATCTCAGCGACGGGGCCCATCAGCCAAACCAGCAAGTCAACGCTGTGGATCGCTTGATTCATCAAAGCACCGCCACCATCGAGCGCCCAAGTGCCTCGCCACGCTCCGCTGTCGTAGTACTCTTGAGTCCTGAACCATTTGACGTAGGAATCACCCAATGTCAGTCTGCCAAACTTGCCTTTATCGACGGCCTCTTTCAGAAGTTGGCTAGACTTGTGGAAGCGCGATGGAAACAGCGTGGATAAGACGACCTTGTTCTTTTTGCAGGCTTCGATGATTTTGTCACAACGCTTAAGTGTGATCTCCAGCGGTTTTTCGACAATGACGTGCTTGCCGGCATTGGCAGCGGCAACGGCCGGTTCCATGTGGGCTCCACTGGGCGTGCAAATGGTAACGACATCCACTTTTGGGTCGGCCAACATTGTGTCGAGGTCATCGTAAGCGTTGATTCCGTGTTGTTTTCCAAACGCCTTCGCTGCGTCCAGTCGACGATCAACACACGCGACCAATTTGGCACCGGCGACATCTGCGAGCGCCTTCGCGTGAAATTGGGAGATCATTCCACAGCCAACAATTCCGAATCCGAGTGCCATAAGAGTCGCGTCCTATCAGTGATTTATCAGAGGGATAATTTAGAGCCTGTCACGCTTCGGCTGATGAATCTCTGGGCTTGGCCGATAGATATTACCGTAACGAATGAGCGCCCTATCGTAGTCCCTGATTCCGTATCACGGAAGATCTCCAGCTTCTCCAGTGAGAATTTGCATGGTCAGCCAGAACACGCTGTAGCCGTTGTTGATCATGTGCAAGCCAATGCAGGGTAGCAGGCTGCCGGTTCGTTGGTACAGATAGCCTAGTAACAGAGAAAATACGAACAGCGGGATCGGTGCGAGCCCCTGTCCAAGGTGCATCACGGCGAATAGCGCCGAAGTGATCACAATCGCGGCCCATCCGGCAACCGGATTGAGTGATGGAATATCTGCTTCTGGAGCTTGATTTCTGCCGTTGTGGGTTTCTTGAAACAGGTCCACGTCCGTGGCTACATATGGGTTGTCGTTGTTTAGTTCCGCCGGCACAGTTAGTGACGTCGGCACGTTTGACACGTCAGGATCAGATTCAGATTTCAAAACAGCTTCAACGATCTCAATCCCGGCATCCCAATCGGGGTCAGGTTTATTTCGCCAGCCGCCGGCCAACGTCAGGTTGAACTTGCCGGGTCGAAACGACACCCGTTGCAGCCAATTTTGGATCCAGCCTCGAAACACAACTTCCTCCGCGATCGGAGCCGCAATCACCGCCGCGAACCAAACCGCAATCACGGTGAACACGCTGGCGTCCTCCACCATTGCATCCAACGCTGGATGTTTGTACTCGACCAGCAACGAGAGTAACAACTGAAGCACCATGACCAACGGAGCGACCAGCAAGAACCCCAAGAAGGCCAGCTTCAAATCGGCTCGGATAAAATTCGGATACCAGCCGACGACTGTAGCATTTGAGTATCGGATAATCAGGTAAGCCATTCCCATTGCAACGGCGATCAGTTGCGCGAGTCCGGCAAGCAACATTAGCAGTACCATCTGGCTGCCGCTTACTAATTCCAGCTCGGTGGGTTCAACGCCGGATGCGGACATGAACAAGCCACCGGCGATAATTTGTGATGTCAGCCAACCCGCCAGCAATACGAACACGTCCACCAGCCCGATAGGCGAAGCCACTTGGGGGCGAGGTTCAAGGATTGGTTGTCGTTGTGAATAGCGACGATAAATCTTACGCCAGATCGGAAAGCTGGCGAAAAGAATCAAAGTCATGCAAGCGTTGAAAACGGTCCCCAGCATGAACGTGGCTCAATATAGCGGTATGGAAAAGAAAAAAGAAGAAAGCTCGGCGCGACTGGTGAATGCCGGCGTTCCAAAAAATGGTCAGCTTTAGCCGTCATGGTTTGGCAGCAGCGTGGCCGCAGCGATCTGAACGTACAGCCAGCCAGAGTGAACGGTTGAAATCACGGACGCCCACACAGAAACGATCACGGTTGCGAACAGCCACACGGGAATCGGTTGCTCGGGCGAATCGTGTTTCAATGCCAACGCAACCAAACAGGCTCCCACGGCAATGCACTGGAACCACATTTTTAATTTGCCCGCCATTTTTGCCGAGAAATCTCCACCCGCTCCTTCAATCATTGACCTCAACACCGTGACCAAAAGTTCTCGGCCCGCGACGACGACTGCCATCCAGCCCGCGATTTGAGCGTACCATGGAAACTGACCGTGCATCTCGACGGCCAGCAGAATGTAAACGCCGCAAATCAAAATCTTATCACAAAATGGATCAAGGACTCGGCCAAGTTTCGTGACTTGGTTGTATTTCCGAGCGTACCAGCCATCCACCCAGTCGGTTCCCGCAGCGATGACAAACGCAATCAAGGCCGCCCAGTATTGCTGCATCGGGATCAACGCAAACACAACAAAAGACAAAATCAGGCGTGCTGCCGAGATCTTGTTAGGAACGTTCCAGATCTGATTCTGATCGCTGTCGTTTTGGTTTTGATCGCTCACTGGAACTCCGTCATGGTGTGACCGGATTGGTAATGCACTGCGAAGTGGGGTTAAATTTCTTGGACAGGCTATCAGGACAGTTTAAGCCCTTATTCGCGGGACTCCAACTGGACACGAGTAAACTGTCCACAGTACGGTTGCCTAATGTGGTGACGTGTGAGACCCACCATCAGTTGATATTTCTTGAAACGTGTAAGATACTTCGGTAGATCGTTTGTTCGATTGTCAATATTCTGAGTCGAATGAGCGAAAAGTTTTGGAACTTAAAACCCGAGGAAAGCCTGATGGACGCCAACCAACTACTCGAAAACCTATTACAGTCCGCCAAGATGATCGCAGAAGATGGAAAGACGTACGCGTCTGAGGGCTTGGACGTCGCCAAAGACCAGTTGGCTGAATTGAAAGAGCGAATCGAGTTGCAGATACCTGAAGCTGGGCCGGAACGCGATGCGATGCTGAAGAACCTGGGTGTTGGAGCCGCTGCCGGTGGCTTGCTGGCGTTGCTGGTAGGAACCAAGAGCGGACGCAAAATGCTTTCACCTGCCGTCAAGCTCGGATCGCTGGGGGCCTTGGGGGCGGTTGGCTACAAAGTTTACACCGAATGGCAAAAGCGCAATGAACTAACCGAGTCAGGCATCCCGATTGCCAATCTTGCCGGACCGGCGGTCAACGACCGCAGCGTAGCAATTCTTCGTGCAATGATCATGGCGGCACAAGCAGACGGAGTCGTCGACGACGACGAAAAGGAAAAAATTGCCCAACAGATTGACTCAACTGGTTTTTCGGCAGACGTTCGCGACTTGCTAATTCCGGAACTTGAGAAACCGGTTGATTTGCAGAGCCTAGCCGCAGCCGCTGACAGTAAGGCCGCGGCGGTAGAGATGTACCTTGCTTCGTTGACCGTGGTCGATGTGCAGAACGACGACGAGCGATCCTACCTTGATCGCCTGAGTGCCGCTCTGGGGATTGAGCCTTTGCTTCAGCGAGAACTGGAACTGGCGGCGATGAGGGCGTAGCGTACGTCAATTTAAGAGCTAATGCTCTACAACCTCGGTTGGTTGCTGCGATGATCGGTTAGCGGGTTGAACGCTTGAGTACGGACATGACTTCTTCACTTGAGTTCGCATTCCGCAGCGCCTCCAGCACATCGGCGCGTTGACAGAGCCGGGAAATCTCGGCCAGAATCTTTAAGTGAGTCTGGCGGTTGTTGGGCGAGTCCGTTGTGAAAAACAGCACGTCAACCTTTTCGCCATTGCTCGCGTCATAATCGATTGGAGTTTTAGTAGTCACGATGGCGACTGCCGAATCGGTACTGGAAGCTTGAGCCAGCGTCGCGTGTGGGATGGCGATCCCGCCTCCGACGGCCGTGTTCTGCAATTGCTCTCGTTCCCAGAGAGCCGTCGTAATGAGCAGCGGGCTGATTTCTGGGTAATGCTGTGCCAACAGGTCGGTGGCATTTCGGAACAGCTGTTCTTTTTTCGTCGTGTCTACGTTGACGCTGATGCAATTTTCGTCAACGTAATCCAGAAGATCGAAACCTTTCTCAACCGGAATTTTCTTGATGTCAAACAGTTCATGTGTGCGTTGAGCCGGTGTCTTCAGCCACAGCACCGAGCATTCAGCATCGCGAGTCAATCGGTCTTTCGCGGTTCCTAGCAGACGACCGGTCAACGTTCGGTTGGGAGCGGCTCCCATAATCATCAAGTCATAGCCCGATGATGCCTCTTGAATGGTTTGCAGTTCGTTGTCACCGTGAAGCACAACCGCTTTGGTAGGACTGATACACAAATCACGCAGCTGATCAATGTAGTCCGCTCGCGCGGTCGAGTTAATCGATTCCTCGCCCTCTTGTTCAAAGCAGATAAAATTCAACTCGGCATTGTAAATTTTTGCCAAGTGATCCGCAGTCACAACAACCAGTGAATCGTGCGGGCCGGGTTCCGCGAAGACCAGAATTTGGCGGATATAACGCACTCCCGCATCTTTGAAAACGGCGAGGTTGCTGTCCAAGTGATCTTGCAGCCAGCCCAGCGGATTTTGAAAAGTGATTCCAAACCGGCGACGACCGGCGGCTTCCATCACCACCCATTCACAGTCCAACCTCGTGGCGACCTCGTGAATCGTACCCACGACATCGCGCGTGACCATTTTGTCATACTTGAGATCGACCTTCTCGACCTCAGCCATGGTGTGAATTCTGCGACTTAACGATTCGGTGTGCATGTCCTCGTCCAACGCGTCGGACAATTCGATCTGCTCCGGGACGACGGTCAGATGGAGGACTTCCAAAGTGCGACCATGGGCAAGTGAGGCACCCATCTCCACCAGTGTTTCCGGCGATCGCTCGCTTCCAAACAGAGGAACCACCACCGACGCCGTTCCCTCCAGCCCGCTGTTATTCAAATCGACTTGGCTCGCAGTTTCAGCCGCATCGCCAGCTCCACCAACCAACAGATCCCGCCGACGTCCCATCTTCTCAACCACGCCTTTACGAGAGGTTTGATGTCGGCCATAACCAAAATACGACAACGCTCCAACCAGAACGATGCAGCCAATGGCGAACAAGCTGGTCCAGCTCATCGCGTAAAGCAACACGACTCCACTGAGGATTCCTAGAATCTGCAAGTACGGATACCACGGTGATCGAAAGCCCGGCTTGTACCACTCGCTGGCGATTTCTCGCAACACAATGACCGTGCCGCAGACAAACATGAACGCCAAGATCATGAACGCGCTGGCCAATTTCGCGATCTGTTCGACAGGTAAGAACAAAATGCTGACAGCCATCACAGCGGCGGTCAAAAGAATGCTCGTGACCGGAGTCATAAAGCTGGGATGAATTTTCTGGATCTGCTCCGGCAGCAATTGATCGCGACTCATGGCAAACGGAAACCGAGACGCAGCCAACAATCCGGCTACTGCCATCGAAACCATCGTGACCACCGCAAAAACTGCGGCGATCGTTCCAGCGGTTTTACCACCGATGATGTTCGCCAATGTATAAATCGGGTGTAGGTCAGGTTTGTCAGTACCTTCGAAATGGGTCAGGTCATGGACAGGTACTTTGGTGACCAAGACAAACACGACGAACACATAAATACACATCACCGAGAACCACGAAATCATGATCCCGAGCGGCAAGTTCCGATCAGGGTTTTTGACTTCTTCCGCGATCGCTGCCACTTTCGTGACGCCCGCGTATGAAACATAGACGAACGCGGTGGCCGCTAGGAAACCATGGAACCCTTTGCTGAAGCCACCTTCCAGATACGTCATGTCAGCGCTGCCCAATCCGATAAAGGACAAAATCAACAGCGCGACGAGGACACCACTAAGGATAAACTTTTGCATCTTGCTGATAATGCTGACGCCCATCACATTGAGGACCGTAATCGCAACCAGCAAGCCCAGAGAAACAGGTTTTAAGGGGACGTCGACCAGCACAGAAAGGTAGGCGCTGAAACCAACCAGCGCGAAAGCGCTCTTCAGCAGTAGCGACAACCACAGCCCAATCCCAGAGATTGTGCCGGCAAGTGGGCCGAAGGTTCGCTCAAGGTAAACATAGGTCCCGCCTGAGGTTGGCATCGCGGTTGCTAGTTCCGACTTCGAAAGCGCTGCCGGTAGTACAGTGAGTCCAGCAACCAGATAGGCCAGCCAGACAAGAGGGCCGGTTTTGGCGGCTGCTAGGCCGGGCAGTACGAAGATACCACTCCCCAGCATGGCCGAAATACTGATCGCGACCACGGCGCCCAGTCCAAGACGTCGTTCAAGAGTTTTCATTTTTGGTGGTGCAAACAGAAGCCGGTAACGGTTAGTCGATCTATTAAGTCTGACAGTCTACCGCATTTTAACCTTTTTTGGCTACGCGGGTTTGTTTGTTGCCGCTTCTCCGAAAACTTCATCGTCGCCAGCTTTCAGGATTCGCGAAGCTTCAATTTCGCTGGCTCCCTACCAGACACCCGGCCATCAGCTACTTTTATGAACTCCACCCTGCCCCGCACGTTTGCGATCCATGCCGATCTGTAGGTTTTAGCTGAACAAACTCAAACTGCGATCGATTTGCTTCTCATGGGATTAGCTCATAGCATCATGGCCCAACCAGCATTTGGGAT
>CAZLYM010000123.1:0-3780 GCA_964563475.1 uncultured Pirellulaceae bacterium
TCAACTTGGGTCGAAACGGAAGATGCTGCGACGTTGAATGTCTCAGAAGGAGTGAAGCCATCGCTCGAAGCGAACGGCCCGAATACATGACGTAGCTTTACGCCACTGGTGACAATTCGAAAGCTACTTGGAATCTGGTTGCCGACAATTGGTTCGAATTTGTACGGTGCGAAGGTTCCGTCGCTTCTAACATTTCGTGATGAACGCCCAAATTGCATGATGGATTCTGGAATTTCGGCTGGATGGCCAGCGACGGTGTTCCGTGCTGCAATCTCGGCCGCAAAATCCATAACGTCTTGTTTGGCCTCTTCAAGCGTTTGGATAGAGCCGTCGGCATTGAGGATCGGTGTCCCCAATCGGCGTCCTCCCGCATGGACCGCGACATCAACTGCTATTTGCATTTCTGTGTTGGAAAGCTGGACATAAGCCAGATTGATCGCCATTGCACAGAAGATCATAAGCACTGGAGCAACGACAGCGAATAGGGGCACAATCGCTCCGTGGCGTTGATGTTTCATGGTTGGCATTTGTCTCTCCCGTTTTTTAACAGTGTCAAATCAATCAAAGTTGCATGTACAGAAAAAGCGTTGTCGTCAGGTGGCGTCAAAATATCTGTGGCGTTAGTTCGCGTAGGCTTCTGCTGGGTTGAAAAATCCGTTGTAGCGTTCTGAACGGACCCGAATTTGTGACCTGATTTCACGATTGTTGACCCAGTTGGGGAAGAACGTGGGAAACACGAGCGTCGCATTTTCAAATGGAACGCTTACTTCCACATGAAATTCGACAGCTTCGCTATCGAACTCATTAGTGGTGTTGATAGGAAGTACATGGCCACTGGTGTCCAGATAAATTTGACCGGCTACGATGGAATCTTCCGCAGGCTCAAACCCAAAGGTCGTCAGATATTCGTCGACGGAGTCGATGGTCTGCTGTCGAGTCACACCTTCGGTCATCGCAAGACGGCCGGCTTGATAGACTGCATTTTGGGCGACGTGCCGAGCTAGGCTAAGCCTTGAAAAGTCCAGACAGACCACGCAGAACAGAGCAAAGATTGGAATGACCATTGCGAATTCTACCGCAGCTGCGCCGTGCCGTTCTGGACGCCGCGAAGATCGTTTGAATCGAGAGAATTTCAACATGAGTTCAGACTTTTATAAATTGGTTCAATTGACGACGGTTTCAGCGGGACTGTCAAATTCACGAACCATCGTGGCACTCGCTTCAATATTGCGATTGACTAGGTGCTCAAAGATGGGCGTCGCATTGCCTGCCGCTGGCGCCACAATTCGTACGGTGATGGGGTCAAGGGCGTCTAGCTGTTCGACTGGCAATCCGCCAGGCGTGATTAGAAAAATCCCGTGTTGGGCACCCGGTTGAGCGAACTCGGTGGTGGACGCAGACCCCAAGTCGACATTGCGAAACTCAAGAACTTGGGCGGTACGAACCAGAATGTCGGCGTTGGTCGTGCCTCGTCCAACCCCAGCCCGGACTCCTTCGAACGCGGAAACAGTCAGAGATTGTTTGACAAGAAATCCCGCGCACGTTTCAAGAGTGCCAAAGATGATCGGGAGCAGAACCAGCAGGCAAATCGTACACTCGACCGCCGCGGAGCCCGTTCGGCTCGGCTTCTGTCTGTACAATGAAACGGAATGATTGCGCTGTGGCTTTGAGTTTTGGTGTAATCGCGTAAACATGACAACGATCTTGAACGTGAGGTATAGGTTAGCTGCCCCATAGGAGCAGCACGCGTGTAACAGGTAAATGAACTATGAGAAACGTATTATCAAAAAACGTGGTATGCGGGTTTCGATCATGCGACTATCCGAAAAAGTATCATTGCGTCGCCATCTAGACCGCTTAATCGCTAAAGGCATTACAGCTTGCCATGTTGGGCCCCGGTTTTAGCTGCTGGATCTGAGTATCCAAGCGTTTGTTCGCTCCGGTCAGGCAATTTGGATCAGCAGCGCACCCTCTCAGCGGCGGTGTTACGCGGAGCAACCGGCCCAGTCGATAAAACTGATATCCCAAGCCCTGTCCTGTGAGCCCACGCTATCGCCATACCTTCAGCCAAAGGTTTGAACGTGCCCAAATGCTCGCGCTTGATGCTGCGCCGATGCGGGTGCCTAGCCGTGGCGATGGGCTTTGTGAGCCTCGGAAATAGCCATTTCGTTGTGGCTCAGGACGCGATGGAAAACCGCTCCCATCGTCGAGCTTATATAGAGCGATCGCCTGATCAAGAGTTTGGGCGGCAAAGCGACAAACCGGCCAATCAACAATCGGCCCACCTACAAGCCGCTCAGCCAGCCGAATCGGCACCTGATCAGCCCGAGCCAATCATTCAGCCCGACCCGGCGGAGCCATTGCCGATCGAGCAACCGGCGTTCGAAGAATCTGCATCGCTGCCGTGGTTTTTGCAGCTGGCGGTTGACAATCACCCGGCGTTGGATGTCGCGTCTTCCGATGTTGTCGCGGCGAACTACGAGGCGTTGCAGGCGAGCCTTCAACCGAACCCGAAACTGGGCGTTTTCGCCGACGAGGTCGGCAACGATGACTCCGCCGGGCTGATTGGAGTCTTCCTGCAACGACGAATTATTCGCGGGGGAAAACTGGAACTGGCGCGGCAGGTGAAGTGTCGAGAGGCGGCCGTGTTGAGTCAGGCTCAGCGGCAGCAGTTGCAGCGGATCGACACAGACGTCAGAACAGAATTTTATCGTCTGCTGGTGGCTCAGCGCCGAGTGACGTTAACGTCTCAACTGTTGGACTTGCAGTCGGACGCTTTGAAAACAGCCGAACAGTTGTTTGACGCTTCAGAAACGCCCAAGACAGATTTACTGCAAACGCAGGTACAATTTGGGCGCGTCGAGCTAAAACTTCAGCAGTCTCAGATCGCGGCAACGGCCGCATGGCGACGATTGGCGACGGCGGTTTCGTTTCCGGACTTGCCACGGCGCTCCGTCGAAGGGTCTCTGAATGAGATCGTCGATCCGATCGATTATGAAGATACGTTGCAGACTTTGCTGGCCGCCAGTCCTCAACGAGAGCAAGCGGTGGCGGCGATTGATCTGGCTAAGGCTCAGTTGCAGCGTCAGTTGGCTCAGACGGTGCCGGATTATCAGACTCAGTTTACGGTCGGGCAGGACACGGCAACCGACGACGTTTTCGCCGGCTTTCAGCTGCAGGTGCCGCTCATTGTCTCCGATCGAAATCAAGGCAACATCGCAGCGGCTCGAACTCGGATTTCGCGAGCCGAAGCCCAGTTGGCGAAAGTGGAACTTTTGATTGCTAGGCGATTGACGGGCCAGTTTGAAAACTATGAATCCGCTAACGCTCAAATTGAACTGTACGATTCCAAGTTAATTCCCAAGGCTCGCGAATCGCTGGAAATCGTCTCGATTGGCTATCAGGCGGGCGAAGTCGATTTCTTGCAAGTGTTGGCCGCGCAGCAGTCCTTGCTGGATCTGACGCTGGAGTATCTGGATGCACTGGAAACTCTGTGGAACGCTCGCCAACAAATCGTCGGTTTGGCGCTTTCGGACCCTCTGACCAATTGATATCGAGTATAAATATCGCTTGATTGCTGTCGCTTGATTTGTTTTCACATCGTATCCCACAAAACTAAACCTTCCGTCCAATGAACTCAGCACGTCCCAATATCATTCCCACGCTGTTGTTCAGCGCGGTGCTGCTGGTGATCGGCGGAGGGATCGGTTTTTTGGCTCGGCCTTTGATTTGGCCCTCCCCCGAAGCCGCGGCGATGGCCGCCGGCCACGCTACACATGG
>CAZLYM010000123.1:3880-12295 GCA_964563475.1 uncultured Pirellulaceae bacterium
GGGCACGCAGGCCACGGGAGTTCATCGATTGTCGAGCTGGCCGAAACGACAGTCGCCAACATGAACTTACTCACCGGTAAATTCGAACAACGCGATTACGTGCATCACATTCGTGTTCCGGCTCAAGTCGAAGAGTATAAGCCGCAGGGCCGACAATCCGTGGTCACTCCGTTGGCCGGTCGAGTGACTCAGGTTTTTGTGACTCGAGGAGAAGCATTGCGGCCGGGGCAAAAACTATTCGAACTGAGCATCACGGATACGTCGATGTCCGAAGCCCAGTTGAATCTGATGTCCGTCGTATCGGAAATTAAATCACAGCGGCAGCGGCTTGAACGACTGCGTCCGCTGGCAGAAAAAGGAGCCATTGCGGGCAAGCGGGTCATCGATCTGAAGTTAGAGATCGAGCAGCTTGAACGGCGAAAGAATTCCTTAACCGAAGAAATCCGCATTCGTGGCGTTGATTCGGATGGAATGAAAACCGTCACCGAAGAACAAAAATTCACTCGTACCGTCAACATTTTCGCGCCCAAGGCCAATCACTCGGCCAAGGCAAGCGAAGGCTCGCTCAGTTTGTCGGAATCGGGCGATGAGAACTGGTTCACGGTCGATTCTATCGCTGCCAGTAAAGGAAAGTCGTTTGAACGCGGGCAGCAGTTATGCATGTTGACATGGCATGGCAAGCTGTTGCTTAAAGGCTTGGCATTTGAATCCGATATGCAGACGATCGCGGCCGCCGGTGACAAAGGCCTACCGTTTGCAGCGGGGTTTGGTGAGGCAGCCAATCACTTGCGACGTGAGGGCTTGCCGTTGTTTTCGATCGATAGTCACGTTGATAAAGATTCGCAAACATTTCCCGTGTACGTTTCGATCGACAACGAAGTCGCCAGTCGCCATCAAGACTCGGATGGTCGTTGGCACGTCAATTGGCGGTTCAAGCCGGGCCAGCGAGCCCATCTGGAGATCCCAGTCGAAAACTGGACGCAGCAAGTCGTCGCGCCGATCGCTGCCGTGGTGACGGATGGTCCGGAAACGTTTGTTTTCAAAATGATGGATCACACGCATCAAAGCGATGACGGAAAAGTGATTGTCGAATTCGAGAAGATCCCAGTGAAAGTTCTTTATCGGGACGCGCGATACGCTGTCTTGGAAGAGCACTTGAAGCTGGACCTGTATGAAAAATACGCACTTGATAAAGCTCATCAACTGAACTTGGCACTGAAGCAGGCTGCTTCGGGAGGCGGCGGTGGTCACTCGCACCACGGACATAGTCACTAACTGCGTTGCGGACGAATCCACCGAACATGCTTAATGCCCACCATGCTTAACGCCATCATTCAATTCGCACTGCGGCAACGAGCGTTCGTGCTCGTCGCGGCGCTTGCGCTGTTGGTGATTGGTGGGACGACGATCCAGCAATTGCCAATCGATGTGCTACCCGATTTGACTCGGCCTCGCGTGACGATCGTCACCGAATGTCAGGGTATGGCACCCGAAGAAGTCGAACGTCTAGTCACGATCCCGATCGAGATCGCCGTCAACGGAACGCCCGGGCAGGTTGCCGTTCGCAGTCAGTCAGATATTGGCCTGTCGGTGATCTATGTCGAATTCGATTGGGGCAGTGACGTCTATCAGTGTCGGCAGATTGTCAGCGAACGGCTCGATATTGCTCGACAGAATCTGCCCGACAACCTTCAGCCTCGTCTAGCACCTCTGTCTTCGCTATTGGGTCAGATCATGTTGGTCGGACTATGGACGGAATTGCCTGCCGATGATCCGGATGCCACCACGTCGATGGAAATGCGAACCCTAGCCGATTGGGTGATCCGGCCGCGGTTGCTGAACGTGCGAGGTGTTTCAGAAGTGATCGTGATGGGCGGTCAGAAAAAACAGTATCACGTTCTGATCGATATCCATGAACTGCATCGTTTTGACGTGACCCTTGAGGATGTCGAGTCCGCTTTGCGTCAGAGTAACTACAACGTCAACGGCGGACTCATTGAGCAAAACTCGCAGGAGTTTCTGGTTCGAGGCATCGGGCGGATGCGAGATAGGGATCAACTTAATTCCATCGTGGTGGGGCGTGATGCGGATCGAGCGGTGTTGCTTGAGAACGTGGCGAAAATCGAACCCGTTGGACAACCTAAGCGAGGCGATGCGGCGGTCAACGGGTTTCCTGCTGTCGTCCTGACGATTCAGAAGCAACCGGGGGCAGACACACGAGCGATTTCGGACGCTATCCAAGCGGCGATCGATGAATTGCAAGTCGCGACGCCCGAGGGTGTTCGGCTGGAGGTGACTTATCAGCAAAGTGACTTTATTGATGCCTCGATCGGCAACGTGATCGACGCACTGCGCGACGGAACCATTCTGGTGATCGTTGTTTTGATCCTGTTTCTGCTGAACGTGCGAACGACCGTGATCACGCTGATTACGATTCCGGTGTCGATTGTCATCACCGCGATCATCTTTCGTTATTTCGAACTTTCGATCAACGTTATGACTCTTGGTGGGATTGCGGTTGCGTTGGGGGAACTGGTCGACGACGCCATTGTGGATGTTGAAAACATCTACCGGCGTTTGCGACAAAACGCGGCCAGTCGTTCGCCAAAGCCAGTACTTAAAGTGATCTATCGAGCCAGCGTTGAAGTGCGGAATTCGATCATTTTCAGTACGGTGCTGGTGATTTTGGCGTTCGCTCCGGTGTTCGCGTTGGGAGGAATTACAGGTCGCCTGTTTGTGCCATTGGGAGTCGCCTACATCCTGTCGATTCTGGCATCGACTGCGGTGTCGCTGACACTGACGCCGGTTCTTTCATGGTTGCTGTTGTCGAACACGGGAAAAAAAGGCCAGGCGAGTGGCCCGCGTTCTGACACATTTCTCGTTCGAGCGATCAAGGCATTTGTCTCGCCCTTGGTCAGGCTCAGTATGAACCGGTTTGGATTCTCCACGTTGTTTCTGTTGAGCATCGTCGCGATCGGACTGAGTGGTCTGTTCGTGGTACAGATGGGCAAGGAGTTTCTGCCCTCCTTCGACGAAGGCGCGACTCAGTTGAACCTCTATGCCGAATCGGGGACTTCGCTGGAGACTTCCAGTGAGATTTCCAAACTGGCGGCGATGAAGCTGACGGAGTTGGTGAGCAAAGAATCAAATGATGCGGACGGTTCCCAAGACGACGACAGCGGAAACCATCAAGAACGATTCATCAAGTACTTCACCGCCAAGACCGGCCGCGCTGAAAATGATGAACACATCATGGGAGTCAACACGACCGAGTACACGATTGCTCCAATCAAGGATACGGACGTCGGCCGCGAAGAGAATTTAAAGCGGATTGCGGAACTAGCGACCGATATCCCGGGGGTTCAAAATGAAACCGAGCAACCCATTGCTCACCTGATCAGCCACATGCTCTCGGGGGTGACGGCTCAGATTGCGGTAAAGTTGTACGGTGACGACTTGGATACTCTGGTTCGAAAAGGGAACGAAATCCGAGACGCCATCGCGACGGTGGAGGGACTCAAGCCTCCGATTGTCGAACAGCAACAGGTCGTGCCGCAGTTGCAGATCATTCCCGACTACAACCAGCTGGCTGCTTACAAGTTGAACGCCGATGCGGTGCTACGAGTCGTCGAGACAGCGATGCAGGGACGAGTCGTGTCGACGATGGTCGAGCAAGAGCGATCGTTTGATGTGGTGATGCGGTTCGCGAAAGAACATCGCGAGAGTATTGTGGAGTTGAAGCGATTGGCGATCGAATTGCCCGATGGAGGTTCGGTACCTCTTTCGACGCTGGCGACGGTTCGCAGTGGTGCGGGGCGAAACACGATCAAGCGAGATGATGCGAGACGGCGGATTGTCGTTCGAGTCAATACTGATGGCCGCGACTTGGAAAGTGCCGTTGCAGCGATTCGCGACGTGATTGACCAACAGATTGAATTGCCTCAAGGGTATCATGTCCATCTAAGCGGTCTGTTCGAAGCTCAGCAGGCGGCGACTCGGCGAATTCTAGTCTTGAGTGCGGTCGCGGTGCTCGCGATTCTGTTCGTGTTGTACTCAGTCTATCAATCCTTCAGCATTGCGTTGCAGATCGTATACTCACTGCCACTGGCGTTTGTGGGAGGCGTTTTTGCACTGTGGTTGACCAATCAGTCGCTGACCGTGTCCGCGATGGTGGGATTCATTTCACTGGGCGGCATCGCCGCTAGAAACGGTTTGCTGTTGGTATCCAATTACTTGCATGAAACGGACGACAACGGTGTGATTACTCAGCAGTCGATTCTCGCGGGTAGCTTGGAGCGATTGACGCCTGTCTTGATGACGACACTGACAACGGCGTTTGGCTTGTTGCCGTTGATCTGGTCGGCTCATTTGCCCGGCCGCGAACTGCTCTATCCTGTTGCGACGGTGTTGGTGGGAGGCTTGTTCACATCGACGCTGTGCGAGTTCTTGATCCGTCCGGGCATGTTCTACTTCTTCGGCCCCGAACGCGCCGACGTGCTTCCGGATGAATCGTTTTAGGGTGGGTCATAGAACCTATCCGATCAAATCACAACCCGACGCGTGAGCGAGGGATCGGTCCCTCGCTCACGCGTCGGGTTGGGAAGTTTGGAATCACAACTGACTAATTGCGATTTTGCCGCCAAAGCAGATGTCCACGTCCTGACCGGCAACGCGAGGTCGATCTTGATATCGCCCTGCGAACTGAACTCGGTCTCCCGATCGCGAGTACTTGGTCGGCAGCGGGCTGAGATCCGTCTGGCAATGAACCAATTCCGGCATGGCAGGATCAGTCGACTCCGGATCTGGCAAGTTGACATTCGTCAGCGTCGGAAACGCTGTGTCGGGTGCTTGATCGATTGATAGCAGTAATTGTTTAAGTGTCAAAGCACTCCATTGAGCAGACCGATTCCAATCAAAGTTGCTGGAGTCCATGCTCCTTCGATATTGCGAAAGTGCGATGGCGTTCACGCCATGAAAGTTGGCCTCACGAGCAGCAGCGACGGTTCCAGAAGTGAACACGTCGACGCCCAAGTTGGCTCCATGGTTGATACCGGAAAGAACCAGATCGAATTTTTTGCTCAGGTGATGCAGACCAAACCGTACGCAGTCCGCCGGCGTTCCCGCCAGTGAATACCAATCCGGTTTTTGCTCAACCAGATCCATTGCCCGGTCCATTGTCAGTTGATGACTGATTCCCGATTGAGGCTCTGCAGGTGCGATCACAGTGGTCGAGCCAAACTGCGTCGCGACCTTGGCAAGCTGAGCAATCCCTTCGGCATCCCAGCCGTCATCATTGGTAATGAGAATGTTGATTGCCAACGGACCTTACTCTTTGTCAGTATCGGATGTCTGCAAGGCAGACTGATAGAACTTGGTAAGATCGGCTCGTAGCTTCTTCAGCGAGGGCTCGTGGACGTACATCATGTGGCCGCCTTCGTAGAATCCCATCGTGAAGTTTTCGCGAACTTCGGGAGGTAGATTCAGGTGGTCTCGCGTGTATTCCATCGCAAAGGAAGGAGTCGCCAAGTCATAGTAACCGCACGCTGCAAACACTTTTAGGAACGGGTTGTTTCGCATCGCAGTTCGAAGAGTGCTGGAAGCGCTTACGTAGCCGTTAGTGAATTCGCTGTAGTCCCAAGGGTGTACTTTTCTAGTCAAGATCTCGTACACACCCTCTTCTTCGACTTTTAGGCTGTCTCGTAGGTATTGATTCATGGCCGAAGTGAATGGGCCAAAGAATACCGACGCACTTGGGTCATGTTCAACCGAGTCGCCAACATGGTCGGCGTCGGTGCCCGTGTAACGACTGTCAAAGCGACCGATGACCTGCTTTCGCGAACGAAGCAATTCTTTTCCAAACCGCCCCATCGAGACACGAAGGTTGACTCGGTCAAGGTATTCGGGGGAGAGACCTGTGAGTTCGGACATGCGAGAAATTAATTCGGTGCGGTCATCATCCGACAACGAATCGCCGGCCACCAACGCTTGCATGTAAGATTCACGAGCAAATTCTTCCGCTTGAGCGACAACTTTATCGATGCTCAGGCTCTGTAGCTCTTCAGACAACGCTTTGTGATACCAAGCCGTTGCAGCGTACGTAGGTAAAAACAGTGAGTACGCCAGGTCATTGCCGCTGCCCTGGCGAATTGTTCGAAAGTCAACCACGGCGGAAACCAATACGATACCGTTCAAGTACATACGGTAGCGATTTTGTAGTTCGCCACTGAGGCCGGCGGCACGCAAACCACCGTAACTTTCACCCAGCAGAAATTTAGGCGACCCCCAACGACCGTACTTTGTTGTGTAGTCGTGAATGAACTGACCTACGCTGCGAAGATCTTCATCGTAGCCATGGAACTGTTGCTTCTTTTCTCCTTTGGCAGGGCGACTGAAGCCCGTGCTGACGGGATCAATAAAGACTAGATCTGTCTGATCGAGCATGGAATAGGGATTGGCGATCAGCTGATGAGGCGGATGCAATGGCTTTGGCGTGTCACTCATTTTCACGCGTTGCGGGCCAAGCATGCCTAGGTGCAGCCAAACGGATGACGACCCCGGCCCACCATTGAAGCAAAACGTAACCGGTCGCTTCTCAGCTTCGGCGTCATCTTTTGTGTAGGCGACGAAGAAGACGTTCGCTTTCGCATCGCCCGCGTCGTTCTTCATCAACAGTTTGCCAGCGGTGGCGGTGCAAGCGATCTTTTTGCCATCGATCGTTACCTCGTGCTTAGTGATCGACAGCACTGGCTCTTCAGGCTGGCCGCCTTTGCCTTTTTTGTCGCCCTTTTTATTATTCTTGTCTTTGTCGGCCATTTCGTTTTCGTCTGCACACACAACGAAAGGACTCGCTGCGTCCACGGCGACGCTGCCAGACAATAAGAAAATGGTCAGCAGTAAAGGCGACCACGACTGAAAAACGCTAGGGCGTTTCATGGAATTGTTACCTGAAAAATGATGGGGATAGAGGCATAGATGCTCGGAGCTACTAGTATACTTTACGTTTGCCTAAACGCATCTGCTTCCCATGATAACCACGAAAATCATGGAACTGGCGTCGTGCCAGCGAGTGCCATTGACGGTATTGGTAGGCTGATTAAGATCTGGGCTTCCACAAAACTGGTGATCGATTGCTTGTTCGCGATCGGTTAGAGGGAATTGGGTGAGAATCCCAAACGGCCCCGCCGCTGTAATCGATGAAATCGGACTCGACGAGTTTCGAGAAGATTTCAAACCGCTTCGAATCTGAACGCCATTGCCCCGACCGAACAACGAAGGGTGAGAAGGCCGGACCGGTAAGTCGAGAGTCAGAATACCTGCCAGATTTGGATGTCGACCGCTGTTCTGCGAGGGACGAACACGGACGAAGTGAAATAATGATACCCATCAACGACCGTGGTTGTCCGCGCGCAAGGTGCGGTCGCATCGACGTTAAGTCTGCAAAGTTGACATGAAGTTCCCAAACCAAAAATTCGAACGCACTGCTTTCACGTTGGTAGAGCTGTTGGTTGTGATCGCAATCATTGGCATCCTGATCGGGCTGTTGTTGCCTGCCGTTCAACGGATGCGCGAGGCGGCCAGACTTACGGTGTGTCAAAATAATCTGCGACAGATCGGGATAGGATTAGGCAATCACGAAGCAACGCGCCAGTGCTTTCCTGCCGGTTGCATTGAGTGCGATTTCCGTTTACCCGCGCCACGTCGGCAGTTGGCATGGTCGGCGACGTTGCTGCCGTTTATCGAACAACAGGCTGTGCACGATTTGCTAAGTCTCGAACACCGGTTTAACGCAATCGAAAATCGAGATGCCGGAGGCTCCGTGTTGCCAGTCTATCTTTGTCCGTCAACCGCGACGACTGAGCGAGCCGGAGATACGACCGGAGATCGGAATGGCAACGGCCAGTGGGACTCGGGAGACAACTTGGCCTTCACGGATTACGGTGGGTTGTTTGGGGTGGGGTTTAACGTGCCAGAACCATTGTCAACACACGTGGGAGTGATGGTTTTCGAAACTCGGGTGAAGGTGGCTGATATCCGTGATGGATTGTCCAATACCGCAGTCGTCGGCGAGTGTACCGGGCGGGACGAATCATTTCAGTCGGAATGGATAAACGGACAAAACTTGTTCGACCAGCGATTTAATGTCGGGATCAATGTGACACAAAACAATGAACTATTCAGCGATCATCCTGGCGGAGTGAACCTCGTTTTCTGTGATGGGCATGTTGCCTATTTCGATGAAGAGATTGATCAAGCAGTATTGATCGCGCTCATCACTCGTGCCGGACGTGATCGCATTGATCAGTGATTTTTAACGAACCAAAATAGTATTTCAGTACCAACTTTTGATTGAGACTTCTAATGAGAAAACTAACGACTTCGGTTTTTTACGCAATTTTGTTTCTGAGCAGTATGCTG
>CAZLYM010000124.1:0-12121 GCA_964563475.1 uncultured Pirellulaceae bacterium
CAGTATAGCAAAGTCCCCGGCCCTAGCAGAACAGGCGTCGAGATCGTCAAAAAAAATTGCTGCAACCACCCAATGTCTGAAGAAACCAAACGTCGAACCGGTCACAGCCGACCCCTCCCTGTTCGCAAGCTTGGTTGCTGTACCCATGTACTGACTACCGAACCGCCGAGAAACGAATCGACTTTAAACTGGCTTTTTCGGCATTGCCATCGACCAACGACACATGGATAACGTAACGCCCCGGTTTGGCGAAATTGATCCAGCCGATTGGGAACGAGTGATAGATGTGCGATGAGTCTTGTTGGTTGCGAATTTTCTGACCGCCCTCAACTTCAACGGACCAGACCAGTCGACCTTCTCCGGCATAGTTCAGATCAATGTTGTATTCGCCCGGTTGCAAAACTTCGACTTCCCAGCTTGCTTTGCTGTCAGCAGAAAAATTGCGTACCTCGGTGATCCGCTTCCATTCACCATACTTTTCCATCCATCTCTTTTCCGCCTTTTGCGCACCGCCACTTACGGTTGCGAACTCGGTTGAGATTTTCGTCGGCTGCTCAGGGTCAATTCCCCATACTGAGTCCACTTGGGGAGAGCCGTCCAGTTCAAGCTCAATCACGGCTGCTAGTTTCTCAGGTGAACGAAACGGGAGTGAAATCATTGTCCACCCGTTTTCCTGTTTCACATCAACGGCTTGCGATTCATCGCCTTTGCCTTTGAGCAATCTAGCAGCGGCAACCTTTGTTTTCAGACCCGGCAGATACAAATTTCCAGAAGCAGGCCAGTCGAAAACAGTAAGGAAAAGCCGGTTCCCTTTGGCGGTCACGTCGCCCCACGGCATCTTGTGATCCCACGGCGAGGGATCGGCACCATAGATAACCTGCGGGTAACGTTTAACCCAATCGCCGGATTTTTTCAGACTGTCGACGGCTCGTTGAGGAATCACTCCGTCGCCGTCGGGCCCAACATTCAACATGTAGGTTCCACCTCGACCCACGCACGCAATCAGTCGGTGCAGAATCTCTCGTGGCGATTTCCAATACTCGTCGTACCACGCGTAGGCCCAAGAATCGTTCGTGGTGTCAACACTCTCCCACATTCCGTTAACGCGCTTTGGCGGAACTTCCATGTCCCCGAGAGTCTTGTAGTCACCTAGACCATGTCCGGCACGGCCTGAAACCAACGCGTTCGGCTGGTTCTTGCGCACGACGGCCACCAGTTGTTCGACGTACTTCTTTGGAATCTTGCCGGGCGTGTCAAACCAAACCAACTGGATTGGGCCGTACTCAGAAGTGATTTCCTCGACCTGCGGCAGACATTTTTTCTTGAAGTAGTCATCGAACGTGGCTCGGTTACCGTCCGCATCTTTCCCCGGGCCGCCGCCTCCGCCCGGAAACGTCCAATCCTGATTGTGAGAATAGTAGAACCCAAACCCAATACCGGCTTCCGCGCAGGCGGCAGCCAGTTCCTTCATTGGGTCTTTGTTCCACGGCGTGGCGTCAACCACGTTGAACTTATTGACCTTCGAGTGATACATCGCGAATCCATCGTGATGCTTTGACGTGATCACGATGTACTTCATCCCGGCCTCTTTCGCGACCTTGACGATCGTTTTCGCATCAAACGTTTTCGGGTGAAAGGTTGACGCAAGCTTCTTGTAGCGAGCGATTGGGATCTTGGCCATGGTTTTATGCATCATCCATTCGCCGATCCCGTAGTATGTCTTGCCATCAAACCGGTTGCCGAGCTGGGAATAAATTCCCCAGTGAATGAACATCGCGTAGTTGCCATCTTCAAACAACTGAGCGGGCTTCACGGTGTCGACTGACAGTTCAGCAGACGCATCCCGAACTTCAGGAGATTCCTGAGCCTTCGCGACGGTTGCCGGCGCAGTCGCAACCAGTACTAACAAACAGAAAATCACAAACAGAGGACGCGTGTTCCTGTGTAACATAGGTATTGATTCCGCATTGATTGTTTTTGGCTCAGGCTGAAAGTGTAACTCAGAAGTCGACTCAATAGAACGACTCAATAGAAACGGCTGTCTGCGATCTCCTTTTTTTGTGCGTGCAACCGTGATGAGTTCCGGCTCGACGCAAAGTGACGATCGCGGCGAAACCGGATGCGGGAAAATCGCTTGCGGGACATCGGTTAATGACAAACCAACAGAAAAGATGCTCAGCCAAATCGGGCGAGAAGAGACGCTGCCCAAGAAACACTGGGATCGAAGACAAACTGAATTGACCGCGACGGTCGAAGCAGGCGAGAATCAGATCAACTTTTCACTTGCAGAATAGGTGGGCTGACGACTTTCGGTCAATCCTCCGACCAGTTCTTCGTGATCAGCTGGCTGGCGGCATCGGCGGGACAAGGTTTGGCGAACAGAAAGCCTTGGCCCATCGAACAGCCCAGTTCCCGAAGCATCGCCAATTGATCGGGCGTTTCGATTCCCTCGGCAACAACCTGCAGCTTCAAGCTCTCAGCCAGCGTAATGATTGTTCGAACGATTGCCTCATGCTTGTCTGATTCCGTCATGTACGCCACGAATGACCGATCGATTTTCAGCACGTCAACCGGCATTTTGTGTAAGTATGCCAGCGAAGAATAGCCTGTTCCAAAATCATCAATTCCGATCTTGATTCCCAGATCACGCATGGCAACCAACCGCTTCATCGTCTCCTCGGTGTTTTGGATCAGAACCGTTTCGGTAACTTCTAGTCGAAGTAAATGAGGCGGAACTCCGGTCTCGAGCAGAACCTGTTGAACGATTGGAAAAAACTCTCCTTTCGCGATCTGACGAATCGAAACATTCACGCTGACCATCACGTCTGCCTCGAATTCTCGGTTCCACTGAGCAACCTGATTGCACGACTGCCGAAGAATCCACTCGCCAATTTCAACGATCAGCCCGTTTGACTCGGCAATCGGTATAAACCGATCAGGGGGGATACTTCCGTGAACTGGATGGTCCCAACGCATCAAGGCCTCAAAGCCAAGCGTCAGTGATTTTTCTATGTCAATAATGGGTTGGTAATGAACCGAGAGTTCATCTCGCTCAATCGCCATCTTTAGTTCGTGGCCCATTTCGAGAGCCATTGCGTTGTCGTCCAACATCTGCGGTTCGAAAACACAGTACGCTTGGTTGGTTTGCTTTTTCGCGCGGTACATTGCGGTGTCCGCTTGGCTGACCAGCATCTCGGCGGTCAGGGGCTGGTCGTCGGAACCTGAGGCATGTTTGCTGGCCACAGCGATCCCCATACTGGCTCGCGTTAGGATTTCTCGGCCGTCCACACGAAACGGGACCGACATTCGTTCGTGGATTCGTTGGGCGACGGCGATCGCATCCGAGGCTGAATCGATTGCTTCAACGACAACCGCGAATTCGTCTCCTCCCAGCCTTGCGACAAACGAGTCAGCACTCCGAATGGCTTGTTCAATTCGTTTTGCGACCTCGACAAGGAACTCATCCCCGACTCGGTGCCCCATGTGATCGTTAATCAGTTTGAAATCATCGACATCCATGTAGATAACGGCGAAGTAACGATCCGGCTTTCTCAGCAACAGATCGACTGCTCGCTCAACGCGATCCTGAAAGAGCAACCGGTTCGGCAGCCCCGTCAACGCATCCGCTACCTTTCCGGTGGTGATGTCGGTTAGAGAGCCTGCGATTCGGCAAGGGATGCCATTGTTGCAATGAAACGCCAGCCCTCGGCAGAGCATCCAGCGAAAACCCTGCTGACTATCTTTCATTCTCACTTCGGTTTCAAAGTGGTCCGTATCGCCGCACAGATGCGCCTCCAGTACAGCAACGATTCGATCGCGATCCTCAATATGCACCAAATCCATCCATTGATTTCCTACGAGCGTCGTGGCTGGATCGACACCGACCATCTCGCACCAGCGAGGCGAGAGGTAGAGCTCATTGGTGATCAAGTTCCAATCCCAAATCCCATCGTTGGTGCCTTGGACCGCAAGTGAGTATCGCTCTTCGCTTTCCTTGAGCGCCTTTTGCGTCTTTTTTATCAGCAGCTGGTTTGCCACTCGCGCCAGCAGGATATCATTATCGATTGGTTTCTGGACGTAGTCGTTGGCTCCAGCTGAGAATGCTGCCAAAACGTGTTCGCGATTCTCCGACGAAGTCATCACAATCACAGGAAGTTCCGCGGAATCGTAAAGCTGCCGCAAAAAGCTTAGCGTTTTAAGGCCGTCGAGTACCGGCATGTGCACGTCAGTCAACAGCAAGTCGATTTCACGAGAGCGCGCCAACTTAAAAGCTTCTCTTCCGTTTTCGGCTGTGACGACTTCGTGCCCAGCATTCTCCAACAACTGTTGAAGCCGCATGCGTGTCACCTTTTCATCGTCTGCAACCAAAATCCGAAGCGCCAGCTTCTGGTCTGGTTGTTCCGCGCGATTGGACGTAGCGCCACTCAGCAGCCCCGAAACGATGTTCTGGTTGCCCGACTGAGGGAAAGGACCGGTTGTGAGTTGCTGGAAAGACACTTGGAAATTTATGATGTAGGTTTTGGACCCGAAGAACTAAGGCAATGCGATCAGATTTTCGATCAATTGGATTGTCTCAAGCGATCTGCGCGACAGAGTTGCTACGGTGAGAGGCACTTTGCTGGCATCCTGATTCGACGCAACCTGCTCAAGTTCCGTTGCGGTCTGATAAACTGCGGCTAGACAACTGTCTCCCGCCGCTCCTTTAATCTGATGCGCGATGCTGGCGACCTGCTGGAAATCTTCCTTGGTGCTTGCAGACTGCAGCTTCTCGATCTGTTTGGGCAGCGTTTCGTGCATCACTTGCAAGATTTGCATCGCGAACACTTCATCGCCTTGGAACTGGTCAATCAGCTTTTCCAAAGACAACAAACGGCTGTTTGGATTTGTCGCTGAAGCCGCAGCTCCTGAGGTTGGCAAGGCATTGCCTGGATCCCCGTTTGTTCCAATCGCTGCACGCTCATCTGAAACGAACACGCTGGAAGAATCAGTCTCGATTGGAGGAACGGATTGATTCGCAGATCCGATGGGTGCGTTGGGGGGGGATGAGTGTGTCGCGAAACCATCTGATTGGGACTTGCGGGCCTTTTGCAGCGACTTCGTCCTTTGCCGAGGCAGAAATTTGTCGACAACGGTCGTGATCGATGCCAATGTGATGGGTTTGCAAATGTAGTAATCCATGCCCGCTTTTTCGCAGTCCGTACGCACTCCCTGAACCACGTTTGCGGTCAGAGCGATAATAGGAACTCGCCGATGATTTTCAGGCTGACTCTCTTCCCACGTACGGATTTCTCGGGTCGCGGCCCACCCGTCCATGACCGGCATGTGCCCGTCCATCAGGATCATTCCGTAGTTGCCCGACTTGGTCTTTTCGACACCTTCTCTACCGTTGACCGCAAAGTCTGTCGTCAGCTTCAGCTCACCGAGCATTTTTTCGGCAACGATTCGATTGACGTGGTTGTCTTCAACAATCAAAACGTCAGTCGTCGTTTCGCCGGATCCAGACGCTTCTGTTTCCGGCTCAAAACGCTGTGACTCAAGCTGGTTCAATACATCTGATGCGGAAGATTCGAACCCATCGCTTGATGCCGCCAACGAATCAGAACCTTCTGTCAACGTCGTGGACACGGAGGAAGATGCTGCGCCACGGTGGTCCTGATACAAGGCGTTCATCACCGTGTCTAGGAGGCGACTTTGCCTTGCGGGTTTCGTGATGGCGGCAAAAATCCCAAACGCTTCCATCTCTTCTTTTGACAACAATTCATAGTTGCTAGAAAGAAGAATGATCGGAGTAGCCGCCAGATCAGCCTGTTGCATCATTGCCTTTGCCACATCACGCCCATTCATTTCGGGCATACAATAGTCCAACAGGATCAAATCGAACGGCTGACCAATTCGGCTGGCGACTGTCATGCGGTCAATCGCCTTGGTCGATTCTTTGCAAACGGTAACGTTTAAGCCCCAATTGCGGAACTGGTTCGAGAGAATTTCACAGTTCGTAGCATTGTCGTCGATCACCAACACACGGGCTTCCGGAAGTCGCTCTAGGAGCAGTGCAGCGTTATCTCCATTGTCCGTCTCTGTCTCCGAGATATTCATATCCAATTCAAACCAGAACTCCGATCCTTCACCAACTTCGCTGCTAACGCGAATACGTCCACCCATTAGATCGATCAACTTGTTGCTGATAGCGAGCCCCAGCCCTGTCCCGCCGTATTTTCGAGTCGTGGACGCATCTGCTTGAGTGAATGACTGGAAGAGTTTTTCCTGAGTCCTATCGTCCATTCCGATCCCGGTGTCTTGGACACTGACTCGCATCACGCTCCCTCGGCGGGTCACGCTCAAGTTGATCTCACCTTCTTCGGTGAATTTGATGGCGTTTCCAAGCAGATTGATCACAATCTGCCGAAGTCTCTCGGGATCACCAATCAGAACCGGCGGCAATTCGTCTGAGACGTGACAATTCAATTCAAGGCTTTTAACGTGAGCGTGATAAGCAAACTGTTCGGCAATCTGTTCAATCAGGTCACGTAAGTTGTACTCGATTGATTCCAACTCCATGTGCCCAGACTCAATTTTTGAGAAATCGAGAATGTCGTTGATCAGGGACAGCAGTGAACCTGCGCTACTTTTGGCAATCGATACAAAGTTCTGTTCTTTCGTCGGGAGAGGCGACGAATCCAGCAGATCCAACATGCCAATGACGCCATTGAGCGGCGTTCGAATCTCGTGGCTCATGCTGGCTAGGAATTCACCTTTCGCGTCACTCTTGGCTTTCGCGATCTCTATTTCGGTAATCGAAGCCTGCTTTTGCTCCGTGATGTCGTGCATCGTACCCAGCCAGCCGTGCAGGTTCCCATTTTGCTCGCGAACCGGCACGAGACTCTCAAGCACCCACAGGTCTTGACCTTGAGCACCGACGATCTGGCTTTCGACTTCCTTGGTAGCCGAACCTTGTTCGAACTGCTGGCGCATGTTGTCCGATTCATCGCCGATCTTTCGCCACGGCAACAAAAGTTCTGATTTTTGCCTTTGGTCATCAACAACGGAGTCAAGGGATTTGTGGCCAATTAGTTCCAGCAACCTCGCATTAACCGAAATGACCGTCCCGTCTTCGTCTAGTTGATAAATGCCAACACCCGCATGCTCTAGAATCGATTGCATGCGAAGTCGCTCATTTTCCAACCAGCGATTGGTTTCCTCGTGATTCGACATCTCACTTTGGACTCGCTGAATGACTCGGTTGTATCCAGCAGCAATCTGACCAACCTCGCTATGTGTATCCGCTTCGATGCCACTCGAGAAATCACCTGTCCGAGCATGCGATTCAATTTCCATCACTAGATCGGTAACTTCATTCGTCGCACCATGTTCGACCACGTTGAGACCGATCTTTTCCTCTTCGGCCGTGACACGCAGCGGAGTCACCAGATTCATTGTTTTCAAAGCGATGAATACTGCCGCATAGGAAAGTACTGCTCCAGCACCTGCACCTAGGCCCTGAATCGCTATCGTAGAAATTCTGCTTCCATTGAGCAGATCCGATTCGGGAGCAAACAGACCGACGACTAGTACGCCCCAAACTCCGGCAGCGCCGTGCACTGGGAACGCTCCGACGGCGTCGTCGATTCCAACCTTGACCAGCAACTGCGAACACCACAAGGCAATGATCGCTCCGATCGCACCCACGATGGCCGCCGACTCGAGTGACAACAAGTGGCACGCACCGGTCACTGAGACTAGCCCCGCAAGAATTCCCGTGATCATGGGCACAACTTCGATTCGTCTCAGAGTCAGGTACGAATAAAGCGTGGCGGTAAGGCACCCCGCAACGGCACCCAAATTCGTTATCAAAATGATTTTAGGCAGATTTTTTCCTGCCACCAAACCACTTCCTCCATTGAATCCCCACCAGCCAAACCACAGCAGGAACACGCCCAGAATTGCCAAGGTAAGACTGTGTCCACCGGTCAGGCCCGTCGTCGAAATATTTCTACGTGCCCCAACAACTTGAACCGCTGCTAACGCGGCAAAACCACCAACAATGTGAACAACTGAGGCGCCTGCCCAGTCAACAAAGCCGAGTCTACTGAGCCAGCCGGCTTCTGTTCCCGGCAGCGTTCCTCCCCAAACCCAGTGTCCGTACGTGGGATAGACAAATCCTGACACGACCAGCACGATCGCCAGATAGGTAACAACCCTGACTCGCTCTGCCACAGCGCCACTGACAATCGTGGCTGCAGCACTGCAAAAGACTAGTTGAAATATCAGAAACGCCGCCATTTTTGGATCGCTGAGATCCAGCAACCTTGTTGGATCACCGATCAACCCAAAAAACGAAGCTCCGAACATCATTGAAAAACCGAAAGTGACGAACAGCAGCATCGTCAGCGAGCAGTCGAGGACGTTTTTAACGGCAACGTTAATGCTGTTTTTCGTTCGGACCATGCCACTTTCCAACAAGCAAAATCCAGCTTGCATCAGAAAGACAATGGCCGCACAGGCCAAAACGAATCCTATCTCGAGGTTTTCCGGGGCAGAAATATTCATGAAACAAACAGAATTACAAAAATTGGTTTGCTAGATCGCTAGGCTTTGTTCGCAAACAAGAACACACTGACAAAGCTAGTCAGCGAGGAGAGCAAAATGAGCTCGCTCGCCATGGCTTCCAGCTGTTAAAGTTTGTCAGCGCCTATCGCATGCCAACTATTGCCGACCGTTTGTTGCGGCTTGCCATAATTGTTTACTTTTTCCGCACAAATTAAGCCTGTCCCTCGACAGTTCTTGCACGAATCACAATTTCAGAAAATTTTAGAATTCTCTAAAGTCAACCAACTTTACGCCCCTCACCGTTGCCCCAGCAGTTTAAGCGTTGACATCGACAACGATTCGCCCCTTGATTTTGCCTTGCAGAATATCGGCTGCTAGTGCCGGAACCTCCGCCAGAGTCGCTGGTCGAGTCATCGCATCGAGCTTGTCCAGTGACAAACCGTCAACGATTCGTTGCCATGCAGCAGGTCGTTTTTCCGCAGGGTACAGCGCTGTTCCGATTCCGATCAAATTGATGGCTCGCAATAGAAAAGGGATCACACTCGCGGGGACTTGCGATCCACCTGCCAGCCCAACTGCTGCTACCGTAGCTCCATACTTCATTTGGCCAAGCGACCTAGCCAGCATCTCGCCTCCCACCGTGTCGATGCAGCCTGCCCAAACGGCCTTTTCGAGTGGCTTGTTGGACACGGTGTTCAATTCATTTCGATTTACTAAGCGTGTCGCACCAAGCGATGTCAGATACCCAGCCAACTCCGGGCGTCCTGTCACCGCGACGACCTCATACCCAAACTTAGAAAGCATAGCTATCGCGATTGAACCAACGCCACCTGCGGCTCCCGTTACTAAGACTTCACCCTGTTGTGGTGTTAACCCATGATCCTCCAACGCGATCACTGCTAGTCCGGCCGCGAATCCGGCGGTTCCAATCGCCATCGCCTGCCGAGTGGTCAACCCTTCCGGCAATGGAACAAGCCAGTTGGCGTCGACTCGTGCCTTTTGAGCCAGTCCACCCCAGTGTTTTTCCCCAACATGCCAGCCCGTCAAAATCACTTTATCACCCGGTTGATAACGTGAATCTTCTGAATGTTCGACCGTTCCAGAAAAATCAATTCCCGGCACGTGTGGATAACTGGCCACGAGAGAGCTATCTGCCTGCATACATAGTGCGTCTTTGTAGTTGACGGTCGAGTACTCGACTGCGACCAATACGTTTCCCTTGGGCAATTTTTCAAGGGCCAAGGTTTGAACGCTCGCAACATCGTTTGCGTTGGATTCATTTCCAATAACAAGAGCGTTGAACGACATACTGGCTTCCCAAAAAGTACTCGGAGTCCGTTCCAAGGTTCACTCACCTAAATCTCGTGATTCGAAGCGTAAGTGAAGGAGGTTCTTGGTATTTTTTCACGGTAACAGGTTGTAATTTTGACGAAAGTTCAAAAGTGAGATCGGCGTGTTTTAACGGTTATACTCAATAGGCGGGGGTATTCGGAGAGGAGTCACGCGAATTAGCGCGACGTTCCACCAGATCGTGATTTTTGTCAATGTATCACGTCAGCAAAAGCTAGGTTCTCATAAGTTCCCAACTGTCATCTACTTATCTCAAAAACACCATCCTGTGCTCTCTGATTTTTCCCAAAATATGACCGACACTAACGTTCTCGATTGCGAGAATGAGGACTCCTGTCTGCGCGAGCAAAGGATATGGCGGTTGACGTACGTCCAGCTGGGAACTTGGCTGGTCTTTGCTGGCTATCTTGCGGTCCGCGGTTTTGCGCCGGGTTCGGTAATTTGTGCTCTTGAAGCCATGGCGATGTTCGTAATTGGTAGTATGAAGAATACGACGTTAAGAAAATCATATGCCCTGATTATGCATACGAGCCTGGTTGTGTCGGGAGCCGGAGTAATCCTTGTCTCGCTGTCCAACCCAGATTTGCGCGGCACCATGTTCTTCTTTCCGACGTCGATTCTGATTTCGTCTCAATTACTGGGCGTTCGCCCGGCATTCTTCTGGCTGTTGACGTCGCTGACAGCTCACACGGTATTCTTCATGGCGCAATTCGGCGTAGCACAGGTTTGGTATCGGCAACTCGATGAACTGATGATCGCCAACGGAGTGGCCGCCGCGTTGTTTTTTTGCTGCCATCAAGGTGAGGCGTTTTATAGGGAGCGTACCAAAGAACTGATGGCATTCAGTAACCGGTTGACTAAAAAAAGCAAAGAACTGCACTCGCTCGCGACCACTGATTCATTGACAGGCCTTGTCAATCGACATCAGTTTTTGAAAGAACTAGATTCTGCTGTTGCACATGCTGTATCTTCCGGAGATCCAGTGGCCTTGCTGGTGATCGACATGGACGGATTCAAAGAAGTCAATGACACATTGGGCCATCCCGTTGGAGACTTGGCTCTAGTTGAGATTGCGAATCGTTTACGAACACTAGATGATGGCTCTACCGTCGTGTCACGTTTGGGCGGTGATGAATTTTGTGTTGTGATGCCAGCGATCGGTTCGAAGGAAGCCGTAGGACGCGTGGCGTTGCAGATATGCGATGCGTTGTCTGAACGCTATGTGATCGACCAATACGATTTTGCTCTCAGCGCCAGCGTTGGCATTGCGTTATGCCCAGATGATTCAGAAACCTCGGCAGATCTGTTCGCTTTTGCAGACACGGCCATGTTTCATGCAAAAGAACAAGAACTGGGGCATGCGTATTACGAACCTCGCATGACCAACGAATTGCTTGAATTTCGCGACATCCAAGACAAACTTTCGTTCGCCCTCGAAAATGACGAATTCTATTTGACCTATCAGCCTCAAGTTTGCATGTCGACTGGAAAAATCTTAGGTGCCGAGGCGCTTCTGCGATGGAACTGCGATGGAGATAGCGTTGGACCTGAGCAATTTATTCCGATGCTTGAAAAGAACCGTGATATTATCAAAGTCGGAAAATGGGTCGTCCGTGAAGCATGTCGACAGTTGCAGCAATGGAATCAACGTGGTTTCCATCCAACGCTTTCAATCAACATCAGTCCGGTTCAATTTCGCGGAGATGATTTTTGTGACAGCATTGAGCGTTCCATAGAAAAGTTCGAGATCGATGCGACGAACCTTGATTTTGAAATCACGGAAAGTTTGTTGATCGAAGATGTCCAACAGGCGACCGCAAAGCTGACTCAAATCAAGAAGCTCGGCGCAAGTATCAGCCTCGATGATTTCGGAACTGGATATTCATCACTGTCTTATCTGAGACAGTTCTCACTGGATCGTCTGAAAATTGATCGTGCGTTCGTAAAAGACGTCCCAGACTCGGACGATGGGGTGATCGCATCAAGCATCGTGGCGTTGGGCAAAGCCGTTGGCCTCAAGGTTTTGGCCGAAGGCGTTGAAACAACCGAGCAGCTCGAGTATTTGAAGTCGTTGGACTGCGACGAGTACCAAGGGTATCTCTTCAGTCGACCGCTGTCTGCAAGCGAGTTCGAGTCACTGGTTGTCAACGAGACAGCGGCAAACGAATTGATTGCCATTGTCGAAGCCTGATCGATCGGCGTACAGCTGGTTGCGGCTACGTTT
>CAZLYM010000125.1:0-1408 GCA_964563475.1 uncultured Pirellulaceae bacterium
AAACCGACTTGGCGATGGCTCGAAAATGCCACGCGTTCAACACGCTGTTGGGTATGCCTCATTCCGCCTCTCGCTTCAACGCAAGTTGTCGATAATGTACTCTGCCGCCCGGTCTGTCGCACCGGGACGCGCGTACTGCTTGGCTAGGAAGTCCAACTGCTGCACGTTGTCGTCCAACGCTTGCGAATCCTTCAACCAGCTAATGGCTTTTCGGGCCACGGCAGCCGCGGGGTTTCCAACAGTCACGTACTCGGGCATCACCGCCACTTCCTGACCGTCGCCGTTTTCAAGATCGTCCGGATCGTAAACACCCCATGTTCGCTTGCGAATATCCTTCGCCGCGATCAAGTTCACCAGCGTGATAAACTTCGTTCGCAGCAGAAACGCCTGCGCCACCATCATCCAACGGGCAAGCTGGTAAACGATGATCGTTGGTTTGCGGTAGTGCAGCAGTTCCAACGAAACCGACCCACTGCACGCCAGGCAAATCGTACTCGATCGCATCAGCTCGGGCGTTCGATCAACGTGCGACTGGATCACTGAGCTTCTCTTGGCGGTCATTTCTTTGGCCAAGTGTAAATGTTTCTCATTGAAACAGGCGATCGTGATGCGACAGCCGGGAACCTGAGCCTGAATCTCTTCAGCCGCGTCAAGCAAAATCGGCAAATGTCGATCGACTTCCTGATTGCGTGAACCGGGAAGCAGGGTCACCAACGGCTGTGGATCGCGGTTCAACTGGTCACAAAACGCTTCGTCAAAGGTCTGAGTTGTCAGTTGGTCAAAGTAGGGGTGGCCAACGTAGGTCGCCGTGCAGCCCCGAGCCGCAAACCAATCGACCTCAAAAGGCAGCTTACACAGCACGTGGTCAACGTACTTTCGAATTTTTCGGACTCGCCACGGAGCCCACGCCCACATCTGAGGCGTCCCATAGTAGTAGACCGGAATCCCATGCCTTTTCGCTCGCTTGGCAATGTGCCAGTTGAAGCCCGGGTAGTCGATCAGTACCACGGCATCGACTTTGTTCTGCTGAAAGTAATCCTCGGCCCGGTCGACCAAGCGAAAAAAGAACCTGAGCTTCTTGAGCACCTCCCAAATAAACATCACTGCCATTTGAGTCAGATCGTAGTGAATGTCACAACCTGCCGCCGCCATCTTCGGCCCACCAAAACCTACGCACTCGATCGAGTCATCGTGTTCTTTGAGCCGACGCACCAGATTGGAGCCGTGTAGATCGCCGCTTGGCTCACCAACAGAAAAAAAGATGCGAACGGGCACGAGCGATGGGTCGGGTCAGGGAAGTTGAAGAAACAGCTGCTGGCTGGTGGAACGCGACGCTCAATCGTCCGACATCACATCGGCTGCTCGAACGAATGATCATTCCGCTCGCCTTTCGCTTTACGGCTTTGAC
>CAZLYM010000125.1:1508-4181 GCA_964563475.1 uncultured Pirellulaceae bacterium
ATCGGCTGCTCGAACGAATGATCATTCCGCTCGCCTTTCGCTTTACGGCTTTGACTTTACGGCTTTGATTTAGGCGCGGGTTTCGATTTGGGATCGGATTTTGGTTTGGGTTCGGCCACAACGGCCACTGGTTTGAAAGATTCAGTAAAACGCGATGGAGCGAAGACTAGGTTGATCTTCTCATTTTCCGTTTTTGTCTTGTCGAGGGCAGCGATACACTTCTCACCACGAAGCTTGACAGAAACACCACCCACAACTGCCATGTGTTCATCACTGGTAGGCCCTCCGACCAGCGGGCACTCGGTTTGAACATATTGTCCGGTCTGAACAAGCTGCCTGTTCGCCGCCGCGGCATGCTCCTCTGGAGCTTCCTTAAATGTCTTCGCGCACTTCTGACAACAGAAGAACACTTTCCCATCCAAGTGGTCGGCAGAATATTTTTCTGAAACCTTCCGGTTCGACTCCACAATGCACTTCACGTTGGCAAGTTTGATCAACTGAGCATCGGCGGCAGCATCCGCTTCAACTTTGACGAATGATTTCTCAAACGCCTTGTCTCCGAAGACCAGCTCGGCTCGCTCCTTCATCTCTTCGGCATCTTCAACTTTTTTCAAACATTTCTGGCAGCAGAACGCGACCTTGGTTCCGCCCACGTTGGCCGTGACCGCAGAATCCAATTTAGTGCCCGAGACCGGGCATTTGGCCTGCCGAAACTGTCCTGTCAAAACCAGCTGATGATTGGCGCGGGTTGCGAACGTCGTGGGGTCCGATTCGAAGTCTTTGATGCACTCTTGGCGACAAACATAAACACGACCACCGCGGTATTCGATCGAGGCATCCGGCGAAGCATTCTGGTCACCGTTGACAATGCATTTGATTCCGCTCAAATCCTGCGCTTGGATGCTGGCGACCATCGCAAACGTGACGGCACCGGCGACAATCATCCCGATCAAGCATGGGTTCTCTGTTCGAGTCATGTTCTGCTTTCGTTTTTTGATGGGCAACGACGAATTCCACGAACCAGCAGTCGACAAAAAACAGGCCTTCATGGCAAGGGTGATCACCTTGCCAAAGGTCTCCTACAAAACTGAAATTCGTGAAGTAGCTGGCTGCGAAACAGGCGTTTCCCGACTTCTTTTCGCCAGTTTCGATCCCTGAGTCCGCCCGAGTCGAATGCAGACGTTATCCTGAATTGCTGGAATCAAACCAACACGTTCGACATAAAATGAACCAACCCTCTCAACAATCTGATACTTCACCGCCTCCGCCGTCCACTGGGATCGTCGCAGGCTTTGCCCGGAAGGCGGCGTGGTGGTTAGGACTGCTAAGCGACATAAGCCTTGCAGCCGTCGGCGCGATCGCAGTCTTTGCCTTCGCGGCCCGTTTTTCGTGGGCGGCCGATATTTGCTGCCAATTTCGAGTCCAACTGTTAATGATCTTGGCTCCGGCGGCAATCGTTTACTGGATCTGGCGGCGAGGAACAATCGCGTGGTGGCTGCTGATGTGCGCCGTTGCGAATCTGCTGCCGCTACTTCCCTACGTGGTGCCAACGGCCAACCCACAATCTAGTACAGATACGCAGGTGACTCGAATCATGATGTTGAATTTACTGCAAGGAAATCAACACTACGACGAAGTGGTCGACTTTGTGAAAACACACGATCCCGATCTGTTCGTTGCGATCGAGGCAGATTACGAATGGACAGAGGGTCTGCAGCCGATCCAATCAATGTTTCCCCATCGTCACATCGTTGACGATCGAGGCACCAGCAGTATCGCGGTCTATTCACAGCTTCCTTTCGATTCCGTTGATGTCCATCTTTCGACTCGGTGGCAACTCCCTTCTCTGGACTTCAGCGTCACGATTGATCAGCAACCGCTCCGAATTTTTGCGACTCATCCCTGCATCCCACTGCCCCGTGAGAAGGCAAGTTTGAGAAACGAGCAGCTTGATGAAATCGAGCGAGTGTTCAGCCAAGATGAATCGCGAATCCTGCTGGGCGATTTCAACTGCGTTCCCTGGTCGCCGCACTTTGCAGATCTACAGACGAGTACCGGGCTGACGCCAGCGGGATACGGGCGCGGCTTGCGACCGACTTGGTACCGAAGAGCCCGCGCGTATGGACCACTTCGCCAGACTTGGCTCTTTGCGTTGAAGCTGGATCACGTGCTGCTAAGCGATGACCTGACGGTTGTTGATCATTGGATTGGACCATGCCTTGGATCGGATCATCGCCCGGTTATCGTTGACTTTGTGCCCGCCGCAACAACGACCGCCAAGTCACGGTGAAGAAGGTTCTTGCACTGCGTCTCGAGGTTCGATCAAACGAAACGTCAGCAACCAACCGATCAAGATGCACGCGGTTCCGATTAGGAAGACAAATTCAAACGTGAACCAATCTACGAGCGCCCCCATCAACGTCGACAACAGTACCGGCGGCGCCGCAACGCACAACCCTAGCGTACTAAGGTAGCGAGGGTGATCTTCGCGATCGGCGATCTCTAGGGTGTAGTTGTTGAGCGTTCGGATGGTGACCGGAGTCAGCCCTAGCAGCAGAAACACTAGCATGAACCAATTGCTATGAACTTCCTGCCAGCGCGACAGTAGCAGCGCTAACAGCGGAGCGATGCACAACGCCAGCAGCAGAACGTTGAGCACGCGGCGGTTGCCGA
>CAZLYM010000125.1:4281-12059 GCA_964563475.1 uncultured Pirellulaceae bacterium
AGCGGAGCGATGCACAACGCCAGCAGCAGAACGTTGAGCACGCGGCGGTTGCCGAATCGATCGGCTGCCCAACCTGAGGGGATGCTAAACACGGCCGTTCCGATATTCTGAGCGATCACCCAAGGGATTAAAGCCGTCAGCGTGAGCGACAAACGCGATCGCCCGAGCGATTGGTAATGCGGAAACAGGGTCAGGCACATGCCAAACATCATTCCCACCAGCGCAAGCGTACGAAAGTTGCGGTCATGTTTGATTGTGGCGATCGCCGCCTGAAAAATTTGACGGCTGCTACGTCCGGATCTTGTAACGGAATCCGGTACTTCAAAAAACAGCAGCCCAATTATCGCTGCGACAACAAACATGACTCCCGTAAACAGAAAAATCATGGTGAAGTTCGGCGGCCGCTCACCTTCAGCCGTGCCCGTTCCAGACAACCACATCGTCAGCAAAAACCACGCACAAGCAGTGGCGACAGCGGCTCCGACAACATTGGAAAACAAATCGAGCAACCCTCGCCGTCGCACGCGAATCAATTTCCCCTTCATCGTGTTGAGCAACAACATGTCGACGCCCGTCGCTCCAAAGAAAACGGCATAGATCACAAGGAAAGCAAACGGCAGCCAACCGCTGGACTCACCCCCGGTAACCGCCCACATCGCAGACAACGCCAAGAAACAGCACCCCATCAACAAAGTCATCATTGTCAGCCACCGTTTCTTCAGCGGCGCATTTTGGACCAAATCCGACATCAGCATTGGAGGAATGCTCTGGCCAAATCGATTAAGCATCGGCAAACAGCCTCGCAACCAGCTCGCTCCGCCAACCACGTCTAACACGGCCGGCATAATGATGCTCTCGGTTTTAAAAATCCAACCGGTGCGCATTACGACCATGTAGGATGCCAGTAATCCGAAGTTCGCAGTGTGATGCGGCGGATCATGATCAAGCGATTGTTTTTGAGAAACGGGCGTCGGCACAGGTGAGCGATTCATTCCCGCATCGTAGTTCAGAACCCGACAATCTACGACCGGACCAAAATGGCGCACCGAATCCTGCGGCCATTCACGCTTGCTCCAGCAGCAAATCCAGATAGCTGGTGCGGATCGGTTGACTCAAGGAAAATTGCTGGGCTAGTTTCGTAATCGTGGCTTTGGCTTGCGCGACTTGCGACTGCTCCTCCACAAGGATCTCGATCTCGGCGAACGCCCCCAATCCATCGACCTCGTCCAGACAGAACTCAACCTCCATACTGTCCACCATCACGTGATATCGTTGGCGACTTTTCTGCACCGGCGAAAGCGGCCGAAAACCTGCCCCCACGAGTATTTTCTGCAGGGTGTCCGCGGCAGCTGGGTTTTCCAGCTGCACTTCATGTTCGTCGCGGATTTTTCCGACGGCATCCTGATTGGGGCCTTTATACGTTAGCCACGACACCAAACCCGACTTGCGAATTCGAAAAGCAATGTCTTTTTTACGGAAGTCATCGAGAAAATGATCGAAATAGAGATCTTCTTGGTGAACCGTTTCGATGAACTTCGCGTTTATGCGTTGCAGATCGGCTTGCAGTGTTTTAACCGAACTGACAGCATACTTGTACTCGACTTCGATCATAAATCGTTTCAATCGGTTGTTGGTTGTTATCTGTAAGGAATCGTCGCCTCAGTTCGTCAACGAGTTGTTGGTAAATACCTCTGCCACAAACTCTAATGACGCCCGAGTTGAGCGCTAGAAAAATAACTTTTAGTCAAAGATACAGAATAAGGAAATTAAGATGGCCACTCCACACAACAAATATAAATCACGGTTTGGTGCTACGGTGCTCGCACTCACCACGACCGGAATACTTGCCGTGGTCGGAATGATGGCCGGGACCGCGTCGGCCCAAGAAAAGACCGCTGGGCAAGCATGGCCGGCAGCACAGCAGGTGTCGATGGATAAAATCGATCACTCGTCCTACGATAAATTGCTGCAAAAATACGTCGACAAAAACGGCATGGTTGCCTACAAAGCGTGGCACGCCAGCGCGACTGACCGTCAAACGCTGACGAATTATCTCGCTCACCTGAGCCAAGCTTCTCTGAACCAACCGGCGTCACGTGAAGCTCAACTGGCCTACTGGATCAACGCTTACAACGCAGTCACGCTTGAAGGCATCTTGCGAGTCTACCCAACCTCTAGCATCAAAAATCATACAAAAGCCCTTGGTTACAACATCTGGAAGAACTTGTTGCTACACACTGGCGACCGGAAACTTTCGCTGGAAGACATCGAGCACAAAGTGCTGCGAAAGATGAATGAACCCCGGATTCACTTCGCGATCGTCTGTGCCTCGATCGGATGCCCCCGGTTGCTCAACCGAGCCTATTTCCCTCAGACGCTCGGGAAGCAATTGGTAGTCAACACGCAGGACTTTTTCTCGCGTTCCCAAAATCTGCAAGTTTCCGGCAACACACTCAACATGAGCAAAATCATGCAGTGGTACGGCAGCGATTTCGCTCAATCGCCGCAACAACAAGCGCAGGTACTGGCAAAGTACTTCCCTCAATCGGCACAGCAAGTCGTTGCCAGCGGGAACTTTGGTGTGGGCTACCTAGGCTACGACTGGAACCTGAATGAAGGAACAACAGTAAACAACGGAACCACCAATGGTTCATCAAACGGTTCGAGTACGTCAAACGGCTCGAATACAGCGAGTGGTTCAAGTACATCAAACGGTTCAGGTACAGCAAGTGGTTCAAGTACATCCAGTGGTTCGGCAAATCGAAATTGACGGATGCCACGCTTTGTGCCTGCCTGAACTTGTCTGAGCATGCTCGAAATCGGTTGATGCGCGACATCAACTTCTGACAACAACGCTGTTTACTATTAAGCGAGCAGTTTGACAAAGGCCCCGGCAGCTCGTCCGGGGTCTTTTGCTTGAGTGATTGCGTTTTGAACGGCGACGCGGCTTTGTCCCGCGTCACAGACGCTCTGAACATTTTCGAGATTGATTCCGCCAATGGCGAAGGCCGGCAACTGAATCTCTTTGGCGACCGCAGAAACTAGATCCAGCCCAACGTGCGAATCGAACGACTTGGTCTGCGAAGGAAACACCGGACCGATACCGATATAGTTCGCTCCCGAAAGCACCGCTTGTCTGGCTTGCTCGATCGAATGAGTCGAAATGCCGATCAAACGGGCTGCTCCCATAATCCGCCGCGCATCGGCGATTTGCATTTCGTCCTGACCAAGATGAACGCCGTCCGCGTTCGACGCCATCGCCAAATCAACTCGATCATTCATGATGAACTTCGTCCCGGACGATCGCGTGATCTTTGAGATCGCTCGGCCTGCGTCGATCAGTTGGCGATCATTGAGTGTTTTATCGCGCAGTTGAATGACATCGACGTTTACATCGACAAGCGTTTTTATCAATTCCTGTAATTGAGCGAACGGTTCGTCCGCATCGGTCGCTCCGCCGCTGCAAGCATTAACCAGCACATACAACCGAGCGTCACCCAGATTCTTCAAGCTGATCAGTGTTGTCAGCACGGCCTTTTCAGCCGTGTACACGCGGTACCGCAATTGTTCGACCTTTTTGGCGATGCCTGTGTCGAGCGTTTTGGAAAACTCTTCGATCGTCCGCAACGCCTGCTGAGCCCTCGCTAGGTTCGGCTGGACCACCGATTGAGCCGCCGGCGCGGCATCTGACGGTTCGCGATCGTATTCGGCAGCCGTCTCGATCGTGCGACCGACATCGCCCACGCTGTCTCTAGCGGCCATACGCTGCTGCGGATCAACGCCCTTGGTCGCCTCGGTCAGATCGTGCCTCAAATCCTTCAGCGTTCCCGCCAAATGAGCATCAGCCAGATCCATCCGCAGGTAATCCTCGACAACACGAAGCCCCTCAGAAGCCCGGTTGATAGCAGCGTCCAGGATTCGGAACACGGAATTTTCAGATTTTTTTTCACTCATCAAAGTCGCTTCCGGTTCCCGGTTTCTGACAGTCTGGCATGACGCAAGAGCAATAATTTTCACACAAACATTCTGGCAACCGAGGAAACTTATGGCAAACACGTTGCGTAGAATCAACGTCCACGCACCGCTAGGTGACAGCAAGCCCATTTACAACGATTGCGCGTCTCTCGGTGGGTCGTGCAGGTTCGATTGAGATTGACGTAAAAGCAAGGGGTTCGGATACTCAAAACAGCAGAGAGCGTAATTGGGCGGGCGGTCTGCCGGGAGAAATGGAAAATTCGCCCGTTTCAGCCACTCAATTAATTTCAGACGTGGAAACGTGGATGTTTCCAGTCGACAGGACGCGAATTACGACGAAAGATTAGATGGGTCAGAACCTTGTGTTTTGCCGGTTTGATCGTTTCGGTTGTTAATCGTCGTTCACCGTTGAAATCAGGGAGAGTGACTCATGGATTGGGGATCACGATTACTTTGTAGCTGGCCGGGATTGCCAGGCCTTTGGTATCGAGGACATTTTTCGTCGTTGCTGCTGGCGGTCGGTTTCGCAATCGTGCTCAATCTGGCCCTAATTTCCAGTTTTGTGTGGCCGCTCTGCTTGGGGGAAACCTTCCCAGCGGTGGCTTGGCCAACGTTACTGATTTTATGGACCGTAGCGGCCTATGTTTCGGTTAGCACACTGCCTGACGTGATGTCAGTGGCAACAACCGCCAAAGTGTCGGCTGAAGAAACAACCGACACCTTGTTTATTCAAGCTCAACACGAATACTTAGGAGGGGATTGGAAAGCGGCTGAATCACTTCTGCTTCAGCGTTTAAACCGATTCCCAAGAGACGTCGAATCTCGTTTGCTACTAGCAACGTTACTTCGGCACGATCGCCGGCTTGAACAAGCAAGCGATCAACTAGATACGATACAAAAATTCGATGAGTCTCATTCGTGGGACTTTGAGATACGTCGCGAACGCAGGTTGATTGAGTTGATCCTCGAACACGAGGCTGCTGAGTCGGCCGGCATTGTGACTGACACTGAATTACTTCCTGACAACAATGACGGGTATGTTCAAATCGATTTGACAAACGACTGACGATTTTCTTGTTTTGACTTTTTGTCGTCACCGCTTTGTCGCTTAAACAAACGACTCGGGCACTCAACGCTGCTCAACCAGAGAGAACTCATATGTACGAACGTTTTACCGATCGCGCCCGGAAGGTCATGCAACTGGCCAACCAAGAAGCCCAGCGCTTCAACCACGAATACATTGGCACCGAGCACATGCTGCTGGGCCTAGTCAAAGAAGGAACGGGCGTCGCAGCCAACGTGCTGAAAAACCTAGACGTTGATCTGCGCAAGATTCGCCTAGAGGTCGAAAAACTGGTCCAGAACGGTCCAGAAATGATCACCATGGGCAAGCTCCCGCAAACACCTCGCGCCAAGAAGGTGATCGAGTACTCGATGGAAGAGGCTCGTAACCTGAACCACAACTTTGTCGGCACCGAGCACATCTTGCTGGGCTTGTTGCGCGAACAGGAAGGCGTTGCGGCTCAAGTCCTGATGAACTTGGGCATGAAACTAGAAGACGTTCGCGAAGAAGTACTCAACCTGCTGGGCAATGGGCTCGAAGGTGGCGAAGGCGGTGAACGCGGTGGTCGAGAAGCAGCTGGTGCGGGAGGCGGTGGCGAATCCGCATCAGGCAAAGGCAGCAAATCGAAAACACCAGCTCTCGATAGCTTCGGTCGCGATCTGACCGAACTGGCTAAGAACGGCGAACTCGATCCGGTCATCGGACGATCTGCAGAAATCGAACGAGCCATTCAGGTGCTTTGCCGTCGAACGAAAAACAACCCTGTTTTGCTGGGTGAAGCGGGCGTTGGTAAAACCGCGATCGTTGAAGGTTTCGCGCAATTGGTGGTTTCGGGCGAAGTGCCTGAAATCCTGTCCGAAAAACGAATCGTTGTGCTCGACTTGGCGATGATGGTTGCCGGTACAAAATACCGTGGCCAGTTCGAAGAGCGTATCAAAGCGGTCATGAACGAAGTCCGCCGCGCCAAAAACACGATCCTGTTCATCGACGAATTGCACACGCTAGTCGGTGCCGGTGGTGCTGAAGGTGCGATCGACGCCGCCAACGTACTCAAGCCAGCTTTGGCTCGTGGTGAAATTCAATGCATCGGTGCCACGACACTCGACGAGTACCGCAAGTACATCGAAAAAGACAGCGCCTTGGCACGTCGATTCCAAGAAATCCAAGTCGACCCGACTTCGAATGAAGAAACGATCGCCATTTTGAAGGGACTTCGTAAGCGTTACGAAGATCACCATCGAGTTCAAATCACTGACGACGCAGTTGCTGCCGCGGTGGATCTTTCCAGCCGTTACATTACCGGTCGCTGTCTGCCCGACAAAGCGATCGACGTGATCGATGAAGCGGGTGCTCGCGTCCGACTTCGCACAATGACTCGTCCACCAGACTTGAAGGAAATCGATGAAGACATCGAACGTCTGAACAAGGAAAAAGAAGACGCGGTCGCCAATCAAGATTTTGAGAAAGCCGCCAGCCTTCGTGATCAGGCTGACAAACTTCGCAAGAAGAAGGAACAGATCAAGAAAGAATGGCGAGAGAAATCTCAAGAAACCGATGGCGTGGTCGACGAGGAAATTATCGCCGAGGTGATCTCCAAGATGACGGGCGTTCCGTTGACTCGACTGTCCACCGAGGACAGCATGCGTCTGCTGAAAATGGAAGACGAACTGCACAAGAAGGTGGTTTCTCAGGACGCGGCGGTCAAAGCGATCTCCAAAGCCGTTCGCCGAAGTCGCAGCGGATTGAAAGATCCGAAACGGCCGATTGGTTGCTTCATGTTTGCCGGTCCAACGGGTGTCGGTAAAACATTGCTGGCCAAAGGCTTGGCGGAGTTCATGTTCGGCGACGAGGAAGCGCTCGTGTCGATCGACATGTCCGAATATATGGAAAAACACAACCTTTCTCGTTTGATCGGTGCCCCTCCGGGATACGTTGGTTACGAAGAAGGTGGTCAGCTGACCGAGAAAATCCGCCGTCGTCCCTACAGCGTCGTGCTGTTGGATGAAATCGAGAAGGCTCATCCGGATATCTTCAACATGCTGTTGCAGGTAATGGAAGAAGGCCGTTTGACGGACAGCTTCGGTCGCAACATCGACTTCCGCAACGTGATCCTGATCATGACCACCAACGTGGGTGCTCATCAGATCAAGAACGAGCAATCGTTTGGCCTGCCCGGTGCGGGAGACGATCAGTCGTTCGAGAACATGAAAGAGCGGGTCTTTGGTGAGATCGAGAAAGCGTTCCGACCTGAATTCCTAAACCGTCTTTCAGAAGAGCCTGTGATTTTCCGCCACTTGGAAAAGAAGGATCTCAAAATCGTCATCGATTTCGAATTGGCCAAAATCAAAGAGCGACTGGCCGAACGCGGTTTCGATCTGCAACTGACCAACGAAGCCAAGGAATTCCTCATCAAAAAAGGAACCAACCTCGACTACGGTGCTCGTCCGCTACGTCGTGCCTTGGAAAACTTTGTCGAAGATCCTCTTTCCGAAGAGCTTCTACAGGGGCATTTTGAAGGCAAGAACAAGATCGTCGTCGATGGTGTCCGCAACGATGCCGGCAAGATCAAGAGCCTGAACTTCGAAAGCGAATACGTGGCGCCGCCGGAACCGCCAGCAGAGCCCGAAGAAGCCGTTGGCGTCGGAGCAACCGAAGACGATAACGGTGGCGACTCCGACGAATAGTTCCATCGTCGATCTTCAGATCACTAACAGCCTCGGTTAATTCCGAGGCTTTTTTT